>DATHKX010000057.1:0-85410 GCA_035488835.1 Gemmatimonadales bacterium
GAGAGTTTGTCGCAATTCGTCCCGCGCAGCGGCGTGAGCGCGGCCATCACCTCGCGGGCGTTGCGCTCGGCGATCGCCCGGTGCCCGGCTTCATGGAGCCGAACGGCCTTGAGGTAGGCTTGCCACGTCTTCCGGAGCTCGGCCGTTGCCGTCGTCGGTGGCTTCCAGCGGGGCAGGGTGACCGCGACGTTGAGCGTGACCTTCACGTCACGCAGGACGCAGCTGTCTCCGCGCTGGATAGTGCCGTAGCCCCACTCGATGCTCCACACGGTCAGCGCGTCCTGTGATTTGCCGCTTTCGTCCTTGGGGCCGAGCCGGCTGATCTGATTGCGCAGTGCGCCGGCGCTCGACCCGTCGATGTCGTAGTACTGCTCGCTGGCGGCGACCAACGCTCGCGGCACGGCGCGAGCGAGGGCCGCGGAATCCAGAGCGGGCGTAGGCGCGGAAGCCGGCTCGGGAGACGAGGACGCGCACGCGAACGTGAGCATCACCGCTGCGAGCGGTGCCGGGCGCATGCCGCCGCTAATTGGGGCCTGCTTCGTTCATGGGGTCACCTTGAAGACCTGATCGTGCTGGCGCGTGCGGTCGGCCACCTGGATGGCGACCTCGTCGCCGGCTTTCGCCAGCGGGACTTTCTGATGGTTCACTTCCATCGAGGCGATCTGCTCGGTGAAGTCGGTCGTATGGCCGTGAAAGCGAATGTGGTCGCCGACCGCCAGCGCGCCCTCGGTCACGCGCACGACGGCGACACTCGGTCCCTTGAAGTAGTGGACGACGGTCCCGATCAGCTGTTCCGGCATCGGTCCTCCTCGCGTGCCTCGCCTACCACAATATCAAGCGCCGGGTCCGGGGCCGCAAACGACTCCCCTCGCACCGTTTCCCTTTCGCTCGCGCCGTCGTATCGTAAAACCGTGTCCGACCCCGTTCGCGTCGTCGTGGTCACGCCGGTCCGCAACGAGGCGTGGATCCTCGAGCGGTTCCTCTCGGTAACCAGCCGATTCGCGGATCACATCATCATCGCCGACCAGCGCTCGACGGACGACAGTCGCGCCATCTGCAGCCGCTATCCCAAGGTCCGAGTCGTCGACAACCCCACCGACGAGTTCAACGAGCGGGACCGCCAGCTCTTGCTGCTTCGCCACGCGCGCGCCCTCGTTCCGCGACCGCGCGTCATCCTGGCGCTCGATGCCGACGAGATTCTCGCGGCCAACGCGCTCGACACGCCGAGCTGGCGAGCGATGCTCGACGCCCGGCCTGGGACCATCGTATGCTTTGAGCGCGTCGATCTGTACGAGACACCCGACCAGTGCATGCGGCATGACCGGCTGACGCCGCTGGGATACGTGGACGACGGGGTGGAGCATACGCCGCGCGACATGCACAGCGTGCGCGTGCCTATTCCGGATTACGCGCGCCGTCTGCTGCTGGACGATATCGCGGTGCTCCACTACTCCGCTCTGCGGCCCACGGCCCTCGCGGCGAAACTGCGCTGGTACAGCGTGATCGAGAACGTCCGCGGCACCTGTCCTTGGGTGTTCAAGCGCCGTCTCCGCTATGCCATGCACGTCGACTTCACGGGAGCGGGTCGGGTAGAGCGCTCCCCGGTCGAGTGGTTCCGCGGCTGGGAGGATGCGGGGATCGACATGCGCACCGTCGCTCAGGAGAACTACCACTGGTACGATTTCGAGGTGCTCCGGCTCTTCAACGAGCACGGTGCGCGGAAATTCTGGTTGGACGACATCTGGCATTTCGATTGGGAGGCGTGCCGCGTGCACGCGCAGGGCCTCAACATCTCCGGCGTGCCGGATGCTCCGGTGGACGCACCGCCCCGCGCGCTGGTCCTCGCGATGCGCGTGCTGAGCAGGCTGCATCGCATCCAGCGGCGCCTGCGACACCGCCTGACCGGTCGGTCCGGCCCCCGCTTCGGCTGACGGGATCGCTCCTAGGCCGGCTCGGGACCCGGCGCGGCCGCCGGCCGGGTGGTCGTCTTGATCAGCCGCTGGTATTTCTCGCCCAAGATCATGGCCGCATCGTCCCGCAGCCCTTCGTTCGCGTACACGGCGGCCACGGCGCTCCCCGAGCCGCACAGTCGTACCCAATTCGGATGCGTTCCGGCTATGCGCTCGTACAGCGCGCGCAGCGGCGGATGCTTCCCGAAGACGGGGATCTCGAAGTCGTTGCCGCCGAGGCGTCCGATGCTGCCCCACCCTGCGAACGCGTCGATGTCGAGCAGCAGCGGCCCGCGCGGCGCGGGTTCCGGATGCATTTCGTCCCACCAGCCGTACGCGTCGGGGGTGGCGACGGCGAGCGGCGGGAGCGCCAGGGCCACGAGCGCAGGCGCGGCCGGCGGGGCGGGGAGCCGGAACAGCCGCTCGCCGCGGCCCCACGCGAGCGCGGCCGGGGCGCCGCTCGCGAAGAACGCCACATCGGCGCCGAGCCGCGTGGCGAAGTGGAGCAGCTCGTGGCGGGGGACCGCGTTGCCGGCGAGCGCGTTCACCGCATGCAGCGCGGCCGCCGCGTCGCTCGAGCCGCCGCCGAGGCCCGACCGCACGGGGATCCGCTTGGTGAGCTCGAGCGCCACGCCGAACTTGTGCCCGGTCGCCTCCAGGACGGCGCGTGCGGCCCGGACCGCGAGGTTCTGCTCCGGCGGCCCCAGGTCGGGTCCGTGCACGGTGAGCGCAACCTTGCTGGCCGTGCGCGTCATCACCAGGTCGTCGGCCAGCTCGAGCAAGGCGAACGCCGTCTCGATCTGGTGATATCCGGCCGGCGCTTCGCGCGCCAGAATACGCAGCAAGAGGTTGAGCTTGGCGTGCGCGGCGATGCGGACGGTGTCGGTCACGGCCCCCCGGCCCCGCCCCCGCCCGCGCCCACTTCAGACGTCCGTGCTCGGTGCAGGTCACGCAAGTGCAGGTGGACGCTCGCGAGGGAGCGCAAGCCGAGCAGCGTGATTGGCAGGAAGGTCGAGACGTGGTAGGCCACTGCGTATGCCAACGCCAGGCTCGGACTGATGCCGTAGATCTGCAGCGTCAGCTGCGTCGCCTTTTCGAACACACCGAAGAAGCCGGCTGATGCGGGGACCGCTACCGCAAACCCGAGGATCCCCTGGAGCAGCAGGGAACCCTCGAGCGGCACGTTTAGCCCGAACGCCCGGAAGCACACGGCGAACGACGCGGCGTTCGTGAGCCACAGGACGAAGGACCAGAACAGCATCGCTCCAAACCGCCCGGGGCGCTTCAGCACGGTGAGGCCGGCCACGAGACCCTCCGCCATGCCGGCGAGGCGCTCCGCGAATCGGGCCGGCAGCGCGGCCCGAGCCACGCGCTCGAACAGTGCCAGCCATGGCGCCGGTCGCAGCACGACGACGAACGCCACGACGAACATCGCGCCAAATAACATCGCGGCACGCTCGGCCAGGCGTGACAACGGCATGTCGAGCAGAGTGGAATGGGCGGGAAACGAAGGAGACGCGATCGCCAACGCCATCAGCCCGAGCATCACGAGGGCATCGAACACGCGTTCCACGCCGATCGACGCCAGCGACGTCGTGAACCGCACCGGCAATTGCCGGCTGGCGACGTACGCGCGCGCGAATTCGCCGGCCCGCGCGGGGAGGAGGTTGTTCGCCATGAAGCCGATGGCGACGGCGTGCCACAGCGGTCGCCACGGAAGCGGCGCTTCGCGGTCGTCGCGCAGTATCACACGCCAGCGAATCAGGCGGATCGGAAACGTCAGCGTGGCGAGCCCGACCGTCAGCAGCAGAAGAACGGGATCGACGGCGCGGAGACCGGCGAGGACCTCGCTCCAGTGAGTGCCCCGCACGGCCCACGCCAAGAAGGCGGCCGTGACCGCGAGCCCGAGGATCCAGGCCCAGCGGGACGGGGAGGCCAACGCCCGACTAGGGGCTGGGCTCGAGGGCGAGGGCAACGAGGTCGCAGACTTCTTCGACGAGGTCGCGGAGATCGTCGCCCGACGCCTGCTTCGCCGCTGCGCGCAGCTCCTGGGCCCGCCGGAGCGCGCGGTCGCCGCGATACAACAGTGTGCGCACGTCCACGGCGGGAGGCTCCGCCGAGGGCGGCGTGGGAGCCGGGAGCCCTAAAGGAGTCCCTGACGGTCCCCGGGAGCTGGGAGCAGGCGTTGGTACGCGCTCCACCGCGGCCGTGCCGGCGACGAGCTCGGTGAGCGACGCCGCGCCGAACCCTCCCGCCGCCAGTCGCTGGTAGGCGGCCCACGACCCGACAAGGTCGGGCGTTTCGGCCACCGCCAGGTCGGCCCGCTGCGGGGAAACAGGCGCAAGAGCGGGCGCGGGGGCGGGAGCGGCTCTCACTGCTGGAACCGCGGGCGTCGCAGCGCGCGGCGGTGCTGGCGGCGGCGCGGGCACGGGACGAGGAGCGGGCGCAGCGGGAGCGGGGGCGGCGCCCGGCTGGATGGTCCGGAGCGCGGCGGTGAGGGAGTCGAGCTCGGTCGCGAGCGCTTCCTCGTCGCCCGCGCCCGAGCGGGCGAGCAGATCGCCCGCACGCCGCAGCTCGGCGGCGAAGGCGGCCGCGCTGCTCACGGCAATCCCCGACGCCACCGCTTCCCGCGCGGCGATCGCGAACTGGGCCACGCGATCGGCGAGCACGCCGCCGCCCGCGTTCGCGAGCGCGCGGAAGGTGGTGCCGAGCGTGTGGGCGCGCAGCTCCCGCTGCGTAGCGGAGGGGGCGCGCTCGAGCGAGTCCGCCGCCTGTCGCAGGTGCTCGCCGTGGCTCACGAGCTCCAGCTTGCCGAGCGCGGACGGGCGCGCCGCCGGGACGCCGCGTGACACGATGTGGGGGCCCGAGTCGCTGTAATAGAGAGAGCCGATCGAAACCGCGTCCGGTTCGCTTTCCATGAACTTCATCAGCAACCCGGCGAACTGCCGGAAGTCCGCCCCTTCCGGGTCGGGTCGGCCGCGCTCGGCCACTTCGCGCGCGGCGCGCGCGATCGCGCTCCCGGCGACCTGGAACAGATCGCCCACGTTGGCCGGGGGCTGCAGTCCCGAGCGCGACAGCTCGCCGATGGAGCGCTCGATTCCCTCGAGCAGGTCGGGGAGCGGCGGCAGGTCGCTGAGGGCGGCGAGGCCGCGCAGCGGCTGGAGCGCGCGCATGACGTGCTGCAGCGGGTCGTGCGCAAGCGGGTTGGCCCGCAGCGCCTGCGCCGCGCGCTCCAGCGCGCCCGCGATCGCCGCGCCCTCGCGCGCCACGAATGCCCGCGCGCCCGCATCCAGCCCCAGCGCTTCCACCGCGCGGATCTGCGCGGACGGCCGGCCCGCGACCTGCTCGAGCTCGAGTGCCAGCGCCTCGGCCTTCGCGGTGTCGGCATCGGTCCAGCTGCCCGCCTGCCGCACGAAGACCTTCAAGTCATCCACGCCGCGAATGGCGAGCTGCTGGGTTTGGGGATCCCAGGCGCGCCGTCCCTCCCGTACCGCCCGCGCTAGGGCTTCGAGCCCGGCGGCGGTGCGCGCGATCGCGTGCCGGTTCGCCATGAGGGCGCTGCCGCGCAGCGCCCGGGCGAGCCGCACGATCTCGTCGGCGCTGGGGTTGTCGCTCTTGGCCAGCAGGCCGTCAAGCCGCTCGAGATACTCCCCCGCCTCGAGGGCGAAGAAGTCCGCCATGCCGAGCGGCTTCGGGGCATCGCTCATAGGGCTACCAAGCTAAGGCTTCGCGGCCTCATCGACCAACTGCCGCATGCGCCGCACGGCTTCCTCGAGCCCCCAGAAGATGGCACTCGAGACGATGCTGTGTCCGATGTTCAGCTCTTCGATCTCAGGAATGGCGGCGACGGGCCGGACGTTGTCGTACGTCAGGCCGTGCCCCGCGTGCACGGCGAGGCCGCGTGCGCGGGCGTGGGCGGCGGCGCGGGCGAGCGCGCGGAGCGCGGCGTCACTGTTCCGCCAGGAGCGGGCGTAGCGGCCGGTGTGCAGCTCGACCGCGGGAACGCCGAGCGCGGCCGCGCGATCGATGGTCCCCGGGTCGGGGTCGATGAAGAGACTGACGCGGATGCCGGCGGCGGTGAGGCGCTCGATGGCCGTGCGGATCTTGCGGCTCGCGCCCCGGAGGGCGAGGCCGCCTTCGGTGGTGATCTCCTGGCGCCGCTCGGGGACGAGCGTCGCCTGAAACGGCTTCAGGCGGCAGGCGATCCGCACGATCTCGGGCGCCGCGCCGAGCTCCAGGTTCAGCACGGTGCGCACCGCGGCGCGGAGCGCGCGGACGTCGGCGTCCTGGATGTGGCGGCGGTCCTCGCGCAGGTGCACGGTGATGCCGTCGGCGCCGCCCTGCTCGGCCGCCGCCGCAGCGCGCGCCGGGTCGGGTTCGTCGGTGCGGCGCGCTTCGCGCACCGTCGCGACGTGATCAATGTTGACGTACAGCCGCATGCCGTCTTACCTTCGGTTCACTCCGCACACACAGAGGTATCGTCCGTGAGACCACGACTGACCGTGCTCGTCGCGCTGGGCTGTCTCGCGTGCGGTGGGGGAGCCGGCCCGGGGAAGATCGCACCGCAGTCGCCTCAGGAGACGCTCGCGCAGTTCATGTCGGCGGTCAAGGACAACAATATCCCGCGCATGGGCACGCTGTGGGGCTCGGAGCGTGGGCCCGCGACGAACTGGATGAAAGCCGACCAACTCCGGGAGCGGCTCTCCGTCGTCCAGAAGTACGTGAACCACGCGGGCTATCGCGTCGTCGAAGGGCCGCTGGCCGTGCCGGGGCACGACAACATGAAGAGCTTCCGGGTCGAGCTGCAGCGGGACGGCGGGTGCACCGTGGTATTCCCGATCGATCTGGTGCGCACCAAGGACGGCGGCTGGGTGGTGAACGACGTGCATCTGGGGAGCATTCCCACACCGGGCTTGCCGTGCCGCGCGTGAGTCGGGGAACGTTTCAGGCGGGCGGCGCGTTGGTTACTCTGTCAGCTCCAGCAAGATGCCGGCCGTCGTTTTCGGATGCACGAACGCGATGCGCCGGCCGCCGGCGCCGCGCCGCGGAACCTCGTCGATGAGACGATACCCAGCCGCCCGGCAGCGCTCGAGGGCGCGGTCCAGATCCGGCACGCGGTAGCAGACATGATGGATGCCGGCCCCGCGCTTGGCGAGAAACTTCGCCACCGGGCCGTCCGGATTGCGGGGCTCGAGGAGCTCGACCTGGACGTCGCCCAGCGGCAGGGTGACGATGGTCGCGCCGTCGGCCGTCTCGGGGGGTCCTGGCTCGACGCCGAGGACGTCGCGATAAAAGCCGACGGCGGCGTCGATGGACGCTACGGCGATACCGATGTGGGCGACGCGGGTGCGTGATTCGGTCATGACGCCCGTCAACATAACGATTGCACGAGAGGGAGTGGAGAGGTCATGGCAGGAGAGCATTTCACGGCCGTCACGGACGCCACGTTCGGGTTGGAGGTCGAGCAGCATCAGGGGCTCACGATCGTTGACTTCTGGGCCACGTGGTGCGGGCCGTGTCACATGGTGGCGCCCATCCTGGACCAGCTGGCGGGGGAGTATCTGGGCAAGCTGAAAGTGGCCAAGGTGGACGTGGACGCCAATCAGACGACGGCGATGCGCTTTAACGTTCGCTCGATTCCGAGTATTCTATTCTTCAAGGACGGGCGGCACGTGGACACGCTGGTAGGCGCGTACCCGAAGCCGGTCTTCGAGCAGAAGATCAAGCAGCATCTGTCGTAGCATCCTCCCCGGAGGACCATGCGCGCGAGCACGGCTCGCCTGATGAATTCGCCGGTTCGCCTCGCGGACCTGACGTTCCCGCAGGTGAACCGGTTGGTTCATCGCACCCGGCTCGCGTTCGTCCACCTCGACAACCTCCTCGCCTTCGGCAAGCGCGACCGGGACGGTCGCGTCGACGGCTACATCACGGCCTACCTTCCGGAGGAATGCCTGCTGCTGTTCTTCCGCAAGGGCGAGGCCGTGAACGCCGCGTCCCTGCACACCACCGGGCGACAGGTCATCACCATCACGGAGGCGCTCAAGCGGATGCGCGCCGAAGTCGAGCGGGGGGAGCTCGCCTACTCGGCCGCGCCGATGGAGCAGCTCGCCTGGATGTATCAGTCGTGTGCGGCGCCGGTGGAGATGCGCACGGTCGACTCCGCGCAGCCGGGCGCGTTCTTCGCGGCGTTCGCGCGGGACAAGACCAGCGGCATCCTCGAGCTCACGTCGAACGCGCACGTGTCGTACGTGCGGTTCGACGGGGGACGCTACGCCAGCGGCTACTTCTGCGACAAGCCGGAAGTGATGGCCATTCCGAAGTTTCTCGAATCGCAGTTCCATCCTGGCGCCGATCGGCAAACGCCTGTGCTCACGGCGGCCGTGTTCTCCTACGTAGCCGACCTGCCGCAGCAGGCGCCGAACGCGCTTATCAACACCTACCGCGAGCTGTACTGGCGCATCGTCGACGAGGTGGACAAGGAATTTCCGGGCGAGGCGAAGCGCCGGGCGCAGAAAGTGAGCGCGGGGCTAGGGGATGCGCATCAGGCGATCACGATCCTCTCGGCACCGCGCGGGACCGATACGCCGGACTCGGTGGTGCAGCCGGAGGAGCTCTCGAATGCGCTCACCGATTGGTCGCTCCAGCTGCTCGAGGGCGTCGAGGTGATGATGCCGGGCACGGCTCCCAAGATCCTGCGCGAGGCCACGCGCGAGCACCGCTACGTTTTGCAATCGGCGGGCTACTACGGCCGCCTGCCGTGGCCGGTGTCGTGGTGAAATGGCGGGCACCCTGTACGTCGTGGCGACGCCGCTCGGCAACCTCGAGGACCTCTCCCCGCGCGCGGCCGCCACGCTGACGCGGGCGGCGGCCGTCGCTGCCGAGGACACGCGTCACACCAAGCCCCTGCTCGCCCACGTCGGCTCGCGCGCCGAGCTCATCAGCTTCCACGCGCACTCGAGCGACGCGGCGCTGCGCCGGATCCTGCACCTGTTGGCGAGCGGCAAGGACGTGGCGCTCGTGACGGACGCCGGGACGCCGACGGTGAGCGATCCCGGCGCCGTGCTCGTCGCCGCCGCTCGTGAGCGCGACATCCCCGTGGTCACCATCCCGGGGCCCACCGCCGTCGCAGCCGCGCTATCGGTCTCGGGCCTCGGCGCCGACCGCTACCTGTTTCTGGGTTTCGTCCCGCGCAAGGGGACGGAGCGGCGGCGCCTGCTCGACCTGGTAGCGAAGAGCGAGTGGACGGTGGTGCTATTCGAGGCGCCGCCGCGCGTCGCGGAGCTGCTCGAGGACCTGGCCGCGGCGTGCGGCGCGGAGCGACCCGCCGCGGTGGCGCGGGAGCTGACCAAGCTGTTCGAAGAGACTCGCGCCGGGACCCTGGCCGAGCTCGCGGGTTACTACGCCGAGGCGCCCCCCCGAGGCGAAGTGACGGTGATGGTGGCGGGCACGGGCAAGCCGGCCCGGGAGGAGCGCGCCCCTGCCCCCGACCCTCGAGCGCGCGCCCGCACGCTGCTGGCGCAGGGGATGACCCGACGCGACGTAGCGGAGCAGCTCGCGGTGGAGACGGGAATCACGAGAAACACGGCGTATCGGTTGGTGAACGAACTGTGAGAGCCCCGGCCATCCTCGTATTGGTACTCTGGCTGTCCGTCGCCGATGGGATACGGGAACGCGGAACGCGGAACGCGGAGCGCGGAACAGACGCACCAGCGTTCGTGGGCGCTGCTCCGCGTTCCGACTTCCGCATTCCGCGTTTTGCCTCCCTGACGATCGGCCGCCTTCACTATGATGGCGGGGGAGATTGGTACGCCGGCCCCTCCGCGCTACCGAACCTCCTCGCGGCGCTCCGCCAGCGCACCGCGCTCCCCGTCGCCGAGCGCGAGCGCGTCGTGACCCTCACCGGCCCCGAGCTGTGGGACGTTCCTTACCTCTTCATGACGGGGCACGGGAATGTGCGCTTCTCGGACGAAGAGGTGACGCGGCTGCGGCGCTGGCTCGAGCAGGGAGGCTTCCTGCACGCCGACGACGACTACGGCATGGACAAGTCGTTCCGCCGCGAGATCGCGCGGGTTTTCCCCGATCACCCACTGGTTGAAGTCCCGTTGAGCCACCCCATCTATCACCTGGTATACGACTTCCCCCGTGGCATCCCCAAGATCCACGAGCATGACGGGCTGCCGGCGCAGGGTTTCGGTATCTTTTTGGGCAACCGGCTGGTCGTGTACTATTCCTATCAGACCGACCTCGGCGACGGGTGGGAGGATCCCGAGGTGCACCATGATCCTCCGGAGCTGCACGAGGCGGCACTACGGATGGGGGTCAACCTGTTCACTTACGCCGTGAGCGCAACGCGGTGACCGACACGGCGGTTCGGCTGCGGCGGCTCGGCGGGCCGCACGCGCGCGCCCGCGCCGGAGCGGTGTTGCTCACGAGCGCGGGCGTCGCGTTTGCGATCGCCGGAGCGGGCCTGACGCTCGCGCCGCGCGTCGGGGCGGTGGTGGTCGCGTGGCTCCTGATTGCGGGGATACTCGGCGCGGCGGTGTGGCTGATGCGGCGGGCGGGACGGCCTGCCGCGCCGGCCGTGGTGGGACGGCTGGTCGAGACGACGGCCGGCACCCGCGCCGGGAGCGTGGTGGGAGTGCTCGCGCCGGCGGCGAGCGCGGGAGCGAGCGCGGAGCTCTTGGGGCTGGCCGACGCCCGGGCGGCCGCGGTGGTGGAGCGCGCCGCGCCCGCCGTGGGCCGGCTGCTGGCCCGCGGTACGCGGGCCTCGCTCGTGATGGGCGCGGGGACGGCGGCGCTCGGCGCCGCGCTGTTCGTGGTGTCGTCGCCCGGCGCGGGGCGGGCGGCCGCGTTCTGGCATCCCCTCCGGGCCATCGCCGACGCACGCGCGCCGGTGCGTCTTGCCGTGGACCGCGCGACGGTACGCCGGGGTGACAGCGTCACGGTTACGCTCGACGTGCCCGCGGCGACGCGAGCCACCCTCTGGACTCGCGGCCCGGGAGACCCGTGGCGCCCCGCCCCGGTCGCGCTCGATTCGCTGGGCCACGCCACCCGGCGCATCGGCCCGCTCGAGTCCGACCTGTATCTGCGAGCCTCGAGCGGGAGCCGCCGCAGCGTCGAGCGACGGGTCAGCGTGGCGTTGCCCGCGTTTCTCGCCGGCCTCGAGCTCACCGCCCGGTATCCTGAGTACCTGGGTCGCCCCGACGAGCCGCTCGTTCCCGGGCCCGACTCGGTGGCGCTTCCCGAAGGGACGATGATCCTCACGAGCGGCGCGGCGAGCGTTCCGCTGGCGGCGGCCGCGTGGCGCCGCGGGGGGGACGCACGCGCACGCCTCGCCGTGGATGGAGCCCGGTTCTCGGGCCGACTGGCCGCCGCGCCCTCGGCCTCGGGGACGTGGCGGCTCGAGCTTGCGACCGCGGATGGGACGCCGCTCGAGGGCGACGTGCCCGAGCTGCGGCTGCGCGTGGTGCCCGATTCGGCGCCCGTGGTGACGGTCCCCGTCCCGGGGCGCGACACGACGCTGCCGCTCTCGCTCCGGCAGCCGCTCGTGATCGACGCGCGGGACGATCACGGCCTGACCCGGCTCGAGGTGGTGAGCTGGCGCGTGAGCCGGACGGGAAAAGTGGGGGCGGCCGTGCGCGAGTCGCTCGACGTGTCGGGCGCGGGCCAGCGGACGATCGTCCAGGGCGATCTCGACGCGGAGCGGCGCGGGCTGTTGCCGGGCGACACGCTGCGGCTTCGCGTCGAGGCGTGGGACAACGTCCCCGCGCCCGGCACTCACATGGGGCGGAGCGAGGAGATCGCGCTGCGGCTCCCCAGCCTCGAGGAGCTGCGCGCCGCGACCCGCGACGCGGCCCGGGACATCACCGGTGCAGCGGACTCGCTCGCCCAGGCGCAGCGCGAGCTGGGGGCGCGGACGCGGGATCTCGCGCAGCAGCGCTCCCGCGACGCCGCCGGCACTCGCCGTGCCGCGGACGGGCGGGACGGACCGCTGCCCTTCCAGGCGACGGAGCGCGCGCAGGCCGTGGCGCGCGAGCAGGAAGCGCTGCAGCAGCGGGTCCAGGAGCTGTCGCGCGCGGTGGAGGAGATCACGCGCGCGGCCCAGGCCGCCGGGATGGGCGACACGGCGTTCCAGGCGCGGCTGCGCGAAGTCCAGGAGCTGCTGCAGCGCGCGGTGACGCCGGAGCTGGCAGCGCGGCTGCGCGAGCTGCAAGACGCACTGGCGCGGCTCGACCCGGAGGCGACGCGCCGCGCGCTCGAGCGGCTCGCCGAGGCACAGCAGCAGCTCAAGGCCGAGCTCGAGCGCAGCGAGGAGCTGTTCCGCCGGGCCGCCGTCGAAGGCGCGCTCGCGTCGCTCGCGGCCGACGCCGAGGACCTGCAGCGGCGCCAGGCGGAGTGGAATCGCGAGGACGCGCCGCGGCCGGACAGCGCGGGCGCCGCGCGCCAGCGCGCGCTCGCCGATCGCGCGGACTCGTTGGCGCGCGGCATCGACCGGGTCGCCTCGGACCTGCGCGCGGCTCCCCGCACCCCGTTCGCCGCGCCGCAGCAGGCGGCGCGCGATGCGGGAGCGGCGATGCAACGCGCGGCGCAGGCCGCGGACCAAAGTCGGGCGCCCGCCGCGACGGCGGCGGGGACCGAGGCCGAGCGGCAGCTCGCGGGGGTGCCCGAGGCGCTGCGCGGGCAGCGCGACTCGCTGGCGCGGGAGTGGCGGGGCGAGACCCTCGCGGCGCTCGACCGCGCGCTTTCGGAGACGGCCGCGCTCGCGCAGGGGCAGGAGCGCGTGGCTGAGGCGCTGCGGCGCGGCGAGGCGGGCGCCGGCACCCGGTCGCGGCAGGCGGCAGTGGAGGAGGGCACCGACGCGGTGGCGCGCCAGATCCGCGAGGCGGCCGGGAAGCACGCGCTGGTGTCGCCGCAGCTGGACGCCGCGCTGGGCTATGCGAAACGGCAAATGGCGGCGGCGCGCTCCGAGCTCGAAGAAGCCGACCCCAACGCCTCCGAGGCGGCGTCGCTCGCGGAGGACGCTCTCGACGCCCTCAACGCCACCGCGCTGGCGCTGGCCCGCAGCCGCAGCCAGGTAGCGGGCGGGAAGTCGGGAAGCGGGTTCGCCGAAGCGGTGGAGCAGCTGGCGCGCCTGGCGCGCGATCAGCAAGGACTGAACGGTCTGGCCCAGGGCCTGTTCCCGCTGATGGGCGTGAGCGGCGAGGCAATGCTGCAGCAGCTCCGCGCCCTCGCCGCCCGCCAGCGCGCCCTCGCGGAGCAGCTCGAGCGGCTCCAGGCCGGCGGTGCGAGCGCCGCCGCCGGTCCGCTCGCGCAGGAGGCGAAGGAGCTCGCGCGCCAGCTCGACGCCGGGCGCCTCGATCAACAGACCATCGAGCGCCAGCAGCGCCTGTACCGCCGCCTGCTCGACGCCGGCCGCACGCTTTCGAACGACGAGCCCGATCAGACCAAGGAGCGCGTCAGCCGCTCCGCGACCGGGGACAGCGTGCACATCCCCGACATCCTGAAGCCCGGGGCGACGGGTGCGGGCCCGCGGCTCCGCTACCCCACGTGGGAAGAGCTCCAGGGTCTCACCCCCGAGCAACGTCGCCTGGTGCTCGAGTATTTCCGGAGATTGAATGCGCCGCAGCGCTAGGTGGACAGTGGGGCTGCTCGTCCTGTTCGCTCGCTCGCTGCCGGCTCAGGCGATCGGCCAGGGATTCGAGCTCGAGCGCGCCGGGCAGTACGACCAGGCCGCGGCGATCTATCTCGCGACGCTGCGGGCCGATCCGACCAATCTCACGGCGCTGCTCGGGCTCGAGCGTGTGCTGCCGCCGCTCAATCGCCTGGGCGAGCTGCTGCCGGCGGCCCAGCGGGCGGCGGCCGCGAGTCCGACCAACGCGGCGCTGCGGGGAGTGCTGCTCCGCACGTACGTGGCCCTGAACGAGCCCGACAGCGCGCGGGCGGTAGCGCTGCGGTGGACCGCGGCCGCGCCGAGCGACGAAGCGCCGTACCGCGAGTGGGCGATGGCGCTCGAGGACGCGCACCGCCACGGCGCGGCGCGCGACGTGCTCCTCGCCGGCCGCCGCGCGCTCGGCCGATCCGGCGCGTTCGGGATCGAGCTGGCGGAGCTCAACCAGCTCTCGGGCGACTGGGAGGGCGCGGCGCGCGAATGGGCGGCGGCGTTGCCGGACGCGCCGGTACAACTGCCGAACGCGGCGAGCGCGTTGGCCGAGGCGCCCGACGCGCAGCGCGAGCGCATCGCGCGCCTGCTCACCGAGGGGACCCCGTCGCCGCTCACGCGGCGACTGGCGGGCGAGCTGCTGTTGGGCTGGGGGCAGGCGCTGCGCGCATGGGCCGTGTTCGAGCCGAGCGTCGCCACGCCGTCCGCGGACGCGGCGTTCGCGGCGCGACGCTTCGCCGACCTCGCGGGCGCCCGCAGCACGCCCGACGCGCGTCGCGTGCGCGCTCTCGCGCTCTCGCGTTACGCCGACCTGGCGCCCGACGGAGGGGCGGCGGCCCGGGCGCGGGCCGACGCGGCGCGCGCCTTCATCGAGGCGGGCGATCGGGTGGCCGCGCGTGCGGTGCTCGAGCGGGTCGCGCAGGACTCGAATGCATCTCCCGATGCCCAGCGGTTCGCGCAGCGCGCCGTGGTAGAGGCCCTGATCGATGGGGGGCAGCGCGACGAGGCGGCCCAACAGCTCGCGACCAATGCCCGGCTGTCCGCCGACGACCGCGCGAGTTTACGCCTCGGGCTGGCGCGTGCCAGGATCGTGGCCGGGGAGCTGGACCGCGCCGACGCGGAGCTGGCGCGCGACTCGAGCGTGGAGGCGCTGGCGCTCCAGGGGTGGATCGCGCTGTATCGCGGGAGGCTGAGCGACGCCCGGCGGCTCTTCCTCGCCGCGGGGCCGTACGCCGGAGACCGGCGCGACGCCACCGACCGCGGGGCGATGGTGGCGCTGCTGCAGCAGTTGCCGGGCGACTCGTTCCCCGCGCTCGGCGGCGCGTTGTTGTTGCTTGCCCAGGGTGACTCGGCGCACGCCGCCGAGGCCTTGCGGCGTGCCGCCGCGGGTGTGGCAACGGGGGAGCGTGGCGGTGGGCGGCCCGACCTCCTGCTGCTGGCCGGGCGTGTGGCGGCCCGGCTGGACACCGCGCAACAGGGCACCGCTCTGGCGCTGTTCGACGAGATTGTCCGCAGCGCGGGGTTGGGCGCGGCGGCGCCCGCCGCCGAGTTCGAGTGGGCGCGGCTGCTCGAACGCCGGACGCAGACGGCGGAGGCGATTCGGCATCTCGAGCACCTGATTCTCACATATCCCGGGAGCGCGGTGGTGCCCGACGCGCGGCGCGAGCTCGAGCGGGCGAAGGGGGCGATTCCGAAGTCATGAAGCGGAGAGAGTTCGTGAGGGCGGTGGGGCGGACAGCCGGACTGGTGGTCGGGAGCGATCTCCTCGGTCTCCTTCCACTTGTCCGCCTGTCCGCCGGTCCGTCGTTGCTCCTCCCGATGGACGACGCCCAATCCGACCATCTCAAGGCGTACGGTGTCACCTATCGGGTGGTTCAGGCGGGCATCAAGGCGGAGTGGCTCCTGAACTACCGCGGCGGATCGTTCCTGCTGCCGGACGGGCCCGCGATCCGGCGCGACGCGGCGCTGGCGGGCGTGAGCGTCGAGCCGGTGGACGACACCCGCGTCACGGCCATCCGCGGTGAGATCGAGGCGAGCAACATGGACGCCGTGCCGCTCGAAAAGGCGCCCAAGGTCGCCGTGTACGTGCCCCCCAACACGCCGCCCTGGGACGACGCCGTCACGATGGCGCTGCAGTACGCCGGGATTCAGTTCGACAAGGTATGGGATTTTGAAGTGCTCGGCGGCAAGCTCGCGGGCTACGACTGGCTGCACCTGCACCACGAAGACTTCACCGGACAGTTCTCGAAGTTCTACCTCATCTATGCCGGCCAGCCGTGGCTCGCCGAGATGGTGCGGTTCAACGCGGACGCGGCGAAGCAGCTGGGCGCCGCGACCGTCCCCGCTTTGAAGAAGGCGGTGGCGCGGCAGATCCGGGACTACGTCGGGAACGGCGGGTTTCTGTTCGCGATGTGCACCGCGACGGAGACGATCGACTTGGCGCTCGCCGCCGAGCGCGTGGACATCGCCGCCGCGTTCGCGGACGGCACGCCCATGGACCCGCAGGCGGATGCGAAGCTCGACTGGACGAAGGCCCTCGCCTTCATGGGCGCGCACGTGGAGCCCAACCCGCAGGTCGCGAGCTTCTCGGACATCGACGGGCACCAGGTCAACGCCCCAGGGCGCCGCCAGCCGCTCGGCGCTTTCAAGCTGTTCAACTTCAGCGCAAAGATCGACCCGGTCCCGACGCTCCTGGTGCAGAACCACCGGCAGGTGATTCCCGATTTCTACGGGCTCACGACGTCGTTCCTGCGCACCCGCTTGAAGCCCAGTGACGTCGTGCTCGCGGACGAAGAGGGCGCTCCCTGGGTGAAGTACATCAACGGCAACCACGGGAAAGGGACCTGGACGTTCTTCGGCGGCCACGATCCCGAGGACCAGCAGCACCAGATCGGCGATCCACCGACCGACCTGTCGTTACATCCCCATTCGCCGGGCTACCGGCTGATCCTCAACAACGTGCTCTTTCCGGCGGCCAAGAAGCGCGAGCTGAAGACATGAGCGTCGAGCGCCTCGCACTCGCGGTCCGCGACCTGCTGCGCGCCGAGATCGCGGCCGCTCGCGGGCGGGAGGTGTCGTTCGTGGCCTCGCTCGACGCGAACGGCCTGATCGTCGACGCGCGGGTCGTCGCGCGCGGGACGGTGGACGCCGTGCTCGCCCTGCCGGGAATCGCGGTGCGCGGCGAGCTGCTGCTGCACAACCACCCCAGCGGCGTGCTCGAGCCGTCGGGCGCGGATCTGAGTGTCGCGGCGCGGCTGCACGACGGGGGCGTCGGCTTCGCGATCGTGGACAACGAGGTCACCGATTGCTACGTGGTGGTCGAGTGCCCCCGGCCGCGCGCCACCACCCGGATCGACCCGATCGACGTCGCGGCTTTGCTTTCCCCCTCAGGCCCCGTGGCCCGGGCGCTCGGCAACTTCGAAGATCGCCCCAGCCAGCGCGACATGACGGCCTACGTGTCCGACCTGTACAACGACGGCGGCGTCGGCTTGCTCGAAGCCGGGACCGGGGTGGGGAAGTCGTTCGCCTATCTTGTGCCGGCGCTCGTGTGGGCCCGCGAGAACGGCGAGCGGACCGTCGTCTCCACCAACACGATCAACCTGCAGGAGCAACTCGTCGGCAAGGATCTTCCGATTCTCGCGCGCGCGCTCGGCACGGGCGACCATTCGCCGACGTTCGCGCTGCTCAAGGGGTGGCGCAACTACGTCTGCCTGTCGCGCCTCGACCAGGCCCGCGAACAGGGGGACTCGCTGTTCGAGGACGAGCGCCGGGTGGAACTGGACGGCCTCGCGGCGTGGGCCGCCCGGACCGCCGACGGCTCGCTCGCCGACCTCACGGACGAGCCGAGCGCCGACGTGTGGGACGCGGTGGCGGCGGAGTCGGATCTGTGCACGCGGCTCAAATGCCCCCATTTCGACCGCTGCTTCCTGTTCCAGGCGCGGCGGCGCGCGGCGGAAGCGGACGTCGTGGTCGTCAACCATCACCTGCTCGCGTCCGACCTTGCCGTGCGCATGGCGTCGGACAACTGGCAGGAAGCCGCCGTGCTCCCGCCGTATCGCCGGCTGGTGCTGGACGAGGCCCACCATCTCGAAGACGTGGCCGCCATGCATCTCGGCGCGCAGGTCAGCATGCTCGGTGTGCAACGTCTCCTGTCCCGGCTCGAGAAAAACGGTCGCGGGCTCCTCCCCACACTGCGCTCGGTGCTGTTCGGGCGCGACGATCTCCTGTCGGCCGCGAGCCGCGAGCTGGCGCAGCAGGGCCTGGTCGACGCGCTGGCGGCGGCGCGCCGCGCGGCGGACGACGTGTTCGCCCGACTGGCGCGACGGCTCGACGGCGAGCCGGGTCCCGCGCCGGTGCTGCGGCTGCGCGACGAGTTCCTCACGGACGCGGTGTGGGACGAAGGGTTGGGCGTGGCGCTCGACAATCTGCTGCTCGCCTTCTCGCGCCTGTCGGAGGGGGGCGCGATGATCGCCGACCGCCTGACGCTCGACGACCCGTCGGAGCGGCGCGCCCAGCTGGTCGGTGAGCTGCGCGGCGTCGTGCGGCGGCTCGACGCGGCGGCCGCGGGTCTCACGGCGACGTTGCGGCCGCCGACCGCCGGTCCCGCCGCGGTACGCTGGCTCGAGCGGCGCGGGCGGAAGACCCCGAACGTCTCCCTCGCCGCCGTGCCCCTCGATCTGGCGCCCATCCTCAAGCAGAACCTGTTCGACCGGATCGAGACCGTCGTGCTCACGAGCGCCACCCTCGCGGCGGGAGGAGACTTTGGCTACCTCGAGGAGCGGCTCGGGCTCGACCTGCCGCCGGCGCGGACCAAGGTACGGGAAATCCACGCGTCGCCCTTCGACTACGCCTCGCAGTGTCTGTTCGGGATCCCCACCGATCTCCCCGAGCCGCGCGACGACGAATCGGGCCACGGCGCCGCGGTCGCGCGGGTGCTCGTGGAGCTGGCCCACGCGTCCGACGGCGGCATGTTCGTGCTGTTCACGAGCCACGCGGCGCTGCGGCGCGCGGCGGACGCGGTGCGCGATTCGATCGGTGGTCGGTGGCCGCTGTTCGTACAGGGCGAAGGGCAGCGCGATCACCTGCTCCGGCGCTTTCGAGAGGCTGGCTCGGGGATTCTCCTGGGAACCGACTCATTCTGGGAGGGTGTTGACGTGCCGGGGCGCGCGCTGCGGGTGCTGATCCTCGCAAAGCTCCCCTTCAAGGTGCCGACGGAGCCCCTCACGGCCGCGCGGCTCGAGCGTCTCGAGGCACGGGGTCTGAACGGGTTCGCGCACTACCTCGTCCCCAACGCCGCCCTGAAGCTGAAGCAGGGATTCGGGCGCCTGATCCGCAGCCGCGGGGACGTGGGGGCGGTCGTGCTGCTGGACCGGCGAGTGGTCACCAAGCGCTACGGGGCAATGATCCTCGAAGGGCTGCCCCCGGCGACGCGGCTCGTGGGCCAGTGGGCGGATGTGCGCGCTGCCTGCGAGGAATTCTTTGCGCGGCACGGCATTGGCGCCGAGCCGGTAGAAGGCGGCAAGGGGCGGTAGAGGGCGGTAACGCGCAGCCGAGGAAGAGCGTAAATTCACGTAGAGGACATCGCGTGACTCAGTTCAGCAAGCGCTTGGCGGCGCTACCGACCTACCCGATGGCCGAGATCCCGGCGATCAAGCGCCGGCTCGTGCAGCAGGGCGTCGACGTCATCGACGTCGGGGCGGGGGACGCCGATTTCGCGCCGCCGGAGGTGGCGGTGGAAGCGCTGACGCACGCCATCCGCGATCCGGCGATGAGCCGCTACGCGTTTCAGCTTGGTCTGCCGGCGTTCCGGGAGGCTGCCGCGGCGTACATGAAGCGGCGGTTCGGCGTGCGGTTCGATCCGTTCACCGAGCTGCACCCGCTCATCGGATCGAAGGAGGGCATCGCGCATCTCGCCATGGCCCTGCTCGACCCGGGGGATGTGGCGATCGTCCCCGAGCCCGGCTACGCCGTGTACGAGGGCGGGACCGTGCTCGCCGGCGCCGAGCCCTATCGCTACGCGCTGACGCCGCGAACGGGCTTCCTGCTGGAGCTGGACGAGATCCCCTCCGATGTCCTCCGCCGCGCCAAGCTCGCTTACCTGAACTACCCCAACAATCCCACCGCCGCGATCGCGCCCCGAGAATACCTCGAGCGCACGGTGGGGTTCTGTCGGAAGCACGGGATCGTCATCGTATACGACAATCCCTACTGCGAGATCACATTCGACGAGCACGTGGCGCCCAGCATCTTCGAGGTCCCGGGCGCGCGCGACATCGCCGTCGAGTTCCACTCGCTGTCCAAGACATTCTGCATGACCGGGTGGCGGCTCGCGTGGGCCGCGGGGCGGCCGGAGCTCATTGCGGCGCTGGCGCGCGTGAAGAACTATGTGGACACCGGCGCGTTCCTCGCGGTGCAGGCCGCGGGGGCCGCGGTGCTGCCGCAGGCGGAGGCGCTGGCGCGCGGCTACGTCGCGCGCTTCCGGGAGCGGCGCGATGCCATGCTGCCGGTCCTCCGCGCCCAGGGGTTCGAGCCCGAGACGCCCGAGGCCACGATGTACGTGTGGGTGCCGCTTCCGGAGGGTGTCGCCTCCGCGGCGTTTGCGCGGCGTGCGCTCACCGAGGTGGGCGTGGTGACGCTCGCCGGAAGCGGGTTCGGGGGGGGCGGGGAGGGATTTTTCCGCATCGCGCTCACGGTCGGCACGCCGCGGCTGGTCGAGGCCGCCGAGCGGCTGGGAAAGGTGCTCGCCGCTGTTTGAGATCCGGAGGCCCTCGTTCGAGTTTCGGCGGCTCACCTGGGTCGTCAGCGCCGTCGTGCACGTGACCATCATCATCCTCGCGTTCAGCGGGTCCTGGCGCATCGACCGGCCGCAGGGGCTGATCACGATCATTCCGCCGTCCCGGCCGCAGCCGCCCGAGTTGCCGCCGTTCGGCGGCAGCCGACGCGGCAAGGGTCCAAGCGGTGGTCTGGGACGGCCGCTGCCGGGCGGCGCCGCGCCCGATACGACCCGACCCGTACCCGCCCCGGTCGGCAAGCCCGACTCGACGCTCGCCGCCAGCCCGGTCGCCGTCGGCCCCCACATCGTGAACCTGCCCCAGGTGGGCGACGGTCGGCTGTGGGTGTTGCCGCGCCCGGCGCTGCCGTCCGAAGTCGCCGACGCGCTGTACGAGCCGCAAGAGAGCCGCGACACCATGGTGGTGCGCCGGCTGCGCGCCATGGTCGACTCGCTCAACGTGTTCATCGACCAGGATCAGCGCTCCCGGCGGATCCCCGTCTGGACCACGGACGTGGCCGGGAAGGTGTTCGGCATCGACTCGCAGTTCATCCACGTGGCGGGGATCAAGATTCCTACGGCGGCACTCGCGCTCCTGCCGATCAGCCTGCCGCAGGGGAATTACGATGAACAGAGGCGAGCGCACCAACTGGACGAGATGCGGCAGGACCTGATGCAGGCGGCCCGGCGCACCGAGACGCTGCGGCTCTTCAAGCAGTACGTGCGCGACCTGCGGGCGCGGAAGCAAGCCGAGCGCGACGCCGAGCGCCGGGCGCGGGGCGACACGACGCAAGCGAAGGCGGACACCGTCAGCGCGGTGCCGTAATCGCCGTTTTCAAACGCTCGAGCGCTGCTTCTTTCCCCACCACGTATAACAGCTCGTTCACCGGCTCCGATACCGTGCCGCCGGTCAGCGCGATGCGGATCGGCTGGAAGATCTTCCCCGCAGCAACACCCTGCTGCTCCGCAAGCGCGCGCAGCCGCCGCTCGAGCTGGTCCGGCGTCCAGTCGGTGTCCCGGAGGGCCGCCACGCTCGCCTCGAGCGACGCCTTGTAACCGGCCGGATCCTTTGCGATCTCCTGTTTCGCTTTGTCATCGAGCCGGACGTGTTTGGCGTCGAGCCGGGCGGCCACCTGGCGCGCCACATCGAGCGTGGTGCGCGACCGGGTCTTCACGGCGGCGATCGCTTTGACCACGGCCTCCGCGTTCCCCTTCACACCGAGCTTCTCGAGCTCCGGGGCCACCAGCGGCAACAGGTCCTCGGCCGGCGTGGCGGAGAGATACTGCCCGTTCATCCACTCGAGCTTCGTCATGTCGAAGATCGCGGCCTTTTGCTGGATCCCGGCGAAGGAGAACAACTGGATCATTTCGTCCAGCGTCATGATCTCGCGGTCGCCCCCGGGACTCCAGCCGAGCAGGGCCAGGAAGTTGCGCATCGCGGCGGGGAGAATGCCCATGTGCTGATAGTCGCCCACCGCGGTCGCACCGTGGCGCTTCGAGAGCTTCTTGCCGTCGGGTCCGTTGATCATCGGGACGTGGCCGAACACCGGCAGCGGCGCGCCGAGCGCGCGGTACAGCGCGATCTGCTTGGGCGTGTTCGAGATGTGGTCGTCGCCCCGCAGCACGTGGGTGATCCGCATGTCGAGATCGTCCACGACCACCGCGAGGTTGTAGATCGGCGTGCGGTCGGAGCGCAGGATGATGAAGTCCTTGATGTCGGCACCCTGGAACGAGATCCGGCCGTGCACCGCGTCTTCCCAGGCGATCTCACCGAGCGGGACGCGGAACCGGATCGCGCCCTCGTCCATGTACGCCTTGCCTTCGGCGAGGAGGCGGTCGGCGACCTCCTGGTGGCGCTTCACGCGGGCGCCCTGGAACACGAGCTCCTCGTCCCAGTCGAGCCCCAGCCAGGTGAGCCCGTCGAGGATCACCTGAGTGTGCTCGTCAGTCGACCGAGCCTTGTCGGTGTCTTCGATGCGCAGCAGGAACTTGCCGCCCTCGCGGCGGGCGTACAGCCAATTGAAGAGCGCCGTACGGGCGCCTCCGACGTGGAGATAACCCGTCGGGGACGGGGCGAAGCGGACGCGAACTGTCATGGGGGGTGAGGTACGGAGGGGGGGGGATTCGAACCCCCGATAGGGGTATTAGCCCCTATAACGGTTTAGCAAACCGCCGCCTTCAGCCACTCGGCCACCCCTCCTCATTGTGGCCTAAGAACCTAGCGGCTAGGCGGGTACCGTGGAAGGTGGCGACTTTGCCGTTACTTTGCCATTGAAGCGCTTGGCAACCGCTTCGGCAAGGTCGGCGTCGTTGACGATGTTGTAGTGGTCGAACATGGCCCGCGTTTTCCACCCGCACAGCGCCATGATCGTGCCCTCATCCACG
The DNA here is from genome assembly GCA_035488835.1 of Gemmatimonadales bacterium. Lineage (GTDB taxonomy): Bacteria > Gemmatimonadota > Gemmatimonadetes > Gemmatimonadales > GWC2-71-9 > AG41. The sequence continues at coordinate 22,763 of DATHKX010000057.1, forward strand.
CCGGCCACGCGGAATTCTAACGACGGATTGACCTTCGAATGCTGAGCGATCTGCCCATCGTGCCCCACCACTCGTCTCGAGCACACACTCGCTCCGTCACGTTCATGATGCTGGCGACGGTTTTCACCGTGAGCCGTGGACTACCGGCTCTTCAGCAACCCCTCTACCTGTCGGCCAACATCGACAAAGACGAGTTCTTCGAAAATGAGCCGATCTACGCTCTCTTTCAGTTGACGAACACGGGTTCCGATACGGCTTGGCTAGGCCGGTTTGAGTTGATGCCTGGGGAGTTGGACGTAAGGCTGATCAGGTCGGACGGCGCGGTCGTACCCCGTGTCACGGTCTGGGTCGATTACGTCACTGATCCGAGGTCCCGCGGAGATCCGCTGGCTCCGGGGGGACGTCGGTTTCTGCTGCTCGTGCTGCAGAATCGCTATGGTGTTGAACCGCGACCGGGGCCACGAATCTTCGACAAGTACCTTCCGCCGGGGCGATACACACTCACGGCGACGTTCAATCCTCACGCGATCTCGCTGCCCGTCGTTGTTATGACTCCGCTTTCCTTTGCGATACGACCGCGCACACCTGCAGAGGACGCGTCGTTCGGTGAAGTTGCGCGGGTTATGGGTCTCTGGTGGGATCGCGCGCAACAAGGGCAGTACGTGGCGGCCCTCGATGAGCTTGCAGACCGACGCCTTAAGGCGAATGGCGGCGATCCATATCTCGCTTACTTGCTCAACGAAGGTGAAGTGAAGGCCGAGGCCGCAGGCTTGCGGGTTGACAGCGCAGGAGATGCCCGCCTTGCGAACCTGCGCGTGCTCACTGCTCTTGCACAGCGGGCGCGCCCATCCGGAGCCCTGGCGGCGCAAGCCGCCTTCTTCGGAGGTGCGTGGAACATGCGACCGACTCTGTCCGAGCGTTTGGGTAGTTCGCTGGCCGCCGATGTGGTGCGAATGCACGAGGCGAGGGATCTGCTGTACCTCAAGGCTAGGTCGATTAAGTGAAACCGCGAACCACATATCTTTGGGGACCAGAAAGCATGACTAGCGGAATGGCTCAACTTGGGGCCCGTGAGTCCGCAGGCGAGTCCCAAGGCCAGTGCCAGATACGTCGGGATGCGCTTCATGGCTCCCCTTTCGCTGCCTGCCCACGTCAGTAGCCGCGCTCCATGAGCTTCACGCGCTCGGCCAGGTCGGCCGGCTCGGTCTTGACCAAGTCGCCGAACGGCGTGATGTAGATGCGCACGGTGGGGGCTCCGGGAATGCGGGTGGGTCCGAATGCGAAGCGCCATACGCGTGGGTGTCCCGCCAGCTCTGGCGCGCCCTGCCACAGCAACGTCGTGGATTGCGTTCCCATCTCGGGCGGCGGAGCGCCGAGCAGGTTACCCACGGTGTAAAAGGCGGCGGCCCACGACGCTCCGAGCAGCAGGGCGCCCACGAAGGCGGCCACGAGCGTCATCCAGAACAGGCGTGCCATTTTGAAGTCCCTGTGGAGGAGGCAGGCGCCCTAACGGATAGCGGGGAAGGCCCGGCGGCACAACTTAGCAGCGAAAATGTCACAGTTCGACCACAAAAACCGGGTCGTCGCGATACGCGCGGTGACGCCGTGAAATGCCTGTGAGCCCAGTCACCGTGCGGCTTTAGCACGGTTCAGCCTGCACGTGGCACCGCCCTTGCCCCTGCCGTGGGCCATGCGGCGGATCGCGGTAGTGCTCGTTACAGCGGCGGCAATCGGCGGGTGGCTCACACCATCGGCCGCACAAAAGGCCGCCAGGGTACCCAGTCTCAGGGCGGCGTCCTACATCTATCTCACGCCGAACCCGTTTCTGGGATCGTTGACGGCCCGGGTCCCGCGCACCGTGCGGCCCAGCGCCGATCGTCGAGCCCTGCACGCCGTTGCGGAAGCGATGCCGGCCCGAGCCTCGTGGAGTACGGAGCACCTGACCCAGCTTCCTGCGCGCGTGTCGTGGACGCCATCTCACACGGCGCTGGCGAGTGCATTCCTCGTCACCCTGTTGATCGATGCCGCGCAGACGCGCGAGCTCGCGCGCCAGGGCTGGGTTGGCTTCCGCGAATCGAATCCGCTGCTGGGCGAGCGGCCGAGCGTCGGCCGGGTGAACAGTTACACCGCCCTGGCGGGCCTCAGCGTGCTCGGCGCGGCCGCGGCGGCCCCGCCGCGCTTGCGCCCCTGGCTGCTCGGCGCCGCGATCGCGGTGCAGGCATTCACGATCCAGAGTAGTGTGCGCCAGGGGATACCCATCCGGTTTCCCTAGACGCAACGCGCGAGTGAGTTCGCGGCTTGAGCCGCGGATTACATTCGGTGAATGACCCTCGGTGTTCTGTCAACGATCCCCAACGTCAACCGCTCCATCGTTCGCTGCACCCGCTGTCCGCGGTTGCGGGCCTATTGCCGCCGTGTAGCCCGGGACAAGAAGCGTGAATTTCGCGACTGGGAGTACTGGGGGAAGCCGGTTCCGGGCTTGGGCGATCCGGATGCGCGGTTGCTCGTCGTCGGGCTCGCCCCCGCGGCGCACGGCGCCAACCGCACCGGGCGCATGTTCACGGGAGACTCGAGCGGCAGCTGGTTGTACGAGGCGCTCTATCGGCACGGGTTCGCGAGCCAGCCGCAATCGCTGTCCCGCGATGACGGCCTGACGCTCAACGACTGCTACATCTCCGCGGCGGCGCGGTGCGCGCCGCCCGGCAACAAGCCCAGCCGTGTCGAGCTCGACCGTTGCCGGCCGTATCTCGCAGCCGAGCTGCGATTGCTCCGGCGGGTGCGGGTGGTGGTAACGCTGGGACGGATCGCGCACGAGAGCTGGCTCAAGGCAGCGGGGTGGTGGGAGCGGCTCCCACCGCGCGCGCGGCCTCCGTTCGCTCACGGCGCGGAGACGATGCTGCCCGACGGCGCCGTGGTCATCGCGTCGTATCACCCGAGCCGCCAGAACACCAACACGGGCAAGCTGACCCCGACGATGTGGAACGCGGTGTTTCGGACAGCGCGGGCGCTGCTCGGGCAACCGACTCTTTAGGCTACCCGGACCCAAGTGGGCGGCGAACTGGCGATACGTCAGCGAGATACGCTCCCAGGGGCTGAGCAACCTGCAGGAGGATCGCGAGCCGTTCCGCTATCGGCCCTACCTTGGCTCCTTTTACGGCCTTGACAGTTCTTAAATCGTCTCTATTTTAGTGACGTTATGCGTCCCTAAAACACCGTGCGGTGGGACGCAACCAGGCCAGAAAAAGTGCGGGGTATGACCGTCGCCGTCAAGACGCCCGACTCCATGAATAGACCGTGAGATCCCTCCGACCGGTGGGAGTCGGGCTGGTGGTCGGCGCGATCGCGTTCGCGTGCGATCGCTCGCCCACCGCCGTGCCGATCCCAACCCCGCTGGCGGCTCGGTCCCAACCCGGGCCAAGCAAGAAGTCCGGTCTGATCCCGTGTGCCCAATCCTATGACTCCGTAACCAAGCTCATCGGCCGACAGGGAGGGGCATTCCCCGTAGGCCCCCATTACGTGTTCGTCGATTCGCTGGCGTTGCGCGACACAGTGAGGATCACCATCGTGGCGCCAGCGGGCGCCGTGAGGTGGGTTCGGTTCCGGCCCGACGGCCTCGTCTTCCAGACGACCGTGGACGGTTGGTCCGCACTGCTCTACACGAATTACAAGGACTGCGGGGTGCCGACGAGTGACACGCTCCGGATCGCTCAGGTCAGCGACTCGCTGCGCGTCCTCGGGTACCTGCAGACCTTCGTCAAATCCAAGAAGAACCCCTGGAGTCAAGGGACACAATTCGTCGTCGGGCTGTTGCCGCATTTCTCGAACTACGCGGTCGCCTGGTAGGACTCACAATGGCCTCGGAGAATCGTATGTCCCTTCGCCGTTCACTGATCCCGCTGGCGCTCGCGCTGTTGGCCACCCGATGCGCCGACGGACCGCATCCCACGGCGGTGCAGCAGCCGACCGCCCCAGCGCCGCACTTCCTGCGGTGGGCCGGGGGCGCCGCGCCGCAGTTCACCTCGATCGGCGCGCTGTCGGGCGGGGTCGGTGATCGCGCTCGCCTCGCCGCTCCCGCGGGTGGGGTCAGTCTCGATCGGTATACGGCGTCGTTCTGGGCGGTCCGCGGCGAGCCGCGGTCTCTGCAGATCAACTACCTGAGCTCCACCGGGGACACCAGCTCGCCGTTCTTGCGGCTCACCACCACTGATCCGGCATATGTACCTGGGGTCGGCGACCTCGCGCCCGGCGACTCTGTGCTGATCACGGTGACGATCGACCCAGAGAACATCAAAGTGTCGCTCGAGCCGACAGGATTGCTGTTCGGCGAGCCCGGCCAGCTGGAGATCTCCTATGGCGGCGCCGATGGCGACCTGAACGGCGACGGTGTGCTGGACGACGCCGACTCCTACATCGAAGGCCGGCTGCTGGGGCTGTGGTATCGCGAGGGCACTGAGGGTGCGTGGGAGAGAATCCCTGCAGTGCAATTGCTCTCGGACAAGTCGTTCACCAGTGCGTTGCCCCACTTCTGCGAGTACGCGGTTTCCTGGTAGTCGGCGGGGGACAAGCAGCATGCACGCGTCGTCAATCGTAATCGACAAGGCCCGGCAGCTCGCCGCCGCCGGACACCACGCCGAGGTCGTCGAGTACCTCGGCGGGCGACCGGGAAGTGAGCTGGCGGATTCGCCGAGCCTCGCGCTGCTGTACGGCACCGCGTACGCGCGGCTCGGGCGCCACGATGAGGGACAGCGGTGGCTCGACCTGGCGCTCGACCAGGCGCGCAAGCTTGACGAGCAGACGGTCGAGCGTCACGCCCTCAATGCGCGGGGCGCCATCGCCCTGGTGAGCGGGCGGATCGACGAGGCAGCGGAGTACTTCACGCAGGCCCTCATGGCCGCCAGCCGTGACGGCGATCCTGCCACGACGGCCCGTTCCTCCAACAATCTCGGGATCATCAGCAACCTGCGGGGACGGCACGCGGAGGCGATCGGGTCCTGGGAGATCGCGGCTGCCGCCTTCGACCGCGCTGGTTTGCGCCAGGGCGTCGCCGAGTGCTACCACAACTTGGCGATCGCGTATCGGCAGCAGGGCGCGCTCGACCGCGCGCTGGCCACGGCCGACCGGGCCGTCGCCGAAGCCGAAGCGGCTGGAGATCGCACGCTCCTGGCGATGGCGCTCCGGGGGCACGCGGAGATCCGCTTGGTCCGCGGCGAGCCGGAGCTGGCGCGGGGTGAGCTGGACCGCGTTGGGGAGATCCGCCGCGGGCTGCGCGATACGGTCGGAGAGGCCGAGGACCTGCGGGTCGCGGCGTCGCTGTTGGTGGCCGAGGGCCAGCCGGCGGCCGCGGAGCGAGCCCTGCGCGAGGTGATCGCGCGGGCCGAGCCGCACGGGCGGCCGCAGCTTTTGGCGCAGGCGACCCGGGACTTGAGCGGGGTCCTGCGCCGCACCGGGCGGGACACCGAAGCCCATGCGGTGGCGCGCACGGCGCGGGCCATGTTCGCGCGCCTCGGCGCCGAGGGCGAAATCCGCGATCTGGCCGGTCAGGGCTGGGATGAGGCTTTCGCGGCCGAGCTGCGCGGGTCGCTGGCGCCGCTCCATGCGGCGCAGGAGTTGGCCGATGCCGGGCGCTATGCCGAGCTACTCAGCTACCTGAGTAAGCGCTCGCCGGACGAGCTCGAGCAGTCCCCCATGCTGACCCTACTGTGTGGCCTCGCACACAGTCGACTGGGCCGGCTGGACCTGGGCCAGCAGTGGGCCATGGTCGCGCAGTTGCGGGCGCGCATGCTGGGGGATCGGAAGCTGGAAGCGCGGGCGCTCAACGTCTCCGGCGCCATCGCGCTGGAGCGGGGCGGCATCAGCGAGGCTACCTACTTCTTCACGCGGGCGCAGGAAAAGGCGATGCAGGATCATGACATGGCCGGCGTGGGCCGATGCGCCAACAACCTCGGCATCATCGCCAACATGCAGGGGGACTACACCCGGGCCGTCGGAGCGTACACCCGCGCGATCGCCGCGTACCAGAAGGCCCACCACGACCGCGGCATCATCGAGTCGCAGCACAACCTCGGGATCACGTACCGCGAGCAGGGGCAGCTGGACCGCGCGATGCGGGCCGCCGACGCGGCGCTGGGGAAGGCCGAGCGGCTGGGCGACCGGACGCTCGAGGCTCAGGCGCTCGCGGGACGGGCTGAGATCCGGGTCATTCGGGGTGAGCCCGAGCTCGCGATCCGCGACGCGGAGCGGGCGCTGGCGGTGCACCGCGAGCTGAAGGACGCTGTCCTCGAGACCGAGGACCTGCGAATCCTCGCCGTGGCGCTAGGCACCGCGGGGAAGACGCGAGAGGCCGAGGACATGCTCCGCGGGGTGATCGCCCGCGCGACGGCGCAGGAGCGGCCCCTGCTCGTCGCCGGTGCCCAGCGCGATCTCGCCCACCTGCTGGCGCTCCTGGGAGACGTCGCTGCGGCGAAACCGATGGCGCAGACGGCCCGTGCCACGTTCGACCGGCTGGGGGCGAAGGTGGAAATCCAGAAGCTGGACGTGTTGCTGGCGATCCCGGACCTCCTGGTTGCAAAGCAGGAGAGCGAACGCATGACGGGATCGCATGCAGGACTGCGTGATGACGTACAACGAGGACGTTCGGGCGACCGTGCCCCACAGGAGTAAGAGAAGCCATGAAGAAAGGTGAGATCATGAAGGCCCTTCGTTTGCTGGTGGTCGCGCTGATCGTGGGCGGGTGCAGCGACCGCGCCCTCATCAGCGCTCCAAACGCGGCTCCGCAGGCCCCTGAGGCGTCGCTCATCGGAGACCTGCTCGGGGCCACGGGGCTCCTGCAATGCTCCAGCCTCTCGTACGCGTCGGCGACCCAGACGATCGGGTCTGGGGGCGGCACGATTCGCGTCGGTCCGCACACCCTGACGGTCCCCGCCGGGGCGCTGCTCTCCCCGGTGGTGATCACGGGTGCGCTGGTGACGGGCCGCGGCGTCAACGCCGTCCGGTTCCAGCCGGAAGGGCTGAGGTTCCAACGGTCGGCGTATCTCACGATGAGCTACGCGAACTGCAACCTGCTCGGCCGGTTGCTGCCGAAGCGGATCGCGTACGTCGGCGACGCGCTCAACATCCTTTCGTACCTCCTGTCGATCGACAACGTGCTCGGTACGAAGGTCACCGGGCGGATCGATCACTTCTCCAACTACGCGGTCGCCTGGTGACCGCGGCGGACCTGCTCCACGAAGGTCGCGCCCGAGAGCGGGCGGCTCGGATTCCCGAGGCGATCGCGTCGTACGAGGCGGCGATCGCCGCGGCGGAGCCCGCGGGAGAGGATGCGGCGTTGGCCGAGGCGCTGCGGCGCCTCGCCATCGTGCGCCACCGCCGGGGCGACTCCGCCGACGCGCGGGGGCTGTGCCGCCGCAGCCACGCGGTGGCGCTCCAGGCCGGTAACACCGTGCTCGCGGGCGAAGCGCTCAACACGCTCGGCGGGATCGACCTGGAGACGGACGCCGTCGCCGATGCCCGCGAGAATTTCCTCCGCGCCCTGGAGCTGGGTGGGCAGAGTCGCGAGCTGCGCGCACGGGTGGAGCAGAACCTCGGCATCCTCGCGAACATCCAAGGCGACTTCGACGAAGCGGTGGCGCGCTACGGGCGGTCCCTCGAGGCGTATCGCGCGTCCAACGACGAGCATGGCTGCGCGATCGCCTATCACAACCTCGGCATGGCGAGCGCGGACCTGCAGCAATTCGACGAAGCGGAGCGCTACTTCCTGCAGAGCTACGAGATCGCCGAGCGCGCGGGCGACGTGCACCTCCAGGGCCTGTGCCTGGTCAACCACGCCGACGTGCATCTCGTGCGGGGGCGCTATGAGGACGCGCGGCGCAACGCGGAGGCCGCGCTCGTCACGTTCGATCGGCTCGACGCGCTCAGCGACAAGGCCAACGCGTATCGCGTTCTCGGCATGGTGTTCCGCGAGACCGGCCGGCCCGTGCTCGCCGAGGCGCGGCTGCGGTCAGCGATCGAGCTGGCGGTGAGTGCGGGCGCGGCATTGAACGAGGCGGAGGCCTCGCGCGAGCTGGCCCTGCTCCACCAGGCGATGGGGCGCAACCAGGAGGCGCTGAGCCTGCTCAACGCCGCGCATCGCCTGTTCGGGCGGCTCGACGCGCGTCGCGAGCTGGTCCATGTCGATGGCAAGATGGCCGAGCTCGAGGCCACCTACCTCGCGGTGGTGCGCGAGTGGGGCCAGTCCATCGAGTCCGCCGACCCCTACACCTTCGGCCACTGCGAGCGCGTGGCGCGGCATGGCGTGGCCGTGGCCCGGGCGCTCGGGATGGACGAGCACGCCCAGACGACGCTCCGGCTCGGCGCCTACCTCCACGACCTGGGAAAAGTGCGCGTGCCGCACGAGATCCTGAGCAAGCCCGGCCCGCTGACACGCGACGAGCTCGAGGTGGTGCAGATGCATCCGATCTGGGGGATCGAGCTCCTCGCGAGCGTCGAGTTCCCCTGGGACTTGAAGCCCATCATCCGCTGGCACCACGAGCGCTATGATGGCACGGGATACCCGGATCGCCTGCGGGGAGACGAGATCCCACTTTCCGCGCAAGTCGTGGGGATCGCGGACGTCTACGACGCGCTCACCACCGCGCGTCCCTACCGGCCGGCCTTCTCCCGTGGGGCGGCGCTCAAGCAGATCGAGAGCTGCCGTGGGTTTTGGTCGAAGGCCGTGTATGGCGCCTTCGTCGCTTCGCTGGGCCAACCAGAAGCGCCGATGCGGGCGCACCCGCTACACGGCATAGTTGCGTCTCCGCCACACGCGGCCCGTCGCTAAAGCATAGCAGCGCGCGGCACCTCTCTTGCGGCCCCGCCACAACCGGCTGCAGCACTTTCCGGTGGGGGTCCATCACAGAGGGGGATTCCATGAAACGTTGGCTACTTGCCGCCGCGCTGCTCGCCGGCGCGGCGTGCGACTCGCAGCGCGAACCCGCGGCACCGAGCCGCACCGTCGATCCCGCGCTCACGGCGGCGCTCGCGACCGTCACGCCGAGCGACAGGCTGGTGGTGATCGTCAACTACGACGAAACGGCGACCACGTCGGATGCGATGAGCGCGGCCATCATGAACGTCGGCTCCGGCGTGATCCAGTTCAACAACCTGGACCTCGTGGCCGCCTTCGCCACGCCGGCCGAGATCACGGCGATCAGCGCGCTGCCGGGCGTGCAGGGCGTGTACGCGAACAAGCAGCTCAGGTACTCGATGCTGCACGAGAGCGTCCCGACCATCCGAGCCGATGCGGTCCACGCATCGGGCATCACCGGAAAAGGCGTCGGGATCGCCATCCTCGACTCGGGGATCGACGGGTTGTACAACCCCGACCTGCACTATCCCGACAAGACGGTCCAGAACATCAAGGTGATCGCGAACCTCACCGATCTGTTCACGTTCAAGGGCTCGATCAACAAGACCGCGAAGGCAGCGAACCTGTTCGTCGAGAATCTGCCCAACAGCGAGACTTCGGTCGGCCACGGCACCCACGTCGCCGGCATCGCGGCGGGCCTGGGCACGGCGTCCGGGGGCTATTACACGGGGGTCGCGCCGGGGGCGAAGCTCATCGGCATCGGGACGGGCGACATCCTGTTCATCTTCTGGGCCCTGGCGGGCTTCGACTACATCCTCGATCACCAGCAGGCCTACAACATCAAGGTTGTGAACAACTCCTGGGGAACGAGCGGTCCGTTCGATCCGAAGGATCCGATCAACAAGGCGACGAAGAAAGTGGCCAGCAAGGGCATCACGGTCGTGTTCGCCGCGGGGAACGACGGCCCCGATCAGAACACGCTCAATCCGTACAGCGTGGCGCCCTGGGTGATCGGCGTGGCGGCGGGCTGCAAGAATCTGCCCGATCCGACCAACTCCGCAATCCACTGCGCCGATCAGACGGGACAGAATCGGGCCGCGGTGCTGGCCGACTTCTCGTCGCGGGGCATCCCCGGTGATCCGATGTACCATCCCGACGTCACCGCGCCGGGCGTGCACATCGTGTCCACCCGCGCCTCGACCGGCACGGTGCTCAACGCCAGCGACGCGAACCACGACTTCGATCTGACGAGCAGCTGCGCCATCAGCTTGGCGAACGAGCAGTATTACACCTGCGCGTCCGGCACCTCGATGGCGACCCCCCACGTCGTCGGCGTGGTGGCGCTGATGCAGGAAGCGGCAGGGGGGCGCCTGACGCCCAATCAGATCGCGTCGGTCCTGACGCAGACGGCGCGCCCGCTCCCGGGGTTTGCTCTATGGGAAGTGGGAGCGGGGTACGTGGACGCGCTGGCCGCGGTGAACGCGGTACGGCGGTAGGGCGATAAGGGGGGCGGGGGCGGCTCGAGTCGACTGAGCGCGGAGAGGTTGCGACCGATCCGCACCGCCACCATCACGAACATCCCGACGACGAGCGCGACCGCCGCGCCGGTGGCGATCGGCGCGACGGCCGCGCCTGGCCCGCTCAGAGCCAGCGCGATGTTGGCAGCGACGAGGACGATCCGAGCTTCGGTCGGGCCGATCCGGCTGTACCCCAGCCGGAACACGCCGAAGGCCTGGGACTCGAGATAGATGTTGATCGACAGGATGAGGTAGGCGAGCACGCCCGCCAGCGCCACGCCCAGATCCACATAGGGAGACAGGCCGATCCCCGCGCCGATCGCCGCCGTCGAGAACGCATCGACGACATGGTCCAGGTAGTAGCCGTAGCGCGGCCGCTCCGCACGGCGCACGCGCGCGAGCGTTCCGTCCAGACTGTCGCCGAACCAATTCACCACCAGCAAGGCGCTCGCCGCCCACAGCCACGCCGCGCTCAGGGTGGAAAGCGCGTACGCCACTCCCGTGCCGAGCGCGCCCACCATCCCGAGGACGGTCAGGCCGTCGGAGGTCATCCACGGCGGCAACCGGGCCGCGATGGCGCGGAGCAGCCACCGCTCGGGCTCGGCGAGCAGGAACGTCAGCTCGCGGCGCGCCGCCACCAGACCATCCGGAGCGAGGGGATCATCAAGAGCGCGAACAGGGCGACCATGATCCACACCGGGACTTGCACGGCGGCACCGAGCCATGCGAGCAGGGCATAGCGCGGTAGGCAGCGCGCCGCCACGGCGGCGGTGTATTTGCCGGCCGGGCAACCGGTCGCGAACGCCAGGGCTTTGAAGGGGAAGAACGGCAGCGGTGTCAGACCCGACAGCGCGATCGTTACAAAGGGGAAGCGACGGAACAACCGCTCGGGCCACGTCCTCACCCCCTGGCCCCCTCTCCACTGATCGCGCGCCATCCGCGCGATCAGGGGTACGAACATTCGGTGGTCCGCGACGGCGGCGAGCATCGTGCCCGCCGTCGCGACGAGGGTCGTGGTCCAGACGCCGAGCCGCGGCCCATACCAGATGATGGCGGGCTCGTGCGGCACAAAGGCGAGGGCGATGTTGGACAGGAACGCGTACGCGAAGAGCAGCGCGGCGGAGGTCGCGGGGGGATGCATGACCCGATATTCGCGCGCCGCTTTCAAGCAGACGTCAAGACGCTACCGCACGTCGAACTCCGCCGTGATGTCGTAGTCGTCCACGTCGCAGATCCCCACGTGCGCGTAATAGTGTCCCGGCCGGGCCGCGGCTTCCTCGGGGAAGTGGATGGCGTCCCGGAACCGCCCGCCGCGCTGCATGGTGAAGCGTCGGGCGTCCGGGCTCGGCACGATCGTCGTGGTGTCCCACACCGTGACCCCTTCGTGCGACTTAACGGCGATGCACAGGAATCGGTTGTTCTGGAGGATGAAGAAGATCGGCGCGGCGCGCCGGTTGAGGATGGTGTACACGAGCATCGGATTCACGCCCGTCGGGCTGCCGGCGTCGTCCTTCCAGCTGAAGCGATTGGGGATCACGGAGAGCGTAACGTCGGCGTGGAGGGTCACGCCCCTGTCCACGGTCCCCCGGGCCGTTCCCGGTGGGTCGAGCTCCTTGGCGTTTTCCACCTCCATGCCGATGCTGGGATCGCCGCGTTCCGGGAGACGCGTGACCCGCCCACTGGCCTCGATGTACCGATTGAGGTAGCGACCCCAGCGCTCCGGTTTACCGACCACCGGCACCACGTACGTCCGCGTACCGAGCACACGGAGCGGCAGCGGGACCACGATCGTCCACACGCCGAACTCGTTGTCCCGCTGGAGGAACCCTTGGATGGTCAGCGCGGTGTCGACCGACTCCTGCGTGGCCGCGGGTGCGGCGGTGCAGACGAGGAGAGCGAGTACGAGGGCGCGTTCGCGCATGCAACAATTCTCCGCCGAATGCCGCCCGTCCGCTAGGGCGTTTTTGCGGCACGAGGGGGCGGGGATGCGACAGGGCGGCCTGTGGCGGGGCGCAGCGCGACCCGCCCGGCAGCTTCATGGATGGATTGTTCCCTCGAGCGCGGACGAGGGGACGAAGGCTCGCAATCAACTCCGAAACGTACCAGCGAGCGTATCGGCCGCTCGGCGGCTGGCGTCAGAAGGATGCACGAGCCGCCAAGGGGCCAGCCACAGACGTCCGCTCAGTGAGCCCCATTGGGCATGACCTCATGGTGAGCGGCGTGATGCTCGGTGCGTTGGAAGGCCAGGAACGCGTGGATGGCCGCGACGGCTGCCGAGTCTGTGGTCCACATGCGAACCTCGGCGCCGCGTGGACGATCGGTAGCCTCATAGGTGATCTTGCTGCCGCGAGCCGCCATGACCGAGGTACCTGGGACTACGCGGGCATGCACCTGGAACGGTCTGGCAAAGTCTCCGGCTCGAAACGCCGTCGCGATGTCGCGCATGTGGTGTCGGATCGCGACGATCCCGGCGGTGTCAGAGAGATTGTCAGCGTCAAGGACGATGCGGCCACCATCCCCAAGGTCCTCAAAAACATGCGCCGATGCGTATTGATCCACGCCCATGACGGTTTGACCGCGTGCCTGCAGGGCCGCGAACGCGCTGTCCGATTGGTGTCTAACAGATTCGCCCCCGCGCTCGCAGTTGGCGAAAGCGATAATCAGGGCGAGGGTCGAGATCTTCGCGGCGTAGTTTCTTGTCATGGATGGCTCGGGGGCGCCTTGCGGATCGCGCCTAAGCTGCGGGCGAAGGGCTGGCCGGCGCAAGTACGGTGAAGGGCTGCTCCCTTCACCGAATCCGTCGTCGTTCTTCTTGCCGCTAAACGTAGACCGCTAATCTGTTGCGATCGTTAGGCCATCGCAGCCCCGCGCGTTGTCGGCCGAGGGCGATTCCGCTACGCCTCGACGTAAATCCGTTACGCGGTGATCGGGATCACGACGCGTTCGCCCTGTGGGTGCTATCAACCAGTGAGCGTGCCGTGTTCAATTCGTCCTGCGAATGTCGCAAAAGGGACGGGCGTTGCTGCATTCTGGGAATGGTCGCGACAGGACTCCAACCTGTGACCTCTGGCATGTGAGAGTCGTAGTTCTCGTGATGCCAACAAAGAGTGGAGGAAAACCATGGCATACCAGGCCGAAATCAGTCGTAAGAACCCGGGTTGTTTCTTGTTTTTGGTGGACCAGTCAGAGTCGATGGAAGACCCTTTTGGCGGCGGAGAGGCTGGCAGACAGAAGGCCGAAGAGCTCGCGACGATACTCAACAAGCTCATTCATAACCTGTGCATCCGTTGCTCCAAGTCGGACTCTATGTACGACTACTTTCATGTCGGTGTGCTGGGCTACAGCGAAGCGAGCTGTAAACCAGCGCTCGGCGGTGAACTGAGCGGGCGCTCTCTGGTACCGATCAGTGAATTGGCCAATAAGCCGTTGCGCATCGAAGACAGGGTAAAGAAATCGGACGATGGCGCCGGCGGAGTCATGGACCAAACCGTCAAATTTCCAGTCTGGTTCGATCCATACTCGAAGGGGGGCACTCCGATGTGCGCCGCGCTCAAGGAGGCAACCCAGATTACCCAGACGTGGTGTCAGGAGCATCCGAACGGCTTTCCGCCGATCGTTATCAACATCACCGACGGCGAGGCAACGGATGGAGATCTCGTTGCCGAGGCGCGTAAATTAACGGCGGTCAGTGGCGAAGACGGTTCGGTGTTGCTCTTCAACATCCATCTTTCGTCGACGGCCGGACCATCGATCGAATTACCGGGCAACGGCAACAAACTGCCGGATCAACATGCCAAACAGCTCTTTGAAGCCTCATCGACGCTCACACCATTCATGGTTGCACGCGCGACAGAGCTGGGTATGCCGGCCGAGGAAAACTCTCGAGGATTCATCTTTAACGCGCAACCGTTGCACGTAATCCATTTTCTCGATATCGGCACGCGACCGGCGAATGTGCATCTGCGCTGAGTACCACTGCAATGGGCACCTCCGGCGGTGAAGCACGCCACGCGGCCAACGAGTGCGACATCAAGGTCTTCTGCTGCCCAAAGCTGGGCAACAGCCTTGAGGAGTACGAGGATGCCTGGGCGCATCGGCAAACTCGTCCCCCGGTCGGCATCCGCGTGGCGGTGGCTGACGGCGCCACCGAAAGCAGTTTTGCCAAGCTATGGGCCGTGCTGTTGGCCGAAAGCTATGTGCGAAGTGAGGTCACCGGGGCAGAGTTTTTTGCGCGGTTGAACCCGGCGCGCCGCCTCTGGCGGCGAAGATTAGCGGGCCGACCTCTCCCCTGGTTCGCTAGCGAAAAGGCCGAGCAGGGGGCCTTTGCGGCTTTCCTCGGTGTCCAGATTGACGCTCACACGAACCGTTGGACGGCGCTGGCCATGGGCGACTGTTGTCTTATGCAGCTCGATAACGTCGGGAAAAGGATGCGGGTGGTCGAAACGTTTCCCTTACAGAAATCTTCGCAATTCACGATGAGCCCTTATCTGATCGGCTCCAGGTCGAATGGGGAATCACTGAACGAACGGATACAAATCAGCAAGGGCAGCCTGCGCGATGGAGACATGCTGCTGCTCGCCACGGATGCGATGGCCGCCTGGCTGCTTAAACGGCATGAAGAGGGGCGACCATTATGGAATTGGCTTTACCGGAAGCTCGGCACGCCTGAGAGCTTTGCCGCGATCGTCGCCTACGGCCGCAAAAATGGATTGCGCAACGACGACTTCACCCTTGTCCGTGTCATTCATCACGATTCACGGGTTGAAGCGAAGGAGAGGTAGCGATGCGTGCATGGCCAGACCTGACTGAATACCATGAGGCGGTTCAGCACCCGCCAAAGGCTTTTGCCGACCCAGGATTGAAAGCGGTCACCCTCGAGCTCGATCGGTTCGGTATGCCCAAGCCGGCCACCGGCGGCAACGCCGTGGTCTACAAGGCCAACGAACCGGGCGGACTTTTGACATTCAAGAAGACCTGGGCAATTCGCTGCTTCCTGCGCCCGATCAGCGACCATGCCGAACGTTATGAGGCGATCTCCAAACATCTTCGCAAGGTGCGCCTGCCCTATGATGTCAATTTTCAGTTTCTCAAGCAGGGCATTCAAATTCGCTCCAACTGGTTCCCTATCGTCAAAATGCAATGGGCCAAGGGCGACCTTCTGCACAGTCACATTGAGAAGCATCTAGGCTATCCGGCCGCACTGGCGGCATTGCGGGTAAAATGGGTCACACTTGTTCGCCACCTCGAAGCCGCCCAGGTGGCGCACGGCGATTTACAGCACGGTAATATCCTGGTGCGCGGCGGATCGATCCAGTTGGTGGACTACGACGGCATGTGGGTGCCGGCCTTACGGGGCCGCCACGCCACGGAAATCGGCCACCGTGCCTACCAACATCCCGAACGGAGCGAGCAAGACTACGGCCAAGAGATTGATCGTTTTTCAGCTCTCGTCATTTATCTATCGCTGGCGGCGCTGGAGAGGGATGTCACCCTGTGGGAACGTTTTCATACCGGCGACAATCTGATCTTCGTGCGCGAAGATTTCCAGCAGTTGGGTCGATCGGCAATTTGGCAACAATTACGCCGTATCGGATCGGGGGAAATCGATCAGCTCGCCGCTGTCGTGGCGGCCATGGCGCAGCAGCATCCGATGAAGGTCAGCAATCTCGATAGCGTTCTCCAAAATCCGGCGAGCTACAAGTTCCCTAGCTCGATTCCGGCGTCGACTCCGCCCCAGCGAGTCGCTCCCAAGCCGGCGCGCGTGCCGACGCCGCCAGTGCCGAGTTGGATGAAAAAGGGCGGTTATCGTGATCATTCGGATGACTGAGGATCATCGGCGGCATTGCTCGTCGCTGACCCTTTCCATCCACTCGACATTTTTGCCGTAGTGACTGCGTCGGCCGGATCGGCTTGCGGCACACGCTCGGCAGTACAAACCCAGCGCCTCACGAGACACCGAAGCCCGTCACGTAACTCTAGCCCCGCACACAGCGCCGGAATAGCAACGCGCGCGCGTGCGGAATCATGAGCGCGCGGCTCGTCCGGTCGCGGCGGGCGCACATGATGCTTGTCCACCATGCCGGAAGGGTGATCGCACGGGCTTTGACGCGATCCTCGGCTCGACGGCGGCGAGTGGAGGCGCCTGACCCCAATGGCCGCGACGCGGCAAGTTGTTGCGGTAGAAAGCGGAGGGCACAGGACTCGAACCTGTACGGGCTTGCGCCCAGCGGTTTTCAAGACCGCCGCCTTACCAGTTAGGTCTAGCCCTCCCGTGTTACTGCGCTTGAACTTAGCGGCTCAGTGGTACCGTCAGAAGGCCCGATTTTGTCGCTCCTTTGCCGTTCGGCGCGGCAAAGCGCCGACCGACGGCGGCCGCAAGGTCCGCTTCATCAATCACGTTGTACCTGTCAAACATCGCGTGCGTGCGCCAGCCGCACAGTCGCATAATCTCACCCTCCGATACGCGGCGCCCGACACCGCCGCGCTGGCCGGGTTCAAAATTCACGGCCAACAACACGGCATCCCCGGCGTAGAGGGCGCACGTCAGCACCAAGTCCCGGCTCGTCGCGGTTGCGCAAACGCAGGTCGGCCCGCGCTGTGTCACGGCTTCGCCTTCTCTTGCTGTCGGAGCCATTCGCGCAACTGGCCCAACGGTCGCTCCAAGGACGGCGCGTCCTTCATCGCACTGATCCACCGCTGCGTGAGCGGAGCGTCGCCGTGTCCCGTGGGCAGCCAGCCGTTGCGGTAGTGCTCGGTCAGGGCCAGCTCGCCAATGCCCACGAGCCGGAACAGTTGGTGCGCCTGCGCGGCGGTGAGCACGAGGCTAAAGGTTGGCTCGGTCATTCTGTCTCCGTTGCGTCGTCGCGTTTTGGCGCGCAGTTTCAGCGCGAGCGCCGATAATAGTGGCCGATAATAGTGAAGGAAGGATTGAGGGGCATAACAAAGGGAGGTAGCCCAATGGCCGACAAGGTACCATGTCCGGTATGTGGCGCAGCCTCTGACGGCGGCTACAGCATCGGTGACAGCACGGTGTTCAAGTGTCTGCATTGTGGCGGCTATCGCTTGGCGGGAACGGTTATCGCGTTGTTTGAGAAGGGCACCTTGCGGAAGCCAGACCCGAAGGCGTTCCTGGACCTGGTGCGGCGCAAGCGCGGCAGCTCGCGCGAGTATCCCGTCATAATCCCGGCCGACCTTGGCGGATAAAACTTTGTCGTAACTTTGCCGGCGGCGCGCTGCGGCACGCGTCAGGCGCGGTCCTACGGCGTCACAGTTAGCTATAAAAGCAACGGCCCCGCTTGGGGCCGTTGTCTTTCAAGACCGCCGCCTTACCAGTTAGGTCTAGCCCTCCCGAACTGGAGGCAACCTAGCCGCGCGCCCGCGCGCCGGTCAACGCTCGGTCGGGGGGATGTACCCGTAGCTGGTGTTCTTGAACACCGAGTCGGCGAGCAGCAGGGCCCGGTTCGCGACCTCCGGGTTGGTGGACCGCAGCGCCTGCGCCAAAGACTGATACAACAGCCCGTACGTCGCGAGGATCCCTTCCGACGGCCGGTCCACCCAGCCGCGCGGGCGATGGCGCGCCGCGGCGTCCGCGTGATACACGCCGAAGGCGAGCGCCTCCGTGCGCGGCAGGTTCACGAAACCGAACACGGACATCAGCTTGATGCTGTCCCGCTCGGCGAGCGGCTGCGAGTGCAGCTTGCGCGCGAAGCCGTGCCCTTCGAGGTACCCGGTGAGGCCGAACTGGTCGGCGTACGGGCCCACCGTGCGCGAGTAGTAGATCGGCCGCTTGCCCATCTGGTCCTTGATCGCCTGAAGCACGATCACGTCCGCGCGCTCGAGATACTGGCGGCCGAGCTGCTGGGGATCGAGCGTGACCGTGACCCCGCCCAGGTTCGCGTACGTCTTGTGCTCGCCGAGCCAATACACAGGCTGCAGCGAGTCCTGCACGTAAGTGTCTGAGAAGCTGAGCAGCTTGCCCGTGGGCTTGGGCCAGGCACGGCCCCGGTAGATCGCGGGCGCCGTCGTGGAATCGAAGTTCGCAAGCGGCCGGCGCTGCAGCTGGCGCACATACCAGTCGGTGTTCGCGAGCGACAGGTTCACGACGGTCACGTCCTGGCGAACGTGCTCGACCTCCTGGGCGTACCACAGGGGGAAGGTGTCGTTGTCGCCCGCCGTCACGAGCACGCCGTAGGGCTCGACCGACTGCAGCAGGTCGTACGCGAAATCGCGCGCCAGGGTCTCACCCTTGCGCGAGGCGGTGAGATGATTCCCCCACAGCGGGATGAGCGCGAGTGCGAGCACCGGCGTCGCGAGCATCCAACGGCGGGCGCCGTCGGGCACGCGGAGCTCGAGGCCCTCGCTGATCCACTCCATGAGGGTCGCGAGCCCCATCCCGACCCACACACCCCACAGCGCGAACGACGCGATGAAGAAGTAGTCGCGCTCGCGCACCTCTCGCGCGAGCTGCTTGTCGGCGTCCCACGAGTAGCCGTACTTGAAGTTCAAGTAAAAGATCAGGAGCAGCGTGAACGTGGCCATGAGTACGGTCATCGCGATCGCGCGGCGGCGGTCCGCCAGCCAATGGCGCACCGCGCCAAGCAGGCCGACCGCCCCGAACAGCACCGCCAGGCCGTACTGAATGTTGCGGGGAAAATCACGTCCCCATTGCCAACTGAAATACTGGAACCACATCCCGAGCTGGGCCCACAACGTCGCCTGCCGCTCCCACACGGGCGGCTTGCCGTACTGCTGGCGAGTGAGCACGTCCCACAGCGCCTTCGCCGTCGTCGGCTCGCCTTCGTTGATGGGTGGGAAGTGCGCCGCGCGGAGCGGGAGGAAGAGGTAGACCGACACGCCCACGATCGCGACCAGCAGCACCGCGACCGCGAACTCCCAGTTGCGCGCCTGGATGAACGCGTACGCCAGCGCGCCGAGGAACAGC
The DNA here is from genome assembly GCA_035488835.1 of Gemmatimonadales bacterium. Lineage (GTDB taxonomy): Bacteria > Gemmatimonadota > Gemmatimonadetes > Gemmatimonadales > GWC2-71-9 > AG41. The sequence continues at coordinate 42,063 of DATHKX010000057.1, forward strand.
ACGGCGGCGAGCTTCAACGGGCCCGAATTCTCGAGCCCGCTCGCCACGATCAGCGCGTAGACGCTGCAGAACACGAACCACTGCGACCACTCGACCCGGCGCGCGGCGTCGTCCGCCGGCCGCTGGTCCTTGAGGAGCGGGTACAGCAGCACCAGGACCACCGGCCCCACCAGCACGCCCATCATATGGTTGGTGGACGTCAGGGCGAGCAGGAACACGATCATCAGGAGATGATGGTCGTGCCCTTCGCCGGCGGGCTGATCGTCCCAGCGCACGATGAGCCACAGCACCAGGGCGATCGAGAGCAGCGACAGCGTGTAGACCTTCTCGTTCACCACCGACTGGTTCCACACGGTGAACGCCGTGGCCGCGGCGAGGGCCCCCGCTACGGCGGCGAGGCGGCGCGGCAGCCGCGCGGGCACCCACGCCCGCATCCAGCGCTCGCTCACCAGGAACCAGCACCCGGCCGCGATCGCGCTCGTGACGGCCGCCAGCAAGTTGATCCGCATGGCGTACCCTGCCGCGAGCGGCAACAGGCCCCACGTGTGGGCGATCAGCACGAACAGCGGATTGCCGGGCGGATGCGGGATCCCGAGCACGTAGGCGGCGGCGATGTATTCCGAGGTGTCCCAGAACTGCGTGGTGGGTGCGAGCGTCAACACGTACAGCACCAGGGCGCCCAGGGCCACGAGGCCCGCCCAGAGATACGGCGGACCCTCGGGTGTCACCGCGGCGTACGAAGGCTGGGAGAGCCGCTGAGGCTCGGTCATGGTCGTCATAGGTCAGTGCCTGAACTGTCGAATGCCGGTGAACACCATCGCCAAGTCCGCCTCATCGGCCGCCGCCACGACCTCGGCGTCCTTCACCGAGCCGCCCGGCTGGATGATCGCGCGCACGCCCGCCCGCGCGGCTTCTTCTACCCCGTCCGCGAAGGGAAAGAACGCGTCGGAAGCTAACACGGCGCCCTTGGGATCGTGACCCTGCTGGCGCGCCTTGTGGATCGCCAGGAACGATGCGTCCACGCGCGACGTCTGCCCCGCGCCGATCCCGATCGCGGCCTCGTCACGGGCGAGCAGGATCGCGTTCGACTTGACCGCGCCCACGGCGCCCCAGGCGAAGCGCAGGTCGCGCCACTCGACGTCGCCTGGCGGCCTCCTGGTCACGACCTTCCAGCCGGTTTCATCCATCACCTGCTGGATGTGGGAGCGCTGCTGCGCGAGGAACCCGCCCCGAATCCGCTTCCAGTCCCAACCGGCGGCCTCTCCGGCCGGGAGCCGCACGACGCGCAGGTTCTTCTTCTCCCGGAACACAGCGATGGCGTCGTCCGCGAACGCGGGTGCCACCACCACCTCGACGAACAGCTCTCGCATTGCCTCCGCCGCCGCGCGGTCCACCGCCACATTGAAGGCGATCACCGATCCGAACGCGGACGTGCGATCCGTGGCGAGGGCGCGCTCGTATGCCTCGCGCGCTGAGCGGCCCAGCGCGATGCCACACGGCGTGGTGTGCTTGATGATGGCGCACGCGGCGCGGTCGGCACCGCTCGAGCTCCAGGGCGCGACCGCCAGGAGCCCCGCGTCCAGGTCCAGCAGATTGTTGAACGACAGCTCTCTTCCGGAAAGCTGCTCCAGGTCGCGGATGCCGGGCTCCGCCGTCGCGTATAGGGCCGCGGCCTGGTGCGGATTCTCCCCGTAGCGGAGCTCCTGGCGGCGCTCGAGCGCGAGCGTGATCCGCTCGGGCCACCCGGGCGCGTCCTTGGTGAGGTAACCGTGGATCGCGGCGTCGTACGCGGCTGTATGCGCGAACACCTTGGTGGCTAGGCGACGACGTAACCCCGGGTCGACTGACCCCGGGCGCGAGCCCGGGGTGCCCGGTCGGTCCTTGTTCCCCGGGCTGGCGCCCGGGGTCAGTTCGCCTTGCTTCAGCGCTGCTATCACCTGCGGATAATCGTCCGGATCGACAACAACGAACACGTCCTGGTGATTCTTCGCGGCCGAGCGGAGCATCGAGGGGCCGCCGATATCGATCTGCTCGATCGCCTGCTCGAAGGTGACGCCGGGCTTCGCGACCGTCTCGCGGAACGGATAGAGGTTGACGACGACCAGGTCGATCGGCGTGATGCCGTGCTCGGCGAGCGCGGCGCGGTCCCCGGGATGGGCCCGGCGGGCGAGCAGGCCGCCGTGCACCTTGGGGTGCAGCGTCTTCACTCGACCATCCATCATCTCGGGGAATCCCGTCACCTGCTCGATCGGGATCACGGAGATGCCCGCCTGGCGTAGGGCCTCCGCGGTGCCACCGGTGGAGACGATCTCCCAGCCGAGCGCGACCAGCTCGCGCGCCAGCTCCACGATGCCGCGCTTGTCCGACACCGACAGCAGGGCTCGTGCCTTCACCAGGTCTCGGCCACGGCCCGGATGATGTCGGCGAGGCTCACCACGTCCTTCAGGTCGATCACCTCGGCGGGGGAATGGGAGTAGCGCAGCGGCCAGCCGATGGCGACGTCCACCACACCGTACGGGGTGAATTCGGATCCGTCGTTGCCGCCGTTGGTGGTTCCGATTTGCAGCGCGACGCCGCGCGCCCGCGCCACCTGGACCAGGGAGTCCACGTAGGCGGGGGGCGTGATGGACGAGTTGTCCAGCGCCCGCGCCACCGCCCCCAGCCCGATCGGCGCCACGGCGAAGTTGGGCAGCTCGAGCGGCGAGTCCGCCGACACGAACGTGTCGATGGCGTGGACGCGCCGCGGCGTCGTGCCGAGCGACGCAGCCGCTGCGGCCGCGCCCTCGAGTCCGATTTCCTCGCGCACGCTCCAGATGAAAATCACCTGGTGCTTGAGCGCCGCGCGGTCCAGGTGCCGCAGCGCGAGGAGCTGTGCCGTCGAGCCGACGCGGTCGTCGAACGACCGGCCCGTCGCCCGGGTGCCGGCCAGGCGCACGTACTGCTTCGGCATCGTCAGCGTCGCCCCGGGGCCTATGCCCCGAGCCAGGGTGGCCGCTCGCGAAGCGGTGCCCACGCTGACACGGAGCGGGGGAGGGGTGTGGCGCGTGAAGCCGGAGTCGCGCGGCAGGAAGACCCCGGCGACGATGCCCTTGTCAGTATGCACCAGCGCCGGTTTTGCCTCGAACAGGGACAAGATGAATCCGCCGCGGGTCTCGAGCTCGAGCGTGCCGTCGTCGCGGATCCCGGTCACCCGGAAGCCGATTTCGTCCAGGTGCGCGACGAACACGACCACCGGGTTACCCTGGCCGACCCGCACCCACAGGTTGCCCGCGGTGTCGGTCGAGGACGTGGCCCACGCCGGCAGGAGTCGCTTCACCGTCTCCCGCACCGGGCCCTCGGCGCCGGAGACGCCGTAGGATTCCACGAGCGGGGCGAGGACGGCCTGCGCTTCGGAGATTCGCGTGGAATCTTGGGCGGACAGGCGGACCGGCGGACTGGCGGACAGAAGAAGCAGCGCCAGCACGCAGCCTCTGACCGTTCTCATCGTCCCTCCATCCATTGCGCGATTTCCCGGACGAGCCTGTCCGCGTCGCCCAGGGCCACGGTCTCCACCGCCGTGTCCGCATAGCGCGCCGGCAGCACAGCGGTCTTGATGTCGTCGAACGGCCCGAGCAGCGCTTTCACGCTCGCGAGGCCGGCGTCGCTCGCATAGAGGCTCTGCACCGTGAAGGCGACGACGACCGTGCCCTTCACGTTTGGCTTCGATTGCACCGCCGCGGCGAGCGCGGCACAGGCGGCGCGCCGTCCCGCGGACGGGGCGGCGAGCAGCCGCTCACCGTACAGTTGCGGCCGCTTGGCGAGCGACACGGGCGCGAGCACCGCGATCCCGAGACCCTGTACCTCGGCCGCGGAGGTCGCGCCCACGTCCACGTATGCGTTGTCCACCGTGAAGACGGGATCGGGCGCGCCGCCCGCGGGCCCCACGCGGCCGCGCGTCAGGTGCGTCGACTTCACGGCGACGACGCCGGGCACCGCGCCGCGCGTTCCAAACACGGTCACGCGGTGCCCCTCGAGCTGCTGATCGAGCAGCGGCGACGCGGTACGGCCCGCCCCTCCACCTCCCACGCGCCGCAACAGCAGGAACCCGTCGGGCAGGATGTTGCCCACGACGTAGCCGACTTCGTCGAGCGGGCAGGTGCAGAGGCGCTTGGGGGAGCCCTGACCCAGCGTGAGCGTCACGTTGCCCGCTCGATCGCGCACGCTGCCGGGGAGCAGCACCCGGAGCGAGTCGGCCATGGCCTGCTCGAGACCGGTGACGGCGGTCATGGAGGCGAACCGGAGCGCGAGGTGATCCACGTCGCCTTGGGCGGACAGGCGGACCGGCGGAAGGGCGGACAGAAGAAGCACGAGCACGCTGAGACGTCTCGATCTATCGCTCATCCCGGAATCTCACTGAAGGTTGGTCACCCGCCACGAAACCGGACCCACTCTGGACCAGCCGCACCGCCTCCTCTGGTACGCCCAGCCGCGCCAACTCCAACACGACCTGCGGCAGCAACCGATGCTCCACTTCCAGGACGCGTGCGGCGAGCGTCTCCGGCGTGTCGTGCGGACGGACGGGCACGGGCCACTGCGCGATGATCGGACCCCGGTCATACTCCTCGTCCACGTAGTGGACGGTCGCTCCCGAGAGCGTGGCGCCGCTCGCGAGCACGGCTTCGTGGACGCGGCGGCCGTACATCCCGGGGCCGCCGAACGCGGGGAGCAAGGCCGGATGGATATTAATCACGCGCCAGCGAAGCCGCGCGACCGCGGCGGGCGGAATGCGTTTCACGTATCCCGCGAGCACGACGAGCCGCGCGTCGCCGGTGGCGGTCACGAACTCGGCGGGATCCTCGGGGTCCGTGAGCACGACCGTAGGGACCCCCGCCCGCCGCGCCCGCTCGAGCGCGCCCGCGCCGGCGGCGCTCGCGACCACGCGTGCGACCCGTGCTACGGCCGAGTCGCGCAGCGCGTCGAGCAGCGCCTGGAGGTTCGTGCCGCCGCCCGAGACGAGCACGGCCACCGGAACCGGCGTCATTTATCGCAAGGGGCGAGCGAGCGAGGCTTCGTTCCGGGGACGACGCTGAGTGTGAACGCCCCGGTCGCGAATCGCTCGCTGCTCGTCACCACGATGAAGTAGTCTCCCGTTCGGGGCAGGCGTACGGTAAGCCGGGCGTTGCAGCGGCCGCCCGAGTCATCGTCCTGGGGCGTCGCACCCTCGAAGCCGGGGCCGAGCAGGAAGGCGTACGCGTCGAACGCGTGCGCTGCGAGGTCGATGGTGACGGTCTTGCCCGCCGTGCCCGCGAGCCGCCACTGCTGCGTGTAGGTGCTCTCCGCGGGAAGCACGGCGTCGTGCCGCGTGAGCGAGTCGCGTACCGTGTCGCCCACGGCGATCGTTCGCTTCCCCTGCGCGGCGAGGGCGCTCGCGCTGAGCGCGAGCAGGGCGACCAGTCTCCACGGCTCCATGGCGCCCAGCAATCTGCGGGCCCTACCCGCCGCGCACAATCTCGGCGGCGGCGGCGGCGAGGTCGGGCACGACCGCGATGCCGAGCGCGCGCGCCTTCCCGACATGCGTCGCGCCGTGCCCCGTCGCCACGAGCAGCGCGCGCCCGCCCAGCTTGCGCGCCGGTGCGACGTCGCTCAGCCGGTCGCCCACCCAACGGGACTGCGTCAGGTCCAACCCGAATGCGGCCGTCGCGTCTCGAAACAGCTTGAGCCCGGGCTTGCGGCACTCGCATGGACCGGTGAACTCGGGGTGATGCGGGCAGAAATACGCGGCGTCGAGCCGGGCGTCGTGCGTCGCGAGCAGCTCCACCAGACGGCGCTGCACCGCGCTGTAGGCCGCTGTGTCGTACAGGCCGCGCGCGATTCCCGACTGGTTGGAGACGGTGATCACCAGCCAGCCCGCTTGGTTCAACTGGTGAATCGCCTCGCCGGCGCCTGGGAGCAGACGGACCTTGCCGGGCTCGTGCAGGAATCCCGGGTCCTCCACGATGGTGCCGTCGCGGTCGAGAAAGACGGCGCGGCGGCCGGCCGCCGCGCGGGCGTCAGGCATCCAGCGCGGCCCGCACCGCGCGCGCCACGCTCTCCAGCTCGTCAGGGAAGATGGTGCGCGGATCGAGGACGACCCGATCGTCGGCGATACGGGCGATGATGGGAGGGGTGCCTCCCCGCAACCTCGCCGCCAGGGTGTCAGGTGTCAGGTGTCGGGTACCAGGATCGAGGCGGACCAGCCACGTCCTCAGCTTGGCGCCGGGGAAGGAGCCTCCCCCGACCTCTGATTCACCCTCGACGACCTCCGCGTCTTTACCCACGCCTTGCTGCAACGCGTCTCCGCGCCGACGTATTTCCGCGACGTCTTCAGTAAGCATCCGCAGTACGGGTATCTCAACCCGTGCCCGCTCCGGATCTCGGTACAGAGCGAGCGTCGCCTCGAGCGCGGCGAGCGTGAATTTGTCGGACCTGACAGCCCGCGCCAGCGGATCCTTGCGACACGTGGCGATCGCGTCTCGCGTGCCGAGCAGGATCCCGGCTTGCGGGCCGCCGAGCAGCTTGTCGCCCGAAAAGGCGACGGCGTCCACGCCGCTCGCGAGCGCCTCGGCCACGGTGGGCTCGCCGGCGAGCCCCCAGGGCGAGAGGTCGGCCAGGAGCCCGCTGCCGAGATCGTACAGGCTCGCGGCGCCCCGCGCGCGCGCGACCCCGGCGATCTCCTGCGCGGATACCTCGGCGGTGAAGCCGGTGACCTGGAAATTCGAGCGATGGACCTTGAGCAGCAGCCGGGTGCGGTCGGTGACCGCGGCTTCGTAGTCCGTGAGGTGCGTGCGGTTCGTGGTCCCTACCTCGACCAGGGTGGCCCCCGAGCGGGCCATGATATCCGGGATCCGGAACGCGCCTCCGATCTCGACCAGCTCGCCGCGCGACACGACGGCCTCGCCGTCGCGGGCCAGCGCCGAGAGGGCGACGAGCAGGGCGCCGGCGGCGTTGTTCACGACGATGGCGTCTTCCGCGCCCGTTAATTCGACCAGGAGGTCCCGGCACAGCGTGTGGCGTGAGCCCCGGGTCCCCTGCGCGAGGTCGTATTCCAGATTGGAATATCCCGCGGCGATGCGGGTCATTGCTTCGCGGGCGGCGCGCGCCAGCGGCGCTCGGCCGAGGTTGGTGTGCAGCACCACGCCGGTCGCGTTGATCAGCGGCAGGAGCGACGGGGCGGCGAGGCGCTGCACCCGCGCGCGGACGGCCGCACCCCAGCCCTCGGGCGGTGTGCTGCCGCCGTCGGCGCGCGCGTGCTCGATCGTGTCCCGCACGGCTCGCACCACCAGGGCCCGTGGATGTGCGGTCAGGAGCGCGGCGACATCGGCCTCGGCGAGCAGGGCTTCCACCGCGGGCAGCCGGCGACGGGGGTCGGTCATCGCGTCTTGGCCTTCGTCGAGTCGCGGGGCGCGGGTTTCGGCACGGGGATCTCCACCACGCCAACGCCGTCCCCGGCGACGCCACTCAGGTTGATCGCCCCGCGCACGCGCACGAGGTACTTCGCACCCGGGGTGAGCGGCGGCGCGGTCTGGACGACGAGCCGGTCGTAGGGCACGGGACGCTGTGCCAGGAGCTTGCGCACGCGAGCCGTATCGACGCGGGCCGCGGAGGTGTCCTGAGGCGACCGCGGGGCTGCCGCAACGCGAGGCGGAGAGGGGGGCGCCGCTCGGGCGCGCGAGCTGTCCCGGCGCGCCGTCGTATCTCGCCGGGCCGTGGTATCCTGCAGCCGCTTGAGCGAATCGGCCACCGCGCGCGCCCGCGCCTGCAGCGAATCGAACTGGGCCGGCCGGTACAGCGCCCGCACGCCGACGGGCGTCGTGTCGGGCAGGGCGAACACGCGCACCGCGGTCGTATCGGGCGGCCGCGCCGGATCGAGCGGCTGCGAGAAGCTGATGCGCAGGGTGGTCGAGTCCAGCGACTCGATGGTGCGGATCCGCGGGCCGACGGTGTCGTGCACGAACGCCCAGAGCACGACACTCGCCGTCGAGTCGACCGTGACGGTGACCGTGTCGAACAGCTCGCGCCGGTCGAGGCGGCGGTTGTTGTTCTGGTCCTGCAGGGCCCACACACGATAGCGCCCGGGAGGGATCTCCCGCAGCCGGAAGTTTCCGGCGGAGTCCGTCAGCGTGACGTAGGCGGCGGTATCGGGGAGCGGAGCGGCCCGGATCACGGCCTGGGCGAGCAGCCGCTGCTCGACCCACAGCACCACCGTACCGCTGAGCCCGGCCCCGGGCAGGGGGCCGCCGGTGGAGAAGACGATGGTCGTGCCGGTCTTCGTGACGTTGCGGTGCAGGTCCGCGATCCCGGGCAGCAGCTCGAGGTGGTACACGCGGTTCGGCTTCCACCCCTCCTCCGGCTGGATGTGAATGGCGCTGCGGTGCCAGGACACGTTGACATCGCCCGCGACCGGCGACAACACGACCTTCTGCGCCAGGCCGGTGATAGCGCCTCCGCCACCTGCGCCGCCGGGCGTCTCGTCGATCACCTCGTCGAACTGGACGACGGCCTTGCCCCGGAAATCCGGCACGACCGCTCCCGACTCAGGTGTCGTGCGCAGGATGGCGGCGGGCGTGGTGCGGGGCGGGCCGCCCGGTGGCGGACCCTGGCTCGCGCAGCCGAACGCCAGGGCGCTTAGGAGCAGCCCAGCGACTTGAGCTTGTCGGCCAGCACCTGCCGCTGGTCTCGCCACGCCCGCTCCTTCTCGCGCTCCTTGGCGACCACCTCGGCGGGCGCCCGCGCGACGAATTGCTGGTTGGCCAGCTTGGTGCTGAGCCCCGCGAGCTGTTGCTCGAGACGGGTCAGCTCGCCCGACAAACGCCGACACTCCTGCTGCACGTCGATCGCATCCGACAGGGCGACGAACACCTCGCTCCCGTCCGCGAGCACAGCGTGCGCGCCTGCGCCCCTCAAGCTGCCATCGAACTGCAGCTCGGAAAGCTGGGCCAGACGCATGATCGTGTCGCGTTCTCCGTCGAATGCGGCTCTGATCAGCTCCGTTCTCGGTTTGATAGTAGCTGCGACGCGCGTCTTAGGAGCCACGCGGTATTCTGCGCGAATCGCCCGGATCCTGGAGATCGCCTCCTGAACGCGCGCGAATTCGAAGTCAGCCCGAAGCTTCGGGAACGCCGCTGGCACGGTAGGCCAGGCTGCGACCGCAAGAAGGTCTTCGGGCTGTCGGCCGGGAAGCTTCTGCCACAACTCTTCTGTAATGAAAGGCACGACTGGATGTAGCAGCCGGAGCACAGTGTCGAAGCAGAACGCCAGGACGGCCTGAGCAGCGGCGGCGTCGCCCGAAGCAGCGGGCGCCCGCTGGGCTGCTGCGGAGGGCGACGTCGCCGCTGCGAGGCGCGGCTTGACTGCCTCCACGTACCAGTCAGCGAGATCGCTCCACGCGAACTCGAAGCAGGTCTTGGCAGCGTCGTCGAGGCGGAACGTCTCGAGCTGTTCCGTGGCAGCCACGATCGTCTTGTGGGCCTGGCCGAGAATCCATCGATCTGCCAGCGCGAGTCGCGACGGATCCAAGTTGCCGATAGACGGCACCTGGTCCGGCAGTTGCGCCAAGATGAAGCGTCCAATGTTCCAGAGCTTGTTCGCGAAGTTCCGGCCCGGCGCGAAGGTTGTCTCGAGGTCGTTCGGGTCGAGCATAAGGTCCGACCCGAGCGACACGCCGGCGATGGTCGTCCAGCGCAGCGCGTCTGCGCCGAACTTCCGGACCACGTCGAGCGGGTCGATGCCGTTGCCCAGCGACTTCGACATCTTGCGATGCTGCGTGTCCCGCACGATGCCGTGGAGGTACACAGTCTGGAACGGCTTGTCGCCCTTGAAGTGGTAGCCCGCCATGATCATGCGGGCGACCCAGAAGAACAGGATGTCCGAGCCGCTGACGAGCGTATGCCCGGGATAGAAGCGGGCCACATCGGGCGTCTTGTCCGGCCACCCGAGCGTCGCGAACGGCCACAGCCAGGACGAGAACCACGTGTCGAGCACGTCGGGGTCCTGTTCGACCGGCCCGCCGCACTTGGGGCAGGCCTTCGGGTCCTCGCGGTCGGCCCATTGATGGGCGCACTTGGTGCAGTTGAACACCGGGATGCGGTGACCCCACCACAGCTGCCGCGAGATATTCCAGTCCCGGATGTTTTCCATCCAGTGCTCGTACGTCGCGCCCCACCGCTCGGGCACGAGGCGAATGGCCCCGGTCCGGTACGCCTCGAGCGCCGGCTCCGCGAGCGGCTTCATCTTCACGAACCACTGATCGGATAGCCGCGGCTCCACCACCGAGTCGCAGCGGTAGCAGTGGCGTACCGCATGCCGATGCGGCTCGACCTTCTCGAGCAGGCCGCGCTCCTTGAGCATGTCTACGATCTTTTCGCGCGCGTCGAAGCGGTCGAGGTCGGCGAGCGCCTTCGGCACGCGGGTCGGATGCTCCATCCGCGCGTCCTCGGTCATCACCAGCGGCATCTCGAGCTTGTGCCGCAGCCCGATCTCGAAATCCGTCGCGTCATGCGCCGGGGTCACCTTCACGAACCCCGTCCCGAACCCGGGCTCGACCGCGTCATCGGCGAGGATCGGCACCGGCAGGTCGATGATCGGCACCCGGGCCACCTTGCCGACGAAGGCTCGATGGCGCGGGTCCTTGGGATTCACGGCCACCGCCGTGTCGCCCAGCAGCGTCTCGGGGCGCGTCGTGGCCACCGTGAGGTAGGGCTTGGGGCCGCCCTCCACGGGATAGCGGATGTAGTACAGCTTGCCGTCGATGTCCTTCGATTCGGCCTCCTCGTCCGACAGCGCCGTGAGGCAGCGCGGGCACCAGTGGATTACCCGATGGCCCCGATAGATGAGCCCTTCTTTCCACAGGCGCACGAACACTTCCCGCACCGCCTGCGAGTAGGCCGGGTCGAGGGTGAACCGCGTGCGGGTCCAATCACACGACGCGCCGATCATCTTGAGCTGCTCGAGAATGGTGGGGCCGGTCTCGCGCACGAACGCCCAGACCCGCGCGACGAACGCCTCGCGGCCCAGGTCGAAGCGGGTCTTCCCCTCCTTCGCGATCAGGCGCTCCACCACGTTCTGCGTGGCGATCCCGGCGTGGTCGGTGCCCGGGAGCCACAGGGCTTCGCGGCCGCGCATCCGCTCGAACCGGATGAGCACGTCCTGCGTCACGTTGTTCAGCCCCTGGCCCATGTGCAGCACGGCCGTGACGTTAGGCGGGGGGATCACGATCACGTACGGCGGCTTGGGGGAGTCCACCCGGGCTGTAAACACGCCGCGCTCGAGCCAGCGCCGGTACAGCGGGCGCTCGACGGCGTGCGGGTCGTATTGCGGCGGAAGCTCGAAGCGCGGCTCGGGCATTCCTTATAATAGAACAGGTTGGTGGAGGTTGGTGGAGGTCCTTCACCATCCTTCCGTTTGTGCTAAAATACCGTCCCATGCCCGACGAGTCTCCGGTGCTCGCGCCGAGCCGCATCGCGCGCTGGTTCGCAATCGCCGCGGTGATCCTGTTCACCGTCGCGCTCTACTTCCGCGACGGGCGTCGCGTGCCGCCCATGACGGGCACTCCCGCGACGACCGGTCAGCCGGCCAACTGACCTGATGCCTCCCGAAATCCGTGTCACGCTCCCCGACGGGAGCGAGAAACGCGTCCCCGCCGGCTCCACCGGCGCCGACCTCGCGAAGGCGATCGGACCGGGGCTCGCGAAGGCGGCCCTCGCGGTGCGCGTGAACGGCACCGTGTGGGATCTGACGCGCCCGCTCCCCGACGGGGCGAAGGTCACCATCATCACGGACAAGGATCCGCAGGCGCTCGAGCTGCTACGCCACTCCTCGGCCCACGTCCTGGCGACGGCCGTGCGGCAACTGTTCCCCCAGGCGAAGATCGGCTTTGGTCCTCCGATCGAGGACGGGTTCTACTACGACTTCGAGGTGGGACGGCCCTTCGCGCCGGAGGATCTGGAGGCAATCGAAAACAAGATGGTGGAGGTTGTGAAGGCCGATTACCCGTTCGTGCGCGAGGAGGTGGACCGCGCGGAGGCGAAGCGGCGCTTCAAGGACGACCCGCTGAAGCTCGAGCGCATCGAGGACCTCGGTCCGGACGAGGTGATTTCGGTTTACACCGACGGCCCGTTCGTGGACCTGTGCCGCGGGCCCCACGTGCCGAGCACCGGGCGGATCAAGCACTTCAAGCTGCTGCACGCCGCCGGCGCTTACTGGCGCGGCGACGAGCGCCGCCAGATGCTGCAGCGCATCTACGGCACTGCCTGGTTCACCAAGGAGGACCTCGAGGGCTACGTGCGGCGCCTCGAGGAGGCCAAGAAGCGCGACCATCGGGTGCTGGGGAAGCAGCTCGATCTCTATTCGATCCAGGAGGACACGGGACCGGGATTGATCTTCTGGCATCCCAAGGGCGCCATGCTCCAGTTCCAGCTGCGGCGATTTATCGAGGATACGATCCTCGAGCGCGGCTACTCGCTCGTGTACACGCCGCACGTGACGCGCGAGCAGCTGTTCCTGCGCTCCGGTCACTTGCCGCTGTACGCCGAGAATCAATTCCCCCCGATGGCGGCGGGGGAAGGTGAGGCGGAGGAGGTGCGCTATCGGGTGAAGCCGATGAACTGCCCGATGCACATCCTCATCTACGCCTCGCAGCAGCGCAGCTACCGTGACCTGCCGATCCGGCTCGCCGAGATCGCCAACGTGTATCGCAACGAGCGGTCGGGGACGCTGCATGGGATGCTGCGCGTGCGCGGCCTCACCATGGACGACGCGCACATTTTCCTGCGCGAGGACCAGATCGAGGATGAGATCTTCCGGCTGCTCGACATCGTGGAGCTGGTGCTCGGGAAGACGTTCGGGTTGAGCTATCGCCTCGATCTCGCCACGCGGCCGGAAAAGAAGCTCGGCTCGGACGACTTGTGGACGGCGGCGGAGCGGGCGCTCGAGCAGGCCCTGAAGCGGCGCGGCCTCACCTACCGGATCGACCAGGGCGGCGGCGCGTTCTACGGTCCCAAGATCGACGTCAAGTTCAACGACGCCATCGGCCGCGAGTGGCAGGGATCCACGATCCAGCTCGATTTCCAGCTCCCCGAGCGCTTCCGCCTGGAGTACACGGGGGAGGACAACCGCCCGCATCAGCCGGTCATGATCCACCGCGCGATCTACGGCACGCTGGAGCGGTTCGTCGGATTCCTGATCGAGCACTTCGCGGGGGCGTTCCCCCTCTGGCTTGCTCCCGAGCAGGTCCGCGTGTTGCCCATCTCGGACGCGCAGGCGCCTGCTGCGCGCGCGCTGCACGAGCGGCTGCGCGCGGCGGGCATCCGCTCGCATCTTGACGAGCGCAACGAGACCCTCAACTACCGGATCCGCGACGGCGAGCTGCAGAAAATCCCGTACATGGCCGTGGTGGGGCAGCGCGAGGCCGATGCGGGCTCGGTGGCGGTGCGGGGACGGGGAGCGGGGAACAAGCAGACAGTGCTGTCCATCGCTGATTTCGTGGCGAAGTTGCAAGAAGAGGTTAGCACCCGCTCACTGACACCGTTAGTTTGAAAGGATGCCCGACAGCACCACCCCCGTCATTCTCTCCGCTTGCCGCACGCCGATCGGCAAGTACCTGGGCGGCCTCTCACCCTTGTCCGCGCCCAAACTCGGCGCGCTGGTGATCCGCGAGGCGGTGCGCCGCGCCGGGATCGAGGTCGGGACCGTCGAGGAAGTGATCATGGGGAACGTGCTCCAGGGCGGGGTGGGCCAGGCGCCTGGCCGCCAGGCGGCGATTCACGCCGGTCTCCCGGGGACGGTTCCGGCGCTCACGATCAACAAGGTCTGCGGGTCGGGACTCAAGGCCGTGATGCTCGCCGCCCAGGCCATCCGGGCGGGCGACGAGCAGTGCATCGTGGCCGGCGGAATGGAATCGATGTCGAACGCGCCCCACTACGTGTACGGGATGCGCGGCGGCATCAAGGCGGGCAACAGCCAGCTCGTCGACGGCATGATCCACGACGGGCTGTGGGACTCGTTCTCGAACACCCACATGGGCAACCTCGCCGAATACACCGCCAAGAAGGCCGGCGTGTCGCGCGCCGACCAGGATGCCTTCGCGCTCGCGAGCCATCAGAAGGCCGTGGCGGCCATGACCGCATGCCGCTTCAAAGCGGAGACCGTGCCGGTCGAGATCCCGGGAAAGAAGGGGCCGACCGTTATCGACAAAGATGAAGGCCCCCGTCCGGAGACGTCGCTCGAAGCGCTGGCGGCGCTCAAGCCGTCGTTCGAAAAGGACGGCACGGTGACACCGGGCAACGCACCCGGCCTGAACGACGGCGCGAGCGCGCTCGTCGTCACGTCGCTCGCGTTCGCGAAGGCGCACGGTCTCAAGCCGCTGGCCCGCGTCACCGCGTACGCGAGCGCCGGCGGCGAGCCCAGGGATTTGTTCTTCGCGCCCATCGTCGCGGTGCAGAATCTCATGGCGAAAGCCAAGACGAAAATCGGCGACTACGATCTGATCGAGGCGAACGAGGCATTCGCCGTCCAGGCGATCGCTGACGGGCGCGCCCTCGGCTGGGACTGGGACCGCGTGAACGTGAACGGGGGCGCCATTGCCCTCGGGCACCCCATCGGCGCCTCCGGCGCGCGTATCCTCACGACGCTCCTGTTCGCCCTGACCAACCGGAAACAAACGACCGGCCTCGCCACCCTGTGTCTGGGCGGCGGCAATGCAGTGGCCCTCAGCGTGGAGATGCTCTGATGCAGGCTCAGACCGCCGTCGTATCCGCTCCGTCGCTCACCGGGCGGCGCGCGCTCGCCGTCGTCGCAGGTGTCGCCCTCGTCGCGATCGCGGCCCAGGTCGCGATTCCGCTCCCCGGCACCCCGGTGCCGCTGACGCTGCAGCCGCTGGCCGTGCTGCTCGTGGGGGGCCTGCTCGGGCCCCGGCTCGGCGCCGCCTCGCTGCTCTTGTATCTCGCGCTCGGCGCCACGGGCCTCCCGGTCTTCACGCCGTTCGGCGCGCCCGGAGTCGGCCGGCTGTTCGGTCCGACGGGCGGATACCTGCTCGCCTACCCGATCGCCGCCTACGCCGTCGGCGGACTCGTGGGTGACGGGCGCCGCTGGGCCCGCGTTGCCCTCGCGGTGTTCGTCGGCCTCGCGCTCATCCACCTCGGCGGGCTGGCGCAGCTGCTGATTATTACTCACAGCCTGCACGACGCCGCGCGACTCGGCACGTGGCCGTTCCTGGTCGGCGACCTGGCGAAACTGGTCATCGCAGGCGTCGTCCTGCGGCCCACGGTGAGTCCGCTGCGCGCGCGCCTATGACGGCGCGCGTTTCGTTTGCGGCATGAGCCGTGTGGCGGTGGTCGGCGCCGGCACGATGGGGAACGGCATCGCGCACGTGTTCGCCCAGCACGGCTGGGACACCACGCTGATCGACGTCGCGCCCGGCCCGCTCGAGCGAGTGCTCGCCGTCATTCGCACGAACTTCGAGCGACAGGTAAAGAAAGGGACCGTCACGGCGGAGCAGCGCGACGCGGCGCTGGCCCGGATCCGGACCTCGATGAGCCTCGACGCGGTCGCGGACGCCGAGCTGGTCATCGAAGCCGCGACCGAGCAGCCCGACGTCAAGTTCAGGATTTTCTCGGACCTCGATCGGCTGGCACCGCCTGCCGCCATCCTCGCGAGCAATACGTCGTCCATCTCGATCACCACGATCGCCGCCCAGACCAAGCGCGCTTCCCAGGTGATCGGGATGCACTTCATGAACCCGGTCCCCGTGATGCCGCTGGTCGAGGTGATTCGCGGGCTCGAGACGCGTGAAGAGACCGTGGGGAATGTCGTGGAGGTCGTGAAGGCGCTGGGGAAGACGCCGGTCGTGGTGAACGACGCGCCCGGGTTCGTGTCGAACCGCGTGCTCATGCCGATGGTCAACGAGGCGATCTTCTGCGTGATGGAGGGCGTCGCGACGCCGGAGGCGATCGACACGGTCATGAAGCTGGGCATGAACCATCCGCTCGGGCCGTTGGCGCTCGCCGATCTGATCGGACTCGACGTGTGTCTCGCGATCCTCGAGGTGCTGCACCGCGACCTGGGGGACGACAAGTACCGGGCGGCGCCGCTGCTGCGGACGATGGTGGCGGCCGGGCGCCTGGGCCGGAAGAGCGGGCGCGGGTTCTATGTCTATCGCGATTGAGCCGCCGGGCCTCTCGGAGACGCAGCGTCAGATCGTCGAGCTGGCGCGGGAATTCGCGCGCACCAAAATCGAGCCGTTCGCGGCGGAGTGGGACCGCCGGGCGCACTTCGACCGCGAGGTGATCGACGAGCTCGGCCGGCTCGGGTTCCTCGGCATGTGCGCGCCCGAAGAATACGACGGGATGGGGTTGGACACCGTCACCTACCTGCTGGCGCTCGAGGAGATCGCCGCCGCGGACGCGAGCGTCGCCGTATCGCTCTCGATCCACAACGCCATTCCGACGACGATGCTCGCGCGCCACGGCAGCCCCGCGCAAAAAAATCGCTGGCTCAAGGCGATGGCGCGCGGCGAGCTGTTAGCCGGCTTCGCACTGTCCGAGCCGGAGTCCGGCTCCGACGCCGCGTCGCTCTCCACGCGGGCGGTGCGCGACGGCGATCGCTGGGTGCTGTCGGGCGCGAAGGCCTGGGCCACCAACGGCGGCACGGCCGACCTGATGATGGTGATGGCCCGCTCCGAGCGCGGGATTAGCGCGTTTATTGTGCCCACCGACGCCGCCGGTTATCGTCCGGGGAAGCCGGAGGATAAAATGGGCCTCCGGGCCTCGAACACCGTGTCGCTCGCCCTCGAGGACGTGCGGCTACCGGCCGACCACCTCTTGGGGGATGAGGGCGAGGGGTTCGGGTACGCAATGGAGGGCCTCGACGCCGGGCGCCTGGGCATCGCGGTTCAGGCGGTCGGGATCGCGCGTCGGGCGCTGGAGCACTCGGTCGCCTATTGCGCCGAGCGACGGCAGTTCGGCCGACCCCTGCGCGAGTTTCAGGGGGTGCAGTTCAAGCTCGCCGACATGGTGACGCGGGTAGAGGCGGCACGCGCGCTGACGCACTCGGTGGCGACGCGCCGGGACCGGGGCGAGGACACCACCATGCAGGCGAGCATGGCCAAGCTGTTCGCCTCCGAGGCCGCGATGTGGGTGACGACCCAGGCCGTGCAGCTGTTCGGCGGCTACGGCTACATGCGCGATTTTCCCGTGGAGAAGCTGTTCCGGGACGCCAAGGTGACGGAGATCTATGAAGGCACCAGCGAAATCCAGCGGATCATCGTCGCCCGCGGTCTCTACCCCCGCGCCTAGCCCTGCTGCTGACGCCGGGCGCAAGCCCGGGGAACGCGAAGGGCTCGAGCTATTCTCCCTGCTCGCCGAACACGAGCACGAACAGGTCAGCGCGTACTACGATCCGTCCACCGGGTACCGCGGCCTCATCGCGATCCACTCGACAGTACTCGGGCCCGCGCTCGGCGGCACGCGCTTCTGGAGCTACCCCAGCGACGCGGCCGCGCTGGTCGACTGCCTCCGCTTGGCGCGCGGTATGACCTACAAGGCCGCGGTGGCGGGGCTCAACCTGGGCGGCGGGAAGAGCGTCATCATCGGGGACAACCGCACCACGCGGCGCGAAGCACTGTTCCGTGCCCACGGGCGCCACGTCGAATCGCTCAAAGGGCGCTACATCACGGCCGAGGACGTCGGGACCAGCACCAGCGACATGGAGTACATCAAGGCCGAGACGAACCACGTCACCGGCCTGGTGGGCACATCGGGGGACCCATCCCCCGTCACCGCCTACGGCGTGTACCGCGGCATCAAGGCCTGCGCGCGCTACCGCTACGGCTCGGATAGCCTGGCCGGGAAGTCGGTCGCTTTGCAGGGATGCGGCTCCGTAGGCTATCATCTGGCGAAGCTGCTCTACGCCGAGGGGGCCGTCATCACCTGCAGCGACATCGACCCGCAGCGCGTGAAGCGCGTGGTGGAGGAGTGCGGAGCCAAGGCGGTGGCGTCGGACGCCATCTACGACGTGCGGGCCAGCATCTTCGCCCCCTGCGCCCTCGGGGCGGTGATCAACGACGACACCGTGCAGCGGCTGCAGGTGGACATCGTGGCCGGCGCGGCGAACAACCAGCTCGCCGAGGACCGGCACGGCGATCTGCTCGAGCGGCGGGGGATCACCTACGCGCCCGACTACGTGATCAACGGCGGCGGCCTGATCAACGTGAACGCCGAGCTGCACGGCTGGGCGCCCGAGCGCGCGCGCTCGAAGGCGGGGGAGATCTACGACACCCTGCTGCGCGTGTTCGAGATCGCGCGGGAAGAGGGGTGTCCCAGCCACCAGGCGGCGGACCGGCTGGCAGAGCAGCGGATTGCGGCGATCGCGAAGGTGCGGCGGAACTTTGTCTGAGAAGATCTACGTGGGCGCGGACCACGCGGGCTTTCAGCTGAAGCAGAAGCTCGTGGACGAGCTGAAGCGGCTGGGCTACGAGCCGGTGGACGCGGGGCCCAAGGCGATGGATCCGGCGGACGACTATCCCGACTTCGGCCGTCCGGTGGCCGAGGCGGTGAGCAAGGGCACTGTGAAGCGCGGCGTGCTGACCTGCGGGACGGGGGCCGGCATGGCGTTCGTGGCCAACCGGTTTCCGCGGGTGCGGGCGGCGGTGGCGTGGAGCCCGGAGATCGCGGAGCTGGCGCGCAAGCACAATGACGCGAACGTGCTCGTGCTGCCGTCGCGGTTCGTGAGCGAGGAGGAAGGGATGGACATCCTGCACAAATGGCTCGACACCGCATTCGAGGGCGGGCGCCACGAGCGGCGCGTCGGGAAGATCGACGCATGATCGATCGGCGCACCCCGCTCGCCAAGGCGGACCCGGTCATCTTCCAGCTGATCCGCCGCGAGGTGGAGCGGCAGGAGCACGGGCTGGAGCTGATCGCGAGCGAGAACTTCGTCTCCGTCGCGGTGCTCGAGGCGATGGGCACCGCGCTCACGAACAAGTATGCCGAAGGGCTGCCGAGGAAGCGGTACTACGGCGGCTGCGAGATCGTGGACGAGGTCGAGCAGCTCGCCATCGATCGGGCCAAGGCGCTGTTCCAGGCGGAGCACGCGAACGTCCAGCCGCATTCCGGGGCGCAGGCGAACATGGCGGCGTACTTCGCGGTAGCGAAGCCGGGCGATACGCTGCTCGGGCTGGCGCTGCCGCACGGCGGCCACCTGACCCACGGCGCGCCCGTGAATTTTTCGGGGACGCTGTTCCGCGCGACGCATTACGGCGTGCGCGAGGACACCGGCCGCATCGACTACGATCAGGTGCGCGACGTCGCGCGCCGCGAGCGTCCGCGCATCCTGATCGGCGGCGGGAGCGCCTACGCGCGCATCATCGATTTCGCGACGCTCAGAGCCATCGCGGACGAGGTCGGCGCGATCTTCATCGTGGATATGGCGCATTTCGCCGGGCTCGTGGCCGCGGGGATCCACCCCTCGCCCGTGCCGCACGCGCACATCGTCACGACCACCACTCACAAGACCCTGCGCGGTCCGCGCGGCGGGTTGATCCTCTGCCAGGAGGCGTTCGGGAAGGACGTCGACAAGCAGGTGTTCCCGGGCATCCAGGGCGGCCCGCTCGAGCACGTGATCGCGGCGAAGGCGGTGGCGTTGGGAGAGGCGCTCGCCCCGGAGTTCAAGGCGTACGCCACGCAGGTCGTGCGGAATGCGCAGGCCCTCGCCGCGGCGCTCGTCGAGCGGGGCTACGCCATCGTGTCGGGTGGGACGGACACGCACCTGATGCTCGTGGATCTGCGGCCCAAGCAGGTGACCGGCAAAGAGGCGCAGGAGCTGCTCGACCGGGCCGGCATCACTGTGAACAAGAACACGATTCCCGGCGATCCCCAGAAGGCATTCGTCACGAGCGGGGTCCGCATCGGCACCCCGGCCGTGACCACGCGAGGTTTCACCGAGGCCGAGATGCTCAAAGTGGCGGAGTTCATCGACACCGTGCTCACGAAAAAAGACGACGCGACCATCGCGCGCGTGAAGGCCGAAGTGCGCGAGCTGGCCGAGCAATTCCCGCTGTACGCGCCGCCGGTGCGCGCGACCGTCGCGGGGGTGCACCATGCGCGATAGCGGCGCGTCCTCGGGCCGGCCCGGCCGCGGCTCGGGCTCCTTCACGGTGCATCCCGCCGAAGAGCTCGAGGTCTACTTCAACGAAGTCGCCCACGGCCGCCCGGTGGGCTTCGTCGCCTCGTCCAAGTGGAAGCCGCCGACGGACATCTACGAGACCGACGACGCGCTGGTGGTCTACATGGACATTTCCGGGATGCGCTCGGAAGACTTCACGGTCGAGTACGTGGACGGCGTCCTGACCATCGCCGGCGAGCGCACCGCCCGGCGCCACGAAGGCAAGCCGCACTATCACGCGATGGAGGTGCAGGTCGGTCCCTTCGAGCGCCGCTTCCGCCTCCCCGTGCCGGTCGACCCCGGGAGCATTCGGGCGAACTACGAGCAGGGCTTCCTCGAGGTCCGGCTGACGAAGCTCCCGGCCCGTCTCTCGGGCCCACAGTCGGTGCGGGTGCAGTAGGTGGATCGCCTCCCCGTCCTGCCGCTCGGCCGGATCGTCGTCTACCCGCACGTCGTGCTGCCCATGGCGCTGACCGATCCGCACGCCGTGCAGCTGATCGACGAGGTGGTGCAGGGCAACAAGCGCCTGCTGCTGGGCGTGGTGCGGCCGCTGGGCGGCACCGAGCCGCCCGAGGGCGCCGTGATGCAGGCCCGCGCCGACGAGCTGTACGAGGTCGGCACGCTCGGCACCGTGGTGCGCATGCTCAAACTGGGCGACGGGTCGGTGCGCGTCATGGTGCAGGGGCTCGAGCGGGCGCGGCTCGTCGAGGTCGCGCCGATGGAGCACTGGCTGGTCGCGGGCTACGAGACACTCCCCAACACCGTGCCCGAGGACGCGCGCACCGAAGCCTTGAAGCGCACCGTGCACGCCCAGTTCTCCCGGGTGATCGACATCGCGCCCTACCTGGGCGAGGAGCTGCACGAGGTCCTGGTCGGCATCACCGAGGGCGGCAAACTGGCCGACTTCGTGGCCGCGAACCTGGACCTGGCCCTCCCGGCCAAGGCCGAGCTGCTGGCGCTCGACGACGTGAACCGCCGCCTGGAACGGCTCGCCGAGCTGCTGGGCCAGGAGCTGCAGGTGCTCGAAGTCGGCAGTCAGATCCAGGAGAAGGTGCGTACCCGCCTCGATCAGAATCAGCGGGAGTACGTGCTGCGCGAGCAGATGCGGGTGATCCGCCAGGAGCTGGGGGAAGAGGAGGGAGAAGACGAGCTGACCGAGCTGGCCGGCCGGCTCGAGGCCGCCGGGCTCCACGACGAGGCCAAGAAGGTCGTCGACCGGGAGCTCAAGCGGTTACGCCAGATGTCGCCGCAGTCGGCCGAGTACCATGTGGCCCGCACTTACCTCGAGGTCATCGCGACGCTGCCCTGGGGCCGCACGTCGGAGGACCGGCTCGATCTGAAGGCGGCGCGCGACATCCTCGACCGCGACCACTACGACCTGAAGACCGTCAAGGAGCGGATCCTCGAGTACCTCGCGGTCCGCACCCTCAACCCCGCGGCGCGCGGCGGCATCCTGTGCTTCGTGGGCCCGCCGGGCGTCGGCAAGACCTCGCTCGGCCAGAGTATCGCCGAAGCGCTGGGGCGCCGCTTCACCCGCGTCTCGCTCGGAGGCGTGCGCGACGAGGCCGAGGTCCGCGGCCACCGGCGCACCTACGTCGGCGCGCTCCCGGGACGCATCATCCACGCGCTGCAGCGCTGCGAGACGCGCAACCCCCTGCTGATGCTCGACGAAGTGGACAAGATGGGAGCCGACGTGCGCGGCGATCCGACGGCCGCCCTGCTCGAGGTGCTCGACCCCGCGCAGAACGGCACCTTCGTGGACCACTACCTCGAGGTACCGTTCGACCTGTCGGGCGTCATGTTCATCGCCACGGCCAACAGCCTGGCACCGATCCCCGACCCGCTGCTCGACCGGATGGAAGTGATCACCTTGCCGGGGTACACGCCCGGCGAGAAGCTCGCGATCGCCAAGCGCTTCCTCCTGCCGCGCCAGCTGAAGGAGACGGGGCTCCAGACGGAGCGGGCGAGCATCGCCGACGGGGCGCTCGAGCGGCTGATCGGCGAATACACGCGGGAAGCCGGCGTGCGCCAGCTCGAGCGCGAGATTCAGGGCGTGCTCCGCAAGGTGGCGCTCGAAGTGGTCGAGGGACGGGCGGCGACCATCAAGGTCACCGCGAAGAACCTCGAGAAGTTCGCCGGCCAGCCGAAGGTCCAGAGCGAGGTGGCGGGACGCAGTCCGGAGGTGGGGGTGGCCACCGGGCTCGCATGGACGCCCGTGGGCGGCGACATCATGTTCATCGAAGCGATTCAGATGCCGGGGAAGGGGCAGATCACCCTCACCGGGCAGCTGGGGGACGTAATGAAGGAGTCCGCCCAGGCGGCGTGGAGTCTGCTGCGGGCGCGGGCGGGGCCGCTCGGGATTCCGCTCGACGCGTTCACGCAGACCGACGTGCACCTGCACCTGCCGGCTGGGGCGGTGCCGAAGGACGGTCCGTCGGCCGGGATCGCGATCGCGACCGCGCTGGCGTCGCTGTTGTGCCGCCGTCCGTCGCGCCACGATGTCGCGATGACGGGCGAGCTCACGCTGCGCGGGCGCATCCTCCCGATCGGCGGGCTCAAGGAGAAGCTGACGGCGGCGGCGCGCGCCGGCGTCAAGACCGTGCTGGTGCCGGCGCGCAACCAGAACGACATCGTGGATGTCCCCGACGAGGTGAAACAGCTGCTCGAGATCAAGCCGGTGGAGACGATCGACGAGGTGCTCGAGCTGGCGCTGCTCGAGCCGCACCCGTTGCGGCCCGTTGCGGTACGGGCTCGCCCGTCGGGACAAACGGAGGCGCGGCCGTGAGCGACTTCGCGACGCTCGACGAGGCGTTCCAACGCATCGGGCGGCAGGACGGCCGCTATCACGAGCGCGGCTATCTGTTCGTGCTGGCGGCGCTGGAGTACGCCCAGGGCAAGCTCCCGGTGCGCCGGCACCTGAGCGGCGGGGAGCTGGCCTGGGCGTGCCGGGACTTCGCGCGAGAGCAGTTCGGCTTGCTCGCGCCGAGCGTCCTCGGGCACTGGGGCATCGCCACCACCGAGGACCTGGGACGGATGGTGTTCACGCTGATCGACGTGGGGCTGCTCGCGAGCCAGCCGACCGACAAGCTGGAAGACTTCGAGCGGGTCTACGATTTCGCGGAGGTGTTCCGGGCCGGCTATCCGTGGCCCGGCGTGGAGCGCGGATAGGGGCGTCGGATCGGGGGAAGGGGTGACGCATGGACGACGTGAGGGAATGGCCCGCCTGCAGAAAATGTCAGCAAGGTCTCCTCATTCCGTTGTCGGACTATGGCCGCGACGGGGCGCCGATCACTTACAAGGCCTGGGTCTGCTCGAACCCCGAGTGCGGGTTCAACATCCGGATTGACAACGGGGAGATCTCCTTCGGTCGCGCGATCGGCCAGAGCTTCAAATAAGCTTGGACGCCGTGCGCGCGCCCGCCGTGAGCGGGCGCTTCTACCCGGGAACGAGGGATGAGCTCGAGCGCACGGTGCGGGAGCTGCTCGACGCCGTGGGCGAGGCGCGCCCCGCCCCGGCGCGCGCCGCGGTGGCCCCGCACGCGGGCTACCTCTATTCGGGACTCACCGCGGCGCACGTGTTCGCGCGCCTCGAGATCCCGCCCATCGTCGTGATTTTGGCGCCCAATCACACCGGGGTGAGCCGGGCGCCCGGCGGTGCGTCACTGTGGGAGGCGGGCGCGTTCCGGACGCCACTCGGCGACGTGAGCGTGGACGACGGCTTCGCGCGGGCGCTGCTCGAGACGTCGACGCTGGTGGGCCCCGACCACGCCGCCCATGCCTCCGAGCACGCGGTGGAAGTCGAGCTGCCCTTCCTGCAGTTGAGGCGAGCCGACGTGCGGATCGTGCCGCTCGTCCTGGCGTGGGACGCGTGGGAGGGGTGCCGCGGGTTGGGCGAGACACTGGCCGGGCTGGTGCGGCGCTGGCCCGACCGGGTCCTGCTCTTGGCGTCGAGCGATCTGAACCACTACGAGCCCGCGACCACGTCCGAGCACAAGGACCGGCACGCACTCGAGGCCATCGCAACGCTCGACGGCGCGGAGCTGCTGGCGCGTTGCCGCAGCGAGCGCATCTCGATGTGCGGCCGGGCGCCCGCGGCCACCGTGATGGCCGCCGCCCGCGCGCTCGGCGCGGAGCGCGCCGACGTCGTGCACTACAGCCACTCCGGCATGGTGACGGGGGACGACGACGCCGTGGTGGGATACGGAGGAGTGGTGATCCCGTGAACCCGATCCCCGTGCTGTCCGCGACCGAGGCCGCCGCCTGGGATTCGGCCGCCCGCACGCAATACCGCATTCCCTCCCGCGTGCTCATGGAGACCGCGGGACGCGCGGTCGCGCACCTCATCGTGCGCGACTATCCCGCCGTGCTCGGCCGCGGGGCGCTGGTCGTCGCCGGGGCGGGGAACAACGGGGGAGACGGGTGGGTGGTGGCGCGCGCGCTGCATGCGAGCGGCGTCGCCGTCTGGGTGGCCGCGCTCGACCCCAAGACCGACGACGCCATCGACAACCGCGCGCTCGCCCGCATGGACGGCGCGCGCGAGACGGGCCGGGAAGAGCCGTGGCCCGCCACGGCCGTGGTGATCGACGCGCTGCTCGGCACCGGCGCCGCCGGACCGGCGCGCGGCGACGTGCTGGCGCTGGCCCAGCGGCTGGTCGCGTACGGAGCCCCGGTCGTCGCGATCGACGGCCCCACGGGACTCGACCTGTCGAGCGGCGAGGCACACGGGCCGGTGCGCGCCGAGCTGTCCGTCACATTCGGGGGCCCGCGCCGCGGCCACCTGCTCGCGCGTGAGTGGTGCGGCAAGATCGTGGTCGTCGACATCGGGCTGCCGCCCGCCGATCCCGTATGGCCCGTGCTGGTAACGGACGCGTGGGCGGGGGCGCGGCTGCCGAAGCTCACCCCGACGATGCACAAGG
This sequence comes from Gemmatimonadales bacterium, assembly GCA_035488835.1. Classification (GTDB taxonomy): domain Bacteria; phylum Gemmatimonadota; class Gemmatimonadetes; order Gemmatimonadales; family GWC2-71-9; genus AG41. The sequence goes on from DATHKX010000057.1 coordinate 67,150, forward strand.
GCGACCGCGGCCGCGTCACGGTGGTCGGCGGCGCCAACGGCATGACGGGCGCCGCGCTGCACGCCGCGCGCGGGGCGCTCGCGGCCGGCGCGGGGCTCGTGAAGCTCGTGGCCGCGAAGGAAACGATCGAGGCGGCGCGCTCGAGCCTCCCCGACGTGCTCACGGTCGAGTCGGCGCTCGGCCCCGAGCTCGAGGCTGAGGCGGCGGAAGCACTCGAGTGGGCCGACGCCCTCGTGATCGGTCCAGGGCTGGGCCGCGAGCCGCCGCGCGCCCAGTTCCTCCATGCTGCGCTGGCGCGCCGCCCGATCCCCACCGTGCTCGACGCCGATGCCCTCACGCTGTTCCGCGGCCCCGCGGAGCGGCCGGTGGTGCTCGCGCCGCACCTGGGCGAGTTCCGCGCCCAGTTCGGCGACGAGCTCGCCGACGCGGCGGCGAACGACCGTTGGGCAGCCGCGGCGAAGGCCGCTCAGAAGGTGAAGGGCACCGTGCTCCTCAAGGGCGTGCCCACCGTCATCGCCGACCTGCGCGGGCCGATTCACGTGGTCGCGAGCGGCAACCCGGGACTCGCCACCGGCGGCTCGGGCGACCTGCTCGCGGGCTTCATCGGCGCCTTCCTCGCGCGCGGCAGCGCGGGGCCCGAGGCCGCCGCGCTGGGCGCCCATGCGCTGGGCCGGGCGGCGGAGCACGGCGCGCGCCAGTGGACGGCTCGCAGCCTGCGTCCCGCCGATGTCCTGGCCGCGCTGCCCGAGATCTGGCGCGCGTGGACCAACACGCAGCCGGTGGGGCCTCCCGTGCTCACGGTCCTGGAGCCGCCGGAGACGGCGTGACGCGCCGGTCACTCCGCCTGGGCTCAGGGGGTGAGTTCGACCGCCTGCGCGCCATTTTCGCGGCGCTCGGCGCCGCGGGCCGCGACCTGGGTGACGATTGCGCGCTGCTCCCCGTCGGCGGCCGGACCATCGCGATCAGTATCGATCTGTCGCTCGAAGCGGTGCACTTCCGCACCGACTGGCTCTCGTTTCGAGAGATCGGCTGGCGCGCGACGGCGGCCGCATTGTCGGATCTCGCCGCGGACGGCGCGACCCCGCTCGGGGTCCTCGTTTCCCTCGGCGTGCCCGGCAACCGGCAACGGCGTCCCGGCAACGCCTCACCCGCCGTTCAGATCATGGCGGGAGTGGGATCCGCCGCCCGCAGCGTCGGAGCCAAGGTGCTCGGGGGCGACATGGCGCGCTCGCCCCGCTACCTCGTGGACGTCTGCGTGCTCGGGCGCGTCGCGCGGCCGGTGCGGCGGAGCGGCGCGCGTCCGGGTGACGGGCTGTGGGTCACGGGGCGGCTTGGTGGTGCGGGGCTCGCGCTCGCCGCGCTCCGGGCGGGCCGTCGCCCAGCGCCGACTGTACGGCGCCGCTTCGCCCGTCCGGTACCGCGCATCGCCGCGGGGCGCTGGCTGGCGCGGCGTGGAGCGCGCGCCATGATCGATATCTCCGACGGGCTGGCGGGGGACGCGGGGCACCTCGCGGCGGCGTCGGGCGTCGGGATTGCGATCGAGCTGGAGCGCGTTCCGTGCTGGCCGGGTGTCACGCCGCGCGCGGCCGCGGCGAGCGGCGAGGAGTACGAGCTGCTGGTCGCCCTGCCGCGCAGCTTCGGAACCGCGGGCGCCCGCGCCTTTCGCCGCGCCACGGGGCTGCCCTTGACGCGCATCGGCGCGTGTACCGCGGGCCGCGGCTTGCGGATCACCCACGAGGGGCGACTGATCACGCCTCCCCGCGGCTTCGATCATTTCCGCGCGCGATGATCCGCACCCTGTGGTTCTACCTGGTCGTCGTGGTCTCGAGCGTCATCCACGCGACGACCGTGATCGTCGCCGCCCTGTTGGGCGTGAAGCGGCGGCCCGGCCGAGGGGACATCTACGACTGGGGAACGAACGACTGGTCCCGCCAGGTGCTCTGGGCGGCCGGGACCCCGGTGCGGGCCGAGGGCCTCGACCGCATTCCCGACCGCCCGGTCGTGTACGCCTCGAACCACTCGTCCATGTTCGACATCTGGGCCCTCGCGGCCACGCTGCCGGGGTCGGTGCGAATGGTGGCGAAGCAGGAGCTCGCCAGGATCCCGCTGCTGGGCCGCGCGATGGTCACGGCCGGCCACCTGACGATCGATCGTGCGCATCCGGCGCGGGCCCTGGAGGCCTACGGGCGCGCCGCCGAGGTGATCCGGGGTGGCACCTCGGCATTGCTGTTTCCCGAGGGGACGCGCAGCCGCACAGGAGCGCTGCTGCCGTTCAAGAACGCGCCCTTCGGGCTCGCCATCGCGGCGCAGGTGCCCGTGGTGCCGGTGTACGTCGGCAACACGTTCGAGATCATGCCCAAGGGCCGGTTCTTCCTGCGGCCGCGGCCGATCAGGATCGTGATCGGCGATCCGATCTCCACGACGGGGATGACGGTCGAGCGGCGCCAGGAGCTGCGCGACCGGGTGCACGCGGCGATCCTCGCCCTGAAGGCGCGCGTTGACGCAGAGGGCGCCGCCCGCTAGGGTAGGGGCCATCATGAGCACGATCATTTCGGTACGCGCGCGCGAGATTCTCGACAGCCGGGGCAACCCGACCATCGAGGCGGACGTCACCCTCTCGAGCGGCGCGGCCGGACGGGCGGCCGTGCCGAGCGGCGCCTCCACCGGCGAGCACGAAGCGGTCGAGCTGCGCGACGGCGATCAGAAGCGGTTCGGCGGCAAGGGCGTGCTCGAGGCGGTGAAGAACGTGAACGAGGTGATCGGTCCGCGGCTCGAGGGCATGTCGGCCGAGGAGCAGATCGCGGTGGACTACGCGATGCTCGACCTCGACGGCACCCCCAACAAGAGTCATCTCGGCGCCAACGCCATTCTATCGGTGTCGATGGCCGTGGCGCGGGCTGCCGCCCAGGACGCCGGCCTCACGCTGTACCGCTACCTCGGGGGGCCGGTCACCAACGTGCTGCCCGTGCCGATGATGAACATCCTCAACGGCGGCGCGCACGCGGCCAATACCGTGGACTTCCAGGAGTACATGATCGTGCCGATCGGCGCGGAGAGCTTTCCCGAGGGCCTGCGGATCGGGGTCGAGGTGTTCCACGCGCTCAAGAAGGTGCTGTCCAAGCGCAATCTGTCCACTGCGGTGGGGGACGAGGGGGGATTCGCGCCCAATCTCACGAGCGACGAGGCGGCGCTCGAGGCCGTGATGGCGGCGATCGAAGCCGCCGGGCTCGAGCCCGGGAAGGACGTCGCGATCGCGCTCGACCCCGCGGCATCCGAGCTCTACCAGGAAGGGAATTACGTCTTCAAGAAGAGCGGCGCCGGCACCAAGTCGTCGGACGAGATGATCGCGCTGTACAAGAGCTGGATCGACCGCTACCCGATCGTATCGATCGAGGATGGGCTGGCCGAGGACGACTGGGCGGGATGGGCGAAGCTCACCGCGGCGCTGTCCGCCCGCGTCCAGCTCGTCGGAGACGATCTGTTTTGCACCAACATCGAGCGGTTGGATCGCGGGATCGAGGAAAGCGTGGCGAACGCGATCCTCATCAAGCTGAACCAGATCGGATCGCTCACCGAGACGCTGCAGTGCATCGCGCACGCGCGCTCCAACGGATACGGCGCCGTGATCTCGCACCGCTCCGGCGAGACGGAAGACACCTTCATCGCCGACCTCGCGGTGGCGACCGGCGTGGGGCAGATCAAGACCGGGAGCGCCTCGCGCACCGACCGCGTCGCGAAGTACAACCAGTTGCTGCGCATCGCCGAGGAGCTGGGCGACACGGCGTACTACCCCGGCCGGCATCTGTACGGATTGTGACGCGCGCCCGGCTGATCGGGATCGCCGCGGTGGTGGTGCTCGCGGGATTGGCCGTTCAGGCGGGGGAGTATGGCATGCTCGACTGGCTCAAGCTACGGAGCCAGCTCGCCGAGGAACGCCGGGCCGTGCGGGAGCTCGAGCACCAGCTCGACTCGCTACAGCGCCTGGCGCACGCGTTGGAGACCGACCCCGCCGCTCAGGAGCGTGCGGCGCGCGAGCAGTTCGGGATGATCCGGAAAGGCGAGCTGCTGTATCGGCTGGTGCCGAAAGTTGACGCCGGGAGCGAGGACTCCGCACCCACCCCGCGGTGAGTGCTATCGTGCTCCCACGATGATGGCCAGGCTGATCGCTTCCAGCGTCTCGCTTCCGCTGCCGCCTCTCCCTACCGCCGCGTCGTCCATGCGATAGGCGAGGCGCAGCGAGAACGGTCGCTGCGGCGGTCGGTACACCACGCCCGCCTCACCGCCCTGCACCCGGCCGGCTCCCGCCACCAGATTCACCTGCGAGGACAACGCTCGCCACAGCTCGACGTAGCTCGTCAGGCTCGCCGTCACGATCGGCGCATCCACGCGGGCCCGGGCCTGCCAGAAGACCCACCGCTCGGTGACGGAGTCCGTGACGTAGGCCCGCACGAAGGGACCGACACTCATTTCGAGCCAGGGGAGCGGCCGCGCGGAGACGACCAACCGGCCTTCGATCAGATCGCGTTTCACGGCCTGATCCGCCGTCTGCAGCGTGCCGCTCGAGAGGCCCAGTCCCACAGCGAACCCGTTGAACACGAGTCGGCCCTCTCCGCCGAGCACCGGCCCGCGCAATCGAACGGGACCGGCGGCCCCGGCCGCCGCCGAATCGCTCCGCATCCACACAAAGCCGGCGTCCCCGCGGAACGCCAGGGTCGGCCGACCCTGCGAGCGAGCGACGGCCGTCGTGGCGATGGCCAGGATTCCGATCAGCCCGAGGGTCCTCATGGGGATCCTCGCTCCGCGATGGTCTCGGGTCCGGCGCGGACGACCAGGCGCACCGTGCGCAGGCGGGCGGCGTTCTCCGCCCTTACCGCATCGAGCTTTTGCTTCCAGGTATCGCGCAGCGATGCGTTCGCGCGAACGTTGGCGTCGAGCGGGCGCGGCTTCCGTGCGAAAAAGCCGACGAATCCGGCGACGCCCACCGTCGCGCCGACGGCAAAGCGTGCCCCGGTCGCGTCCTTGCCCGGCGCCAAAATCGACGGCAGCGCGACGGCGGCGGCTCCGGCGACGAGCCCCGCGGCGAGCGACCGGAAGGCCGGACCGCTCGACATCCGCTCGGGCAAAAACGGCGGCTCTGGGGGCCAGGCGAGCGTATCGGGCAGCTCCCGCTTGACCTCGAGCACGACCTGGCGCGCGCGCGGCCCATCTGCCGTGGGGGTCTGCGGCGTTACCCGCAGGACGTAGCGGCCATTATCGGCAGGCGCCCCCGCCGCCGTGAGGCCGTCCCATGCCACGACCTGGCTGTCGGCCACCGGACCGCTGTACAGCTGGCGCACCGGTGTGCCGTCCTCCTGCGCGAGCGTCACCGTCACGTCCGCGAGCGAGCTCGCGAGCACGCGGGCGGTGAACTGCTCGAGCCGGGTCCGCAGCTCGGTGACGGGCGGTACCGCGACCGCGATCGCCCTGGTCGCCCGGCGAACTTCCTGAAACAGATTCGTGACCTGCGGTGGAAAGATCAGCTCGTCCGGCCGATAGCGCGGGTTGAGCAGGACCAGCTGGCGGAACGCGGCGACGGCGGAGTCGCGCTGTCCCCCGAACAGCTCCGTCGCCGCGAGGTACGTGAGCGCCCGCGCCCGCAGCGAGTCGGCCAGCCCCGCGGCCAAATCGCGTCCCAGGCTCCGCTCGAGCAGGGCCGCTGCCGCATCGTAGTCCAACGCCTGATAGGCTCGCACGCCCGCTCCCAGGAGATCGCTCGCCGACTGGGCACGCAACGCCCGCGCTCCGCACAGCGGCAGCGACAAGGCGAGAACGAGGGTGGCGCGCGTCACGGGCTAGCGCTCCACCAGCGTGATGTCGGTGATGCGGAGCCGCTGCCCTGACGCCACGTCGATCACGCGGTCGTACGGCCGGTAGCCCTCGCGCTCCACCCGCAGCCGGTGCCGGCCGGGCGCGACCGTGCGATCGGACTGTGGCGTGTTCCCGATGCGCTGATCATCGAGGTACACGCTGCCCCAGGGGACGGCGTTCACGGAGAGGAGACCGGGTTCCAGGCGGGGCCGCTCCACCCGCGCCGGGGGACGGGGGGAAGGCGGCGCCGGTCGCTTCGCGACCGGGGCACGCGGCGCGACGGTGGGACGGGTCGTGCGCGCCGGCGGTGATGTCGCAGATGGAGGCGACCCGGGATCCAGCCTGGACGGCACGAACGTGTCGCTCCTCGCACTCGCGGGCGCGCTGGCGACCGGTTCTCGACTGGCCGGGGACGCGGGAATCGAGGAACTGCCTAGCCACACTGCGCCGCCAGCGAGCGCGACCAGGAGGCCCACGGCGACGGCAGCGACCCGCCCGCGGAGGCGATTCGTCGCTGGGTCCGCGTCGAAGTCGATGAGTACGACCGGTGGGCCCGGCCCTTGGTCGGGGCAGCCCATCAGGGTCCCCCGACGTTGAAAGGCGCACTCTCGGTGCCATCCAGCGGGGAGCTGCGCGCCACCAGGGTGTAATCGCTGATCCCCGACTGGTCGATGCTCAGGTCTGCGAACAGTGCTCTCATGGCCTGCTCATCGAGCCTGCAAGCGTCGCACCGCGTCGGTGCCGGTTCGCGAGGCCGGTTGGGGCGGATCTCGAGGGTCGGCAGGCGCCACGTGTTGGATCGGTGCAACGGGTGTTTCGGGCGCCCAACGGTCTGGGGGCCTTTGTTGCATTCTGCGGGCGCCAGCTAGGCCGCCACTCCCGCCGTCGCGGCGGGCCCGCTAGGTTCTTCCCCTGCAGCTCGGCGGCGTAGCTCAGCTGGTTAGAGCAGCGGAATCATAATCCGCGGGTCGTCGGTTCGAGTCCGACCGCCGCTACTGAGTAGCACTAAGGAGCCCATGTCGCGTCGCTTCTTGTGGCCCTGCGGGCTCTTCGTACTACTCCACCTCCTCGTTGCCTCGTGCCGCTCTCCCCAGGCGCCGGCCTGGTTGGTCGAGCGAGCCCGCCAGGAAGCCGAGCTGGCCGCGCGCTCACAGGTGGCTCACGACTTCCGGTTCACGGATCGGAGACAGGCTAGCGGCATCACGTTCGAGAACCGGGTCGTCGACGACGCGGGCAAGGACTACAAGCTGGTTCACTACGACCACGGAAGCGGACTGTGCGCCGCGGACGTCGATGCCGATGGTCTCCCCGATCTCTACTTCGTCACACAACTCGGCACCAACGAGCTCTGGAAGAACCTGGGTGGCGGTCGGTTCGTGAATGCCACTGCCGGGGCGGGGCTAGAGTGGCCCGACGCGATCGCGGTGGGATGCGCGTTCGCCGACATCGACAACGACGGCGATCCCGACCTGTTCGCCACGACGGTGCGCCATGGCAATCGTTTGTACGAGAACCTCGGCGGCGGGACGTTTCGCGATATCACCGCACAGGCGGGCGTGGGATACGTCGGCCACTCCTCCGGCGCCGTGTTTTTCGATTATGACGGCGACGGCCTGCTCGATCTGTTCGTGACCAATGTGGGTGTGTACACCAGCAACGCGCGGGGTCCGGGCGGCTACTACGTCGGTCTGAGTGACGCGTTCATGGGCCACCTCCACCCCGAGCGCGCCGAAGCGAGCATTCTCTACCACAATTTGGGCGGCAACCGCTTCAAGGACGTCACGCGCGAAGTCGGGCTGGTGGATCTGAGCTGGAGCGGCGATGCCACGGCGCTCGACATCAACGATGATGGGTTCCCCGACCTCTACATCCTGGACATGCAGGGAGGGGATCACCTCTGGCTGAACGAGGGCGGGAAGCATTTCCGCGACGCGACCACGACATACTTTCCGAAAACCGCCTGGGGCTCGATGGGGGTGAAGGCGTTCGACTTCGATGGCGATGGCCGGCTCGACCTCTTCGTCACCAGCATGCACCCGGACATGTGGGTCAACATCGCGCCGGGCGACTGGAAGGCCGAGGGTCGCAAGGCCGACTCCTCGACCGTGGCCGCCGGGATGATTCCCGAAGGGAAGGCGCGCTTCATCTTCGGCAACGAGCTGTTCGCAAACCGCGGCGGCCGATTCGCGGAGGTGTCAGACTCGGTCGGCGTCGAAACGTATTGGCCGTGGGGGCCGAGCGTGGACGACCTCAACGCCGACGGATGGGACGACATTTTCATCGCCGCGGGTATGAACTTCCCGTACCGCTATGGCATCAACTCCCTCCTGCTCAACCAGGGAGGTCACCACTTCCTGCCGAGCGAATTCGTGCTGGGGGTCGAGCCGCGAGCGAACGGCGCTACGCAGCAGGTCTGGTTCACCATCGATTGCAACGGCGCGGGACTGCTCGATCGTTGGTGTGAGGCGTGTTCCAAACCGACGGCGATTGCCGTGGGGTGTCGACTCGATACCGCACGCCGCCTGACCATGATGGGCTCGCTCGGTACGCGCGCCGCGGTCGCGCTCGACCTGGATGGTGACGGTGATCTCGACATCGTGACCAACGAGTTCAACGCCGGTCCCCAGGTGCTGGTGAGCGATCTCGCGCAGCGACATCGCATCCACTTCCTCAAGGTCCGCCTCAGGGGCACGCGCTCGAACCGCGAGGGGATGGGTGCGCAGGTCACCGTCGTGCTACCCGACGGGCGTCGGTTGCTGAAGGTCGTCGACGGAAAGTCGGGATACCTGTCCCAGAGCGACCTGCCGCTCTACTTCGGTCTTGCGGACGCCGACCACGCCGGATCGATCGAAGTGCGTTGGCCTTCGGGTCGACGCCAGAGCGTGGTCGGCCCCCTCAAGGCCGGTCAGACCATCGAGGTGATCGAGCCGTGAGGGTTCCGCCCCCAGGTCCTTGACCCCTGCTTGACCAGCCGAAACCAGATTGGCACGGCACGTTGACTCTTCTCATGGCTCTCAAACGCGGGTGTCGATATGCTCCGCACCGTTGCTGTCTGCTCGATCGCGCTGTTCGCACAAGGCATGGCGGCTGCCCAACGACTGGCGCCGCCCGTTGGCACGAGGATTCGCGTTACTCCTGTCGACGCCAGCGCACCGTATCTGATCGGGACCGTAGTCGGACAGACGGGCGACACTCTCGTAGTCCTTTCCGAGCCACGCGACACGGTACGTGTTACGCTCGCGACTCTCGATTTTCTCGAAGTGAGCGGAGGTCGGCACGGACACGTCGGGAGAGGAATGGGACTCGGGTTCCTTGTTGGAGCCGCAGGAGGTGCCGCGATTGGCGCCGCAGCGATCGATTCGGAGTGGCGTGGGGTCGGGGCGCTTCTCGGTGCCGGGGTCGGAGGATTGGGCGGTCTGCTGGTCGGGGCGGCGGTCGGAAGCGCCGTTCGGACGGAGCGCTGGGATGCCGCTCCCGGGTGGGACCTGGGGGTTTCGGTCTTGAGGGGCGGGGCTGGGTTCAAGGTGGCGATTCGGTTCTAGGCTTCAGGTTGGCCGGAGGCAAGTGAGCCCCCGGCCAGCCAACCTTCAACCAAACTCCTTTCGCAATCACTCGCGGTCCTGTAATCCCCTCCACACCACCGGCCGAACGTCGCCCGAGCGCTCCGCGGCGTACGCCTGCGCGGCGTGGAGCAGCGCTTCGTACTCGGCCCGCCACTCCGGCGGCATGTTCGCGCGGAAGTGAGTGGCGGTCATCACCGAACCCGTCGCGCCGCGGGCGGCGCCGTGACCCACGGCCACCACGTCGCCCAGGAAGCAGGTGGAGCTCCCCGTATCCATCACGTTCGCCACGCGGCACTCGAAGTGCGCGTAGCAGTCGTCGAGCACCGGCACGCCCAGCGCGCCCGGCCGGTGCGGGACGTCGGCGAGCTTGTCGCGCGCGCGCCCGCTCGCGAACCCGAGGCGGTGGATCAGCTCGAACTGGTCGTCGCGCAAGAGATGCAGCACGAAGCGGCCGGTCTCGAAGATCAGGTCGTGGCTGTAGTTGAACTTGTGGATGTAGACCGACACGCGCGGGATCGCGGGCACGATCGACGCGCGAACCGCGCTGTCGGCGATCATGCCGTTGCGCTTCCCACCGCGCTCGGACGTGATCGCCACGACCGGGGAGGTCAAGTTGCGCAACAGCTGGTAGATCTGGTCGGGCTGCAGGATTGGCATGGCCCATATTTACGACTGCGCCGGAGCGGCGGGCAAGGCGCGCGGCCGCACCCGCCCCGCCAATCATTTATACTACAGCATGACGTCGCTGCTGTCGCGCCTCCGCGACCACCTCGAACGCACCCGCCTCCTCGGGGAGCCCGGGATCGCCGTGCTGGCGGTGTCAGGGGGCGCCGACTCCGTAGCGTTGCTCGACCTGCTTCACGGCCTTGCTCCCGAGCTTGGCCTGTCGCTCGTCGTCGCGCACGTCGATCACGGTATTCGACCGGACAGCGGGGCGGTCGCACGGGCGGTCGCTCAGCTGGCCGAGCGCTACGAGGTGCCGTTCGAGGTCGGGGAGCTGAGTCTCGGTCCTGACGCCACGGAGACCGTCGCGCGCCGGGCGCGCTATGGGTGGCTCGGCGCGGTCCAGCGCCGGCACGGCGCGCGCTACCTGCTGACCGCGCATCACCGGGACGACCAGGTCGAGACGATTCTGCTCCGGCTCCTGAAAGGGAGCGCGCCGGCGGGCCTCGCCGGCATCCCGGCGCGCGGGCGCGGCGGGCTCGTGCGGCCGCTACTCCCGTTCGCGAAAGCGCGGCTCCTGGCGCATGTCGCCGAGCTCGGCCTCCCCGTTCACGATGATCCCGCGAATCGCGACCCGCGACACCTGCGCAGCTGGGTGCGCGGCGAGCTCCTGCCGCTCGTCGCGGAGCGGCTGGGGGCGCGCGCGAGCGACGACGTGCTGCGCGCCGGGCGGGCGGCGGCGCGCGAGAGGCGCGCCTGGGACAGCGTCCTCGACCACCTGCCCGATCTCGGACTGCGCGTCGAGCCGCACCGCATCGAAGTTGCCCGGGGGGGATTGGCCCGCTATGATGACGTCCTGTCCGCGGCGCTGTTGCGGGCCGCGGCGCGGCGTACCGGCCTGGTGCTGGGCGTGCGTCGCGCCCGGCAGCTGGTCGAGTTGGCGCGCCGCCCGTCCGGGCGGCGGCTGTCGCTGCCGGACGGCTGGATGGCGGAGGTGGCGTTCGATCGCCTGCGCGTGACCCGCGCGGTTCAGGACGCCGCCGTCGAAGTCGTTCCGACCGGTGAGCGGGGCAGTGCGGTGTTCGGCGAGTTTCGCGTGGCCTGGACGCCCGATCCGGCGCCGGCGCGGCTGCCGCGGACGGACTGGACGACGTGGATTGCGGGAGCGAACTGGGAAGTGCGGTCGCCCCGTTCGGGCGACCGGCTGGTTCCGCTCGGCGGCATCGGGCGGCGGCCGCTGCGCCGGATGCTGATGGAAGCGCGAGTGCCGCGGAGCGACCGGTCGGGCTATCCGGTCGTGGCCCGCGGCGAAACCATTCTGTGGGTGCCGGGCATCTGCCGGAGTGCTGCCGATCTCCCGCGGCCCGGAACCCGGGCGGTACGGGTGGATGTTACCAAGCACAGCGGGTCTCAAGCAGACGGGCGGGCGTGAGCTCAAGCGGATCGTCTTCGACGAGGAGACGATCGCGCGGCGGGTCCGCGAGCTCGGCCAGGAAATCACCGCGGCGTACCCGGACGGCGAGCTGCTGGTGCTCGGTCTCCTCAAGGGAAGCTTCATTTTCCTGAGCGATCTCGTGCGCCGCATCGAGCGGCCGCTCCAGGTGGACTTCCTGGTGGCGGCGAGCTACGGCGCCGATACGATCTCGAGTGGGAATGTCCGGCTGCTGTACGACCCGGAAACAGAGCTGCGGGGTAAGCACATCCTTCTGGTCGAGGATATCGTCGATACGGGAAAAACCCTCAACCGACTGGTGGCGCTCCTGCGCGAGCGCGCGCCACGGAGCCTGGAAATCTGTGCCTTGTTGCACAAGCACCTGGCCGAGCATCTCGAGCTCGAGCCGGCGTTCGTCGGGTTCGACGCTCCGCGGGTGTTCCTCGTGGGGTACGGGCTCGATCACGCCGAAAACTTCCGGCACCTGCCGTACGTGGCGAGCCTGACCTGATGGCCAACCGCGTCCCGCCGCCGCGCGAATTCAGCTGGGCCCGCACGGTCCGCACGCTCTCGTTCTGGGCGCTCTTGATCGTGGGCTCCATCGCGCTCGTGCAGTTCGCTGCGAACCGGCGGCAGGAGACGGTGGACATCTCCTACTCGCAGTTCACCGAGCAGCTCGACAAGGGTAACGTCGACACCGTCGAAATCACCGAGCGGCAGCAGGTAAAGGGGAGCTTCAAGACCCCGGTGCCGGTCCGCGGACGCAACTTCGACCACTTCACGTCGCTCTTGCCGTTCGAGTCGAGCGACGCCTGGGTCACCACGCTGCGCGCCAAGGGCGTCGACGTGCGGGCGCGCGAGGAGAAGCAGTCGTTCGGCGTCTTCCTCTTCAGCTTCCTGCCGTATCTGCTGATTTTCGGCCTGCTGATCTTCATGCTGCGCCAGATGCAGCAGGGCGGGAACCGGGCCTTTGCGTTCGGCAAGTCGAAGGCGAAGCTGCTGGCGGGCGACACGCCCAAGGTGACGTTCGCCGACGTCGCCGGCGCGGACGAAGCGAAGCAGGAGCTCGAGGAGATCATCGACTTCCTGAAGGATCCCCAGAAGTTCCAGCGGCTGGGCGGACGGCTGCCCAAGGGCGCCCTGCTCGTCGGCCCGCCGGGAACGGGCAAGACGCTGCTCGCCAAGGCGGTCGCGGGCGAGGCGGGCCGGCCGTTCTTCTCGATGTCGGGGTCGGACTTCGTGGAGATGTTCGTGGGGGTGGGCGCCTCGCGCGTGCGCGACCTGTTCGAGCAGGGCAAGGCGCACGCGCCCTGCATCATCTTCATCGACGAGATCGACGCCGTCGGCCGGCACCGCGGCGCCGGGCTCGGCGGGGGGCACGACGAGCGCGAGCAGACGCTCAACCAGCTGCTGGTCGAGATGGACGGCTTCGAGTCGAACGACGGGGTCATCCTGCTCGCGGCCACCAACCGGCCCGACATCCTCGACCCGGCGCTGCTGCGGCCGGGGCGCTTCGACCGCCAGATCGTGGTCGACATGCCGGACGTGAAGGGGCGGGAACAGATCCTGCGCGTGCACACCCGCAAGATTCCGCTCGGCGCAAACGTGAACCTGGAGCGCATCGCGCGGGGCACGCCCGGCCTGGCCGGCGCCGAGCTCGCCAACGTGGTGAACGAAGCCGCGCTGCTCGCCGCCCGCCGCAATAAGTCCGTCGTCGACATGCAGGACTTCGAGGACGCGAAGGACAAGGTGATGCTCGGCCTCGAGCGGCGCAGTCGGGTGTTGTCGGACGAGGAGCGTCGTCTCATCGCGTACCACGAGTCCGGCCACGCGCTGGTGTCGCTCACCCTTCCCGGCTCGGACCCGCTGCACAAGGTGACGATCATTCCACGCGGCCGGGCGCTCGGCATCACGGCCTATCTGCCGGAGGAGGAGCTCCACAAGTACACCAAGCAATCCATCCAGGCGCGCCTCGCGATGGCGTACGGCGGGCGGGTTGCGGAGGAGCTCGTATTCGGCCCCGAAAAGGTCACGACCGGTGCGGCGCAAGACATTCAGCACGCGACCGACATCGCGCGCCGCATGGTGACGCAATACGGCATGAGCGACACCATCGGGCCGATCGCGGTGGGCGACCGCGAGGCCGAGATCTTCCTGGGCCGCGAGGTGGTGCAGCGGCGGGAGATCTCCGAGCGCACCGCGGAGCTGGTCGACACGGAAGTGAAGCGCATCCTGGGTGACGCCTTCGAGCGCGCCAAGACCGTGCTGATCGACCGCCGCGACGCACTCGACCGCCTCGCGGCCGCGCTGCTCGAGCGCGAGACACTCGACCGCGAAGAGGTCGAACTGGTTGTGGCCGGCAAGCCATTGCCGCCGGTGCCGCCGCCCCCGCCTGCACCCGCCGCACCCTCGGCCGAGGGGACGGTGCGCGAGAAGACGCCGGCCGCGCGGGGCCCCGTGCTGGGCAGCCCGCCCCCCGAGCCCGCGGGCGCGTGAGCCACAGCGCCGCTCCCAGAGCAAGAAAATCGCACAGTTGCCGTAGGTGTTAGGATTGAGGGCCATGGAAGCGAAGAACGCGGACCTCACGGCACTGCGCATCAACCGCTCACCCGAGCCCGCCGAGGCGGCGTCGTCCGGCCGCGCCCGGCGGTGGCTCACGATGGGACTGCCCGGCGCCACCATCCTGGTACTCGCGGCGGTCCTGCTGGTCCGCGGCGGCGCCCTTGGCTCCTCGCTCCCGGTGCACCTGACGCCCGCGACCATGGTATCGCCGATCCGCTCCGGCGCCGTCCTGGTCGCGAGCGGCTACGTCGTGGCCCAGCGCAAAGCCGCGGTCGCCTCCAAGGGCACGGGCCGGCTCGTCTATCTCGGCGTCGTCGAAGGGAACCGGGTGCGGGCTGGCCAGGTGATCGCCCGCATCGAGGACGCCGACGTCAAAGCCCAACTCGCCCAGGCCCAGGCCAACGTCCAGCTCAGCCGTGCCGAGCTGCACGACGCCGAGCGGTCGTTGGCGCGGGAGCGCGTCCTCGGTGACAGCGGGGCCTCGTCGCAGGCGAGCTTCGACGCGGCGGAGTTCCGCTATCAGCGCGTGAAGGCCGGCATCGCGGCCGCGGAGGCGGCCGTGGATGCCGCGCAGGTGGCGCTCGAGAATACCGTGATCCGCGCGCCCTTCGATGGCACAGTGCTGACCAAGAACGCGGACGTCGGCGAGGTGGTGGCGCCGCTCGCCGCGAGCGCATTCTCCAAGAGCGCCGTGGTCACGATCGCCGACCTGCGCTCGCTCCAGGTCGAAGCCGACGTCGCCGAGTCGAACCTCGAGGCGGTCAGCCCCGGCCAGCCGTGCGAGATCGTGCTCGACGCGTATCCCGACGCGCGCTATCCGGGTTCCGTCGCGATGATCGTGCCCACGGCGGACCGCGCGAAGGCCACGGTGCAGGTGAAGGTGGCGTTCCGCTCCTATGACGCCCGGGTACTGCCGGAGATGAGCGCCAAGGTCCACTTCCTGCCGCGCCCGTCGCGCGTGGCCGTGGACACGCAGCTGGTCCTGGTCGTCCCGAGCACCGCGGTAGCCGAGCGAAACGGCCGCAGCGTCGTGTTCGTCGTAGAGCGGAACCGGGCGGTGGAGCTGCCGGTGGTCGTGGGCCGGCAGGTAGGGGCGTCCGTGGCCATCCGCGAAGGATTGCGTCCCGGCGTTCAGGTGGTCGACAGCGTCGGCGCCCGCCTGCGTGGCGGCGTCAAAGTCACCGTGCAGTAGAGGAGCTCATGCCCAATCCGATCGTCCAGGTTCGCAGCGTCTCGAAGTCCTACCACCGCGACAGCATGGCGATTCCCGTGCTGCACGACATCTCGCTCGACGTTCCGGAGGGAGAATTTCTCGGCCTGATGGGCCCCTCGGGGTCGGGGAAGACCACGCTGCTGAACCTGATCGCGGGCATCGATCGCCCGGACGCGGGGGCGGTCACGGTCGCCGGCACCGACGTCACGAAGCTGAGCGAATCGGAGCTGGCCCGTTGGCGGGCCCGCCACATCGGGTTCGTGTTTCAGTTCTACAACCTGATTCCAGTGCTCACGGCCTACGAGAACGTCGAGCTGCCGCTGTTGCTTACCTCGCTCTCCAAGGCCGAGCGGCGCAAGCATGTCGAAACGGCGCTCGCGCTGGTCGGCCTGCAGGACCGGGTACACCATTATCCGCGGCAGCTCTCGGGCGGCCAGGAGCAGCGCGTGGCCATCGCGCGCGCCCTCGCGACCGACCCCACCATCCTCGTGGCGGACGAGCCGACGGGCGACCTCGATCGTAAGTCGGCCGAAGAGGTGCTCACGCTGCTCGAGCGGCTGAACAAGGAGTTCAAGAAGACCATCGTGATGGTGACGCACGATCCGCACGCGGCCGAGCGAGCGCACATCGTGCGCCACCTCGACAAAGGCGAGCTGCAATGATGGGGCGAGCGTGAAACTGCTCAAAATCGTTCTCAAGAACCTGTTCCGGCACCGGCTGCGCACGATCCTCACGATGCTGGGGATTGCCACGGCGGTGATGGCGTTCGGCCTGATCCGCACGATCGTGGGCGCGTGGAACGCCGGCGTTGCCGCGTCGGCCGAGAACCGGATGATCACGCACCACAGCGTGTCGTTCATCTTCCCGGTGCCGCTGCCGTACCGCCAGCAGATCGCGCGGATCCCGGGCGTGACCGCGGTGTCGTGGGCCAACTGGTTCGGCGGCGTGTACGGCGACCCCAACGATTTCAAGAACTTCTGGCCACGCCTGGCGGTGGACCCGGAGACGTTCTTCGATCTGTACCCCGAGTTCCAAGTGCCGTCGGATCAGCTCGCCGCGTTCAAGAAGGAGCGCAACGCCTGCGTCATCGGTCGCAAGCTGGCGCAGCAGCATGGCTTCAAGCTCGGCGACGCGATCACGATGGAAGGCGACATCTTCCCCGGTCGCTGGGAGTGGGTGGTCCGGGGGATCTACACGGGCCGGGACCAGACGGTGGATGAGACCCAGATGTTCTTCCAGTGGCTGTATCTGCGCGAGCAGGTCCAGCAGCGGGAGCCGGGCCGTCCGGTGGATGCGGGTTGGTACATCCTCCGGGTCGCGTCGCCGGACGCGATGCCGCGGGTGGCGACCGCCGTCGACGAACAGTTCCTGAACTCGCGCGCGCCGACCAAGACCGAGAGCGAGAAGGCGTTCCAGCAGAGCTTCGTAGCGATGTCGAGCGCCATCATCACGTCGATGCAGGTGATCTCGGTCGTGATCGTGGGCATCATCCTGCTGGTGCTCGCGAACACGATCGTGATGGCGGTGCGGGAGCGGACGCGCGAGTACGCCGTGCTCAAGACGCTGGGCTTCTCCGCGCGACACCTCGTGGGCCTCATCTTCGGGGAGTCACTGCTCATCGCCTTGTGCGGGGGCCTGGTGGGTGTGGCCCTCACGTTCCCCATGGTGGCGGGCTTCGGCAAGGCGCTCCCGACGTTCTTCCCAATCATCAACGTCGCGCCGCTCACGATCGCGCTGGCGCTCGGTGCCGCGCTCGTCGCCGGCCTCGTCGCGGCAGCGTTCCCCGCAACTCGAGTGGTGCGCACGCCGATTGTGGCCGGCCTGCGCACCGTGGGATAGAGGACGCCGATGCGGATTCCTTTCTCCTACATCTGGCGCAGCCTCTGGGCCCGTCGCCTGACGACCGTCCTGACGCTGGGCGGCGTGGCACTCGTGGTGTTCGTGTTCGCAGGCGTCCTGATGCTCGCGCGGGGCCTCGAGGCGACGCTGGTCGAGACGGGCTCGCCCGACAACGCGATCGTGCTGCGACGCTCGGCGGGCTCCGAGCTGGTGAGCCAGATCGATCGTGGGACGGCGAGCGTGCTGGAGACGCAGCCCGAGATCACCCCGGCCAAGGACGGCCGCCCGCTCTTGTCGCGGGAAGTCGTCGTCGTGATCAACCTGTTCAAGAAGACGACGAACGGGATGAGCAACGTCGTGGTGCGCGGCGTGTCGCCCCAAGCGTTCGAGCTGCGGCCCGGCGTCCGCATCACGGAAGGGCGCCCATTCCAGTTCGGTACCCACGAGATCGTCGTGGGGCGGAACATCTCGAGCCGGTTCAAGGGCGTCGCGCTGGGTGCCGACCTGGGGTTCGGCGGCGACCGCTGGACCGTGGTCGGGATCGCCGACGCCGGCGGCACGGGGTTCGACTCCGAGATTTGGGGGGACGCGGACCAGCTGATGCAGGCCTTCGGCCGGCCCGTGTACTCGTCGGCGACGTTTCGCCTGCGCGATCCGGCTCAGTTCGACGCCGTCAAAGCCCGACTCCAGGCCGATCCACGCTCCCAGTCTCTGGAGCTCAAGCGCGAGCAGGAGTTCTACCGCGAGCAGTCGCAGGCGATGGCCAAGTTCATCAAGATCCTCGGGCTCGTCGTGACCACCATCTTCAGCGTCGGTGCGATGATCGGCGCCATGATCACGATGTACGCCGCGGTTGCGAGCCGGGTCGTCGAGGTGGGGACGCTGCGCGCCCTGGGGTTCCAGCGCCGCAGCGTGTTGGCCGCGTTCCTGGTTGAGTCGGTGCTGCTGGCGCTGGCCGGTGGGGCAGCGGGCGTGGGGCTCGCCTCGCTGCTCGGCTTCGCCCGGGTCTCGACCCTCAACTTCGGGAGCTTCTCGGAGATCGGTTTCGGGTTCGCGCTGTCGCCGGGCGTCGTCACGCGCGCCCTGGTCTTCGCCGTGGTCATGGGTGTGATCGGCGGATTCCTCCCGGCGGTCCGGGCCGC
>DATHKX010000058.1:0-9529 GCA_035488835.1 Gemmatimonadales bacterium
TGGCGTTCGCTGGTACGGTACGACGCAATCAATTGCCGCTTACGCAGGCTCCCCACCTGTGCATGGATGAGCTCTTCCACACGAATCGACTGGCTGATCCAGTTCCCTTTGAGCTTCTCTCTGGGCTGAACGCCGCCAGCCGCGTCGCTGACGAGCACCGTGCGGAATCTCTTCCAGGTCGTTTCCAACCCCAGATTGTCGTAGACCCCTCCATCGGTCAGCAGCACATGTGTGGTATAGGGGGCGTATTGAAGGTCTTCTCCTGAGCCCTTCGTATAGTCCGCCTCCCGGAACGTGAACCGGGCGGGCGAGAGAAACGGGGGAAACGCCGACGACGCCGCGACCGCACGGGCGAGCTCCACCGTAGAGTGCGGGATTTCGCCCACACGATAGTCGCGGGAATACGGCTTCATGAATCGCCACAAGACTCCCGACTGAAGGTCGGTGGCGTTGATGACAAACCGTGGAGAGTCGGGCAGGGCTTGAACCGTCGCGCGTCCGAACAGGTGCCGTCGATAAGCTGCCGCAATCCGAGCGCTCGCGCCGCCGGGGAGGAGCATCCCGAGCACGATCGCAGGGAGGTCTATCGTGCGACTCGCAAGCGCGCGGACCGGCGCGACCACCTCTACGTCGAAGGCCGCGCCAACGCCCGCGGCGTCGAAGCGCAGCGCTTGCCACTTGAGGCCCAGGAGTCCCGCGACGATCGATCCCGCGGAGACGCTCGAGATCCGGGCGAGCTGCGGGAGGAGCCCCAACTCGTTGATCCGCCAGAGGGCCCCCACGTGAAACAGCATGGCGCGATAGCCGCCACCCGAGAGGCACAACGCGATGCCGTCCTCAGGCCCCCGTTCGGGAGCGTCCGAACGAATGAAGCTGACCGGCGCGCGTGCATCTGCGGTTCCCTGGCCCGGCATCGGCCATGAATCTACCTCTCCTGGACGCCTTTGCGGCCGCTCCGTCGTACACGCGCCGCCTAATCATTTCGTCCGCCGCAGTCAGCGACCGCGATGCGACGCACGTATTCCCTGTCAGGACGGGAGCGTCGTCAGCGATTCAGTTCGGAACTGGCGCTCGGAGAGACTCGCTCGTGGTCGACAGGATGCGGCACGCGTTGGCAGCGGTACTCGCCGTTCCGGTGTTGTGGATGAGTACCGTGGCTTTCCCGATCATGGGCCTGGTGTATTGTCTGGCGATATTTGCGCTCGACCGCATCGAGCACGTCGGACGGGGCAAAGACCGGTGAACGACTATTCCTTGTAAAGCGCGGGGAACTGCTGCTGCAACCGTCGCAGCTTCGGCTTGTCGTTGAAGACGATGTACGGCTGGTCGGGGTGGAGCGCGAGATAGTTCTGGTGATAGTCCTCGGCGACATAGAACTGCTCGAACGGCGCCACCTGGGTGACGATGGGGCCGGAGAAGACATGGGCCTTGGTCAGCTGATCGAGATACGCCTGGGCGGTCTCCTTCTGATCCTGGCTCGTATAGAAAATCGCCGAGCGATACTGGCTCCCCACGTCCGGACCCTGGCGGTTCAACTGAGTCGGATCGTGGGCCACCGAAAAGAACACCCGCAGCAGCTCGCTGTATGAAATCTGCGATGGGTCATAGGTGATCTTCACCGACTCGGCATGCCCGGTCATGCCGGTGCTCACGACTGGGTATCGCGCGGTGGCCGCACCTCCGCCCGAGTAGCCGGAGACGACGCTCGAGACACCCTTCACGTGCTTGAACACGGCATCCACGCCCCAGAAGCATCCTCCTGCGAGCACGGCGATTTGCTCGCCCCCCCCTTTGGCCGCCACGGCGCGCGACGCGGCCGCGAACGCCGGGATCTGGGCCTGAGCGGCGCCGACGAGAAACAGGAAGGGCACAGCGCTATAGAATCGCTTCATACCGAAAGCTAACGCTCTCTGATCGGGTGTGGTTCCGCGTTCCCGTAAACTACGCTGCGGGCCGCTTATCCGGATGTCAGTGCGCTCGCGGGCGTCGCGTGGTACTATCGAGAGTCCCCGTCCTGACGGTGCCCGATGCCCCCTCGTCCATACCTGCTGAACGAGCTGACCTGGAAGACCGTGCGGGACGCGCGCTACGAGGTCGCGGTGCTTCCGTGGGGCGCGACCGAAGCGCACAACCTTCACTTGCCCTATACAACCGACAACATCGAGACCGAGCGCATCGCTACCCTGGCGGCGGGGCACGCGTGGGAGCGGGGCGCGCGGGTGGTCGTGCTGCCGATCGTCCCGTTCGGCGTCAACACCGGGCAGCTCGATATTCCCCTCTGCCTCAACCTGAACCCCAGCACCCAGTCCCTCGTGTTGCGCGACCTCGCGACGGCGCTGGCGGGTCAGGGCATCCCCAAGCTCGTCATCCTGAACGGCCACGGCGGGAACGACTTCCGCCAGATGATCCGGGAGCTGCAGCCGGCGGTCTCGCTGTTCCTCTGCACCGTCAACTGGTATCAGGTCGTGGACCCGAAGCTGTTCTTCTCCGACCTGGGCGACCACGCGGGCGAGCTCGAGACGAGCGTGATGCTGCACGTCGCGCCGGAGCTGGTGCGGCCATTATCAGAGGCCGGCCCCGGGCGCGCGCGGCGGTTCACGATCGCGGGCCTCAGGGAGGGGTGGGCTTGGGCGCCGCGGCGGTGGCGCCAGGTGACCGATGATACCGGCGTCGGCAATCCCGCGGCCGCGACCGCCGAGAAGGGCCGGAAGTACGTGGAGGCGGTGAGCCAGAAGATCGCAGGGTTCCTGGTGGAGCTGGCGCAGGCGGATGCGGGAAAAATGTACGAGTGAGCCGATCCATCCATGCAGCGGCGCTGCTCGTCGCCGGGGCGGCGGGGCTCGGCGCAGCGCAGCAGCCCCAGGCGCTGCTCCTCTGGGGCGGGGACGCCGAGGGCGGGGCGCCGTTCGTCGAAGCCGACCCCGCCGACCCCTCGCAGGTCCGCGGCTTCGACGTCCTCGTGGCGGAGACGATCGCGCGCGGGATCGGCCGGCGCGCCCGCTTCGTGCAAGTTCAGTGGTCCTCGATCGATCAGTCGGTCGAGCGCGGTGACTTCGCGATCGGCCTCTCGGGGGTAGAGGACACCCCGGCACGCCGGGTGCGCCACGCCGTCACCATCCCGTACTTCGAGTTTCGCGAGGTGCTGGCCGTGCGGCCGGAGGACCGCGGCCGCTGGTCCGCGCTGGCCGATCTGCGCGGGCGCCGCGTGGCGACCCTCGGCGCCACAATGGCCTACGACATCCTCGTCGCCGCCTCCGACTCGCACGGCGTCATCCCCGTGTCGTATGACGACGACGTACACCCGTTCTCGGATCTCATGGCCGGTCGCGTCGACGCCGTCCTCCTGGACCACATCATCGCGGAGCGCTCCCTGCATCGCCTCCGGGGAACCGCCTTCATAGTCGAGCCGCGCGCCGTTGCCGTCGGACACTACGTGGGTGTGCTCGCCCGGGCCGACTCCGTGTTGCGCGATTCGGTGGACGTCGTGCTGCGCGCCGCCATGGTGGACGGAACGCTCGAGCGGATCTTCCGGCGCTGGAACGTGTGGGACGAAAGTCAGGGAGCGCTGTTCCGGCGGGTCGCGGGGGGGGAGCGGGACATCGCGGTTGACGGGATGGTGGGCGCAGGCTCCGTGTGGGCCTACCTCCCGTCGCTCGGTCGTGCCGCGGTGATCACCGCGGTCCTGTCGGCGCTGTCCATGACGCTGGCTATCGTCGTGGGTGTCCTCGTCGCCTCGGGTCGGGTGTATGGTGCGGCGCCGCTGCGCGCCCTGATGACCGGATACGTCGAGGTGATGCGCGGGACGCCGCTGCTGCTCCAGCTCTTCGTCCTGTATTACGGGCTGGCCGGCGTGGTGCGGCTCCCGGCATTTCTCGCCGCGGTGCTGGGACTCGGCCTCAACTACGCTGCGTACGAGGCCGAGATCTATCGGGGCGCGCTCGAGGCGGTGTCGCGCACGCAGCTCGAGGCGGCGCGCACGCTCGGCTTCTCCGAGCGGCAGATCCTGCGTCTGGTGCGCGGACCCCAGGCGCTGCGCTACGCGCTCGCGCCCATGACCAACGATTTCGTCGCCTTATTGAAGGACTCGTCGCTCGTCTCGGTACTCACCGTCGTCGAGCTCACGAAGCAGACGGCCATCTACGCGACGAATGTGGGAAGCTGGATCGTCCCCGGCCTGCTGTGTGCGGTCGTGTACCTGGCGATGTCGCTGCCGCTCTCGCGGTTGGGGCGGCGGCTCGAGCGGCGCTGGCGCCTGGCATGACGGCGCTGCTCCAGGTCCACGAGCTGTGTCTCCGCTATCACGGCGGCCCCGACGTGCTCCTGGCGCTGTCCGTGGAAGTCCGGCGGGGGGAGGTCGTGGCGCTCATGGGGCGTTCGGGGGCAGGCAAGACGACGGCGCTGCGGGCGGTGGCGGCGCTCCAGGAGTTCGACGGCGGCCGGATCGTGGTGGACGGCTTCGCGCTCGAGCCCGGCCCGGTACCGCCCGAATCCCGCTTGAAGCCGTTGCGGCGCCGCGTGGGCCTCGTGTTCCAGAGTCACGCGCTGTTCGCCCACCTCACGGCGCTCGAGAACGTCGCCCTCGCGCTCACGCACGTGCTCGAGCGGCGACGTGAAGAGGCGGAGGGCAGCGCACGGCAGCTGCTGGACGCGCTCGAGGTGGGCGCTCGCGCCGCGGCGCTCCCGAGCCAGCTGTCGGGGGGCGAGGCGCAGCGGGTAGCAATCGCGCGGGCGCTCGCGCCCGATCCGCCGCTGCTCCTCATGGACGAGCCCACCGCCGCGCTCGACCCGGCGCGCCGGGGGACGCTCGGCCGCACGCTACGCCGCCTCGCGGCCCTCGATGGCCCGGGGGTCGGTCGGGGTCTCCTGATCGCGACGCACGACGTCGAGTTCGCGCGTGCCTGCGCCGACCGCGTGGCGATCCTCGCGCAAGGGATGGTGGTGGAAGCGGGATCGCCGGGAGACGTGCTCGATCGACCGAGCCACTCGGCGACGCGGGCGCTCCTCGCGGAGCAGGAGTCCTAGGCCTCGATCAGCACCCGCACCTGCGCGAGCAGCTCGCTCGCGGTCCAGGGCTTCGTGACGAACGCTACGGCCGGATCCTGACCGACGGTCTTGCGGAAGTTCGGCGCGGGAAACCCGCTCATGAACAACACGCTCAGCCCGCGCGACTCACCCCGGATGACCGCGTACAGCTCGAACCCGCTGAGCTTGGGCATCACCACGTCGGTGATCACGAGGTGCAGCGCCGCCCGGTGGGCATGGTAGGCGTCGAGTCCCTGCTGGCCGTCGGCGGCGGTGATCACCCGGTAGCCGACCTTTGAAAGGAGCTGCTGCGCCGCCACGCGCATCGTCTGGTCGTCCTCCACCAGCAGGATCGTTTCCGTCCCGCCGGGCAGGCGTTCGTCGGCGGCGGCCTCGAGCTCCGACACCCCCTGATCGCGGAGGGCGGGCAAGTACACCTTGGCCGTGGTCCCCTGCCCGACCTCGCTGTAGAGGTGGAGGTAACCGCGGTGCTGCTTCACCAGGCCGTAGGCCATCGACATACCGAGGCCGGTGCCGACGCCCAGGGGCTTGGTGGTGAAGAATGGCTCGAATACCCGAGCCAGGGTCTGCGCGTCCATCCCGACGCCGGTGTCGCTCAGCGCGACGCTGACGTAGGATCCCGGCTCGACCCAGGCGTGGAGCGGACGATCCGCCGCGCCGAGGCGCGCGCGTCGGACTTCGACGTGCAGCGTGCCGCCCTTGGGCATCGCATCCCGGGCGTTGGTCACGAGATGCAGCAGGATCTGCTTCACCGCCGCGGGGTCGGCTTCGACCACGCCGCCTTCCTCGTCCGCCTCGAACTGTACTTCGACATTGGCCGGAAGCCCGCGACGCAGGATGTCGAGCGTGTCGCGCACGAACTCAGTGAGGATCAGTGGCTGCAGGTCGAGCACGCGGTGGCGACTGAAGCCCAGGAGTCGCTGCGCCAGCTCGGTGCCGCGCTGGGCCGTGAGCTTCAGCTCGTCGATGTCGCGGTTGGGGGGCAGCGATTGGGCCAGCGCGGCGGTGCGCGCCAGGATCGCGGTGAGGAGCTCGTTGAACTGTTGCGCAATGGCGCCCGTCAGCCGACCGATGGTCTCCATCTTCTCGGTCTGCTTCAATGCGCGCTCGCGCGCGAGCTGCGCCGCTACGTCTTCCGCGGTCATCGCGCCCCTTAATAGTCCGCTGTCTCGGTGGCGTCAAGCCAAGCAACCTACGGTCGTGCCGAACGGGATCGCGCGCACGCTAAGTCGTTGATTTAGAACGGGCCGCGTTACCTCGCGAGAGGGGTGTGGCGTCTTCACATCACACCCTAACGGAGGCGCCTACCTATGCGCGACTCCGCACCTCACAGATTGACCGAGCGACGTCAAGCCATCCTCCGCCAGACGAGCGCCGCCCTACGGGGGCGCGTGGTCACATTGTGGCGCGTGGCGAAGGGGCTCGCGGTGGCGGAGGTTGTAAGCCGCCCGAATCCGCCCCGGGACGCAAGCGAATTCGATGTGGCCGCGGCCCTGCGAACCTGGGTCGGGGCAGTGGGCGACAAGAGTCTCTGGGTGGCATGCCGCTTTGACCTGAGCCGCTTGCATGTGGCCCGTGTCCGGAGCGATGTGCCCGCGCCGCCACCTGCCGGTATCGAGCGCCGCAGCCCGGAACGGTTGGTTCTCGAGCTGGCCGGTCTCTCGCTCGGCGCACTGGAGCGGATCTGGGCGGTCGCCGACCAAGCGACCGGGTATCTCTGCGGCGCACTCGCCTTGCTCGACGCTTGCTTCGAACGCGTGCGCCGAGTGGAAAGCCTGACGCCAGGCGCCCGCGCGCACCTGCTCGCCGATCTCGCGGTCGTCGAGGACGCAATCGAGGGCGCGCTCGACGCCGCATAAGCAGAATCGACGGAAGGGCTGTAGCGGAGGGCGGGTGCGGGCCCAGCTCGTACTCGCCCTCCTGGGCCTAGATTCCCTGTATGGCCTTGGACCCCCTTCCCCAGCAGCGCCTTGCCATTGAAGCGCCGCTCGGCCCCGTGCTCGTGGTCGCGGGACCGGGCGCGGGGAAGACGTTCTGCCTGATCGCCCGTATCAACCATCTCATCAACACCCTTGGCATCGCGCCCGAGCGCATCTGCGCCGTGACGTTCACCAACCGGGCGGCCGAAGAGATCGCCGTCCGGCTGGCGCACACGCTGGGGGACCGCGCCGAGGCCATCACGCGGGGCACGATCCACGCGCTGTGCCTGGGCTTGCTGCGCGACCACGCCGAGGCGGCGGGCCTGCGGAAGGGGTTCGGGGTGGCGGACGAGCAGTACCAGAGGGTCATCCTGGGCAGGCTGCACGTGCCGCTCGAGCAGCGGGGCTCGCTCCTCAACCGGTTCAGCCGGCACCGCGTCCAGAAGCAGGACTACGAGTTGACCCCCGACGACGCGCGCCTGTATCGCGAGTACGCCACCTGGCTGGCGCACCGCAACATGCTGGATTTCGACGACCTCGTCGCCAAGGCCGAAGAGCTGCTGCGCAGCCGGGGGGACATCGCCGATACCATCGCCGCGCGTTGGGATTATCTCCTGGTGGACGAGTTCCAGGACGTGAACGCGGTCCAGTACGACCTCTTGAAACGCCTGGCGGCGCCGCACGGCAACTTTTTCGCGGTGGGCGACGACGAGCAGTCGATCTTCACCTGGACGGGGGCGGACCCGTATGTGCTGGTCCGCTTCAGCCGCGATTACGGGATCGACCGGCCCATCGTGCTGGACAAGAACTGCCGCTGCTCGCGCCAGATCTTCGAGACCGCGCGCCGCGTGCTGGCTCAGAATCCCCAGCTGTTCGAGAAGCAGCTCAGCGCAGAGCAGGAGTCGGCGCACGAGGTGGGCGCGTTCGCATTCCGCGATGAGGAAGAAGAAGCCTCCTGGCTGCTCGAGGACATCCTCGCCGACCGCGCGGCGGCCGGACTGGGATGGGGCGACTACGCGGTGCTGTACCGCCGGCACAAGGTCGGCGAGTATCTCGAGGGACGGCTCGTCCGCGCGGGAATTCCCTGCCGGCTGGCGCGCGGTCGCTCGCTGGTCGAGGACGACGTGATCAAGTACGTGGTCGCCGCGCTGCGGATCGTGCGCGATCCCGGCGACTCGGTTGCGCTCGAGGCGTTCGCGCGCTGCGTGCTCTCGGCGCACTTCCTCCAGGAAGTCGAGGCGGCAATCTCCAGCCAGGGCCCGGGCGATTTTCTCGCGGCCATCCGCGCGCTCGCCCGGCGCCGGCCCGCGCAGGACCCCGACACGAAGAAGCTGTGGCGGCTCGTGTTTCAGGTGGAGAACCTCCGCGCCCTGGCCCGCTCGCACCGCACGCTGGCGCCACTGGTCGACGAGATCCTGTCGCAGAGCGTCGGGCCGTATCGCAACGCCCTCGAGGAGCGGCACGACGAGCTCACCGATCCCGCCGCTAACCCGGAGGCCGTGCAGCTCGCCGAGCGGCTCGCGGCGGCGATTGCGGCGGAGCAGGACATCGTGATCGAGCCTCAGGGAGGCCTGGAGATCGCCTTGCGGGGCATGCTCGTCGCGGCAGGTGTCCGTCACGTGCCAACCTCCACCAACCTCCACCAGCCTCCACCAACCTCCATACCCTCCGCTCTCATTCTCTTCAAGGCGCTTCAATTGTCACACGCGCGAGAGCTCGACACCGCGCTGGAGCGCTACGTCACGTTCGACTTCGAAACGACGGACAAGGACGTGGAGGTTTGCGAGGTTGTCGAAATTGGCGCGGTGCGCGTGGTGGGCGGCGAGATCGTGGACCGATTTCATACCCTGGTGAAGCCGTACCGCCCGATCACGCCCGGGGCGACCAAGCTGCACGGGTACACCGATGCCGACGTGCGGGGAGCGCGCTCGTTTGCCGAAGTCTGGCCCGAGTTTCGCGCCTTCATTGGCGACGACGTCCTCATCGCGCACAACGGGCAGCACTTCGACATCCCGGTGCTGCGCCGGCTGGCGGCCGGACAGGACGGCGTGGACAGCCTGGTGTTCTATGACACCCTGCCGCTGGTGCGTTCGCTCTCGCGCGACAGCGCCAAGCTCGAGGACCTGGCTCTGCGGTTCGGCATCGCCGCCGGCCGGGCGCACCACGCGTTGGACGACGCGGTCACGCTGGCCAAAGTCTATCGCGAGCTCGAGCGCCAGCGCGGGATTCGGGCGCGCAAGGCGGTGCTGGTCAACCTGCTCGATTACGTCGGGCTTGCCCTGGCGCTGGAGCAGGGAGCGAAGAGTGGCGAGCGGGAAATACTCTTCAAGCTCGCGAAGTTCTACACGCTGGGGCGATACAGCGACGCGCTGGCGTTCTACGAGATGGAGCGCGAGCGCACCGGTGGCGACTCAGCGCCTCCCGTGGACGAAGTGATCCGGCGGCTCGGCGGGCGCGCGCTCATGACGCGCCTCCGGGCCGAGCCCGATCCGGCGCAGCGCTATCCCGCGGCGGTGGCCCGGCTGCGGGCGCTGATGGATGAGGCCTCACCCCCAACCCTCGAGGAC
>DATHKX010000059.1:0-27654 GCA_035488835.1 Gemmatimonadales bacterium
CATCATCAAGGGGAAGGTGGCCGTACAGCGCGCCTACGCCGATTGGCGCCGCTACCCGCAATACATCGTCCCGCTGGCCGAGTCCTCGATCGACATGATCTGGGCGCCGGCGTACGGGTCGAACAAGAAGAACGCGACGGACATCCGCCTCGCGGTCGACGCCCTCGAGCTCGTCTTCACACGGCCCGAGATCGGCACCTTCATCCTGCTGTCGGGAGATTCGGATTTTTCCTCCCTCGTGCTGAAGCTCAAGGAGTACGGGAAATACGTCATCGGCGTCGGGATCCGCGAGTCGTCGAGCGACCTGCTGATCCAGAACTGCGACGAGTACTACTCCTACAACGAGCTGGCCGGCCTCACGAAAGAGAGCGACGTCACCCACGAGCGGCACGATCCCTGGGATCTGGTGATCGAGGCCGTGAAGCAGATGACCGCGCATAGCGACGTGATGCGCTCCGACCGACTCAAGCAGGTCATGCAGGAGATCGATCCGTCGTTCAACGAGAAGGATCTGGGGTTCTCGAGGTTCTCGAAGTTCGTGATCGAGGCGTCCCACAAGGGCCTCATCACCCTCACCAAGCTCGACAACGGCCAGTACGAGATCGGGCTGGGTCCGGGCGTGCCGGGCGCCGCGGCGCAGCCGGCGGGTGTGGCAAGCCCCGAACGGCCGCGGGAGCGCGGTGAGGGCCGTGGTCGTGGCCGTCGCGGTCGAGGCGGCCGCGACGAGCGCGAGGGGCGGGAGGCCCGCGAAGAGCGGGTTCCGGAGGAGTCGCCTGCGGTGCCCCCGGTCGCCGCGCGGGATGAGCGCCGCAGCGCCTTCTCCCTCGACGGCGCCTTCGGCCTCATCAAACAGGCTATCGGTCGGTTGGGCGGGGAGTCCCGCCCGGTGAGCGCGCAGGAGCTCGGCGAGGCCATGGCCGAGATCAAGGGTGACGAAGAGCCGGTCGAGCCGGCTCAGGTGCAGAAGCTGCTGCGCCAGGCGCACGATCGCGAGCTGATCGACCTCGCCAAAGAGGACGACGGAGCGTACACCGTGAAGCTGCGGGATGCGACGCCGTCTCCAGAAACGCCGCGGGCCGAGCCCGCCGCCGTGACCGATGCCGACGAGGCGCTCGATCCCCCGATGCCGGAGTCATCTGCCCCGCCATCGATGCGGCCGGCGACCGTGCCTGCCGGTGTTCCTGCGCGCAGCGCCCGGTTCCGTCGAGGTTCGCGCGGGCCACGCGTGGCGCCTCCAGACATCGCGAAGATCGGGGTCGTCGAGATCGACCCGAACTTCAAGCCACGGATCGAGCTGGTGCCCCCCAAGCCTCCCGCGGCCCCCCCCCCGGTGCCGGAGCCGTTGGGCGGCGACAGCGCGCCGACCGGCGGTGCTGAGCGCGGCGCCCGCGGCCGCAGCGGACGCGGTGGCCGCGGGGGGAGTGGCAGGGCCACCAGTCGCGACGAGCGCGCCGAGCCAGGCGAGCGGTCGGAGCGAGGGGAACGGGGCGAGCGAGGCGAGCGGGGCGAGCGGGGTGGTCGGGGTCGCCGGGGCGGACGCGGCCGTGGCGGCCGGGGTCGTGGTGCGGGCGGTGAGGGCCGGGCAGAGCGCGGGGATCGCGTCGGGGGAGCGGACCGCATCGAGCCCCGAGAGGCCCCGGAGCCGCGGACGGCGAGGGCCGAGCCCGCACCGCCACCCGCACCCAAGCCGCCGCGTGAGCCTGACGTCGATACCGGGGGCGGGAGCGAGTCCTTCTGGTCGAAGGTGAAGCGCGGGCTCACCGGCGGGACGTGAGAAGCGCTGCACTGCCGGCGTCGTTCTACGCGCGACCTACTCCCGAGGTCGCGCGTGGACTTTTGGGACACGTTCTGCTGAGCGAGCTCGGAGGCCGTCGCACCGCCGGCCGGATCGTCGAGACCGAAGCCTACCTCGGCACGACCGACCCCGCATCCCACGGCTACGGCGCACGCCGTACGCGCCGCAACGCCAGCCTGTTCGAGCGTCCGGGCACCGCCTACGTCTACTTCACCTATGGGATGCACTGGTGCCTGAATGCGGTGACCGAGCGCGCCGGGCTTCCTGCCGCCGTCCTGATCCGCGCGCTCGAGCCCCTCGAGGGATTGGCGACCATGCGGCGGCGGCGCGGGGGCGCGCGCGTCGCCGACCGCGACCTCTGCTCGGGCCCCGCCAAACTGTGCCAGGCGCTGGGCGTGACCGGTCGGCACGATGGCCTGCCGCTGACCCGCGGTCGGCTGCGCATCGTGCGAAACCAATCACGACAGCACCACGCCATCGCTGTGACACCGCGTATCGGCATCACCCGCGCCGCCGACTGGCCGCTGAGGTTCCTGATCGAGGACTCACCATGGGTCTCCCGCTAGGACTGCTGCTCGTGCTCCAACAGCCCATCATCGTAGACGGCCACATCGACACGCCGCAGCGCATGCTCGACATGAAGGCCGATATCTCGGCGCGGCTCACCGACGGGCACATCGATGTCCCACGCATGCGCGAGGGCGGGCTCACGGCCGCGTTCTTCTCGATCTGGGTCGACGCGCGCTATGCGCGGGGCACCGCTTTTCAGCGCGCGCTGGACCTGATCGGGGCCGTGCGCGCGCTCGCGGACACCAACCGTGAAGTGGAGCTGGCCACCACGGCCGATGACGTCCGCGGCGCGGCGGCGCGCGGCCACATCGCGGCCCTGATGGGGGTCGAGGGCGGGCATGCGATCGAGAACTCGCTCGAGAAGCTCGACTCGCTGTACCGGCTCGGGGTGCGCTACATGACGCTGACCTGGAACAACGGGAACGACTGGGCGGGCTCGTCTACCGACCCCAAGCGGCACGGCGGCCTCACGTCCTTCGGACGCCAGGTGGTGGGACGGATGAACCAGCTGGGCATGCTGGTGGACGTGTCACACGTGTCCGACGAGACATTCCGGGACGTCCTGGCCACGAGCACGCGACCGGTGATCGCGTCGCATTCGTCGTGCCGGGCCCTGGCGCACCACCCGCGCAACCTGAGCGACGAGCAGCTGCGTGCCATCGCTCGGAACGGTGGTGTGGTGGGGATCAACTTCTATCCCGTGTTCCTGGACGAGCACTTCCGGGACCAGTACGAAGAGATGCGGCGCCGGCTGAAGCCTCAGACCGACTCGATCCGGGCTCACCACCGCGGCCGTCCCGGTGAGTCGGCGTTCGAGGTGGACAAGTTCGTCGGCCAGCACGCCGAGAGCCTCGACGTCCCCACCATCGACCGCCTGGTGGACCACATCGATCATGCGGTGCAGGTGATGGGGATCGACCACGTCGGGCTGGGCAGCGATTTCGACGGGATCAGCGTGCTGCCCCGACCCATGAAAGACGCGACGTCGCTGCCCGAGCTCATCCGGGCCCTCGAGGGCCGCGGCTACTCGGACGGCGACGTCCGCAAGATCCTGGGCGAGAACTTCCTGCGCGTGCTTACTGCCGGTCCGTGACGCCCTCTTTGGAGGTCCCGAGGGAATAGCGGACGCCGCCCTGGAAGGTGTGGGTGGTGCCTTGAATCAGGAAGTTGGCCGCCGCTGATGTCAGGATGTAGTGGCCGTACAGCGCCAGCCGACCCTGCTTGATGTCGATCCCGCCCATCCACCAGAAAAAGGCCTTGGTTGCGGCCCTGTCGGCCTCGTCCTGGAGCTGGCCCAGGTCCGAGCCGGTGCAGCTCGCGCAGCTCACCTGGACGTTCAAGGCTTCCATGATCGCGAACCCGCCGCCCGCGAACGGCTCCACCCGCAGCTGCGCTGGGAAGGCGAGCACCCCGACCATGATGCGGCGCAGATTGTTGAACTGAACGTTCCCCGGGTTTACCGCGCCGCTGGGCTCGACGATGGTCACGTGCCGGGGCGAGATGAAGAGCGACTGCTCGAACGACGCGTACAACGCCGTCCGCTTCCCGGTGATGAGCCAGTGCCCGCCGAACGTCGGCTCGAAGGAGTAGCTGTCGAAGTTGGTGCGGAATATCAGGATGCCGGCCTGGCCGCCCCAGTACCACTTGTGCTGCCAATCACTCGAGCGCGACTCGTAGCTGGGACCGCCCGTCGGCCGTGCTTCGGGGACCTTGCCACCGGCCGCGAGGATCGAGTCGCGCTTCTCCTTGGGGACCTCGGGATACGCAGACTCGCGATGGCTGGGCCCGAGGAAGAACGACAACCCCGCAGTGCCGACCAGATGACCGGCCCACTTGCTGGTGCCGGGGAACTGAGTGCTGGGCGCGAAGTAGGCGCGCGCCTCGAGCCGCAACGCTGCCCGATCCGAGATATAGATGCGGTCGCCGATGGCGCCGTGCGCCCCGGTGTCGCGAAAGCCCCCGGCGCCATTGCTGTTGAAGTCCATGGCCGAGTAGCCGCCCAGGATGTAGAAGCTCTTCTCGGAGCCGAAGTTCAGCACGACGCTCCCCCCACCGAACCACACTGGGAAGTCCGTCCCCGCTCCGCCGCCCTTCGGGTGTGGCCGCATGTACAGGCCATCCCCCTCGATCCCCAGCCAATTGGTGATCCAGAAGCCGATCCGGCCCCCACCGCCGATCTGGTTGTCGAGCTGGAAGGCGCGGTCGAACCGCGTGAAGCTCGCGAACCCGCCGATCTCGAACTGGAAGCGGTGCTGGGCCTCGAGGGTGGTGGCCCCGCCCAGCAGCAGTACCGAGATGACCGTGACTACCCGCATGGGACGACTCCTCGATGGTCAAAAAGCGACCCCCAAAATAGGGAATTCGTCCGGAAAACGCGATAGCCCTTCGCTTTAAGCCTCTGAGCCTTGAAAGTACTTGAAGGAAATACCGAATATATCCCGAAGACGGCAGCTAAATGAGCCCCAGCTTGATCCCTACCCGACGGAAGGCGCCTAACGCGAAGTCGAGGTCCTCCCGGGTGTGGGCTGCCGAAAGCTGACAGCGGATCCGGGCGTGCCCCTGCGGGACCACCGGATAGCCGAAGCCGGTCACGAACACCCCTTCGTCCAGCAGGGCCTCGCTCATCCGTATCGCCTGCGCCGTTTCGCCCAGGATCACCGGGACGATGGGGGTCTCCCCGGGGAGGGGCTTGAACCCGAGGGCCAGGAGGCGCTCGCGGAAGTAGCGTGCATGGTCGTGGAGCCGGGTCACGAGCTCGGGGTGGCGCTGGAGATGTTGCACCGCCGCGAGGGCGCTTCCCGCCACGGTGGGCGGGAGGGCATTGGAGAAGAGCTGCGGGCGGGAGCGTTGCGTGAGATAGTCGGCCAGCGCGGCGGGGCCGGCCGTGAAGCCGCCGGCGGCGCCGCCCAAGGCTTTGCCCAAGGTCGATGTGATGATGTCCACCTGGCCCAGCATGCCGTAGTGCTCCGCGGTGCCCCGGCCCGAGGGGCCGAGCACGCCGGTCGCATGGGAGTCGTCCATCGCGACGACCGCGTCGTACTTCCGCGCCAGGGCCACGATGTCCGGCAGCTTGGCAATGTCGCCTTCCATCGAGAACACGCCGTCGGTGAAGATGAGCCTGAGACGCGCGGGCTTCGCCGCTTTCAGCTTGTCCTCGAGGTCGGCCATGTCCGAGTGCCGGTACACCGCGGTCTCACACTTCGTGATGGTCTTCGCGAGCCGGACCGAGTCGATGATGGACGCGTGGTTGAGCTGGTCGGAGATCACGATGTCCTGCTCGCCGAGCAGGGTCGGGACGAGTCCCTCGTTTGCGTTCCAGCAGCTCACGTAGGTGAGTGACGACTCACAGCCGACGAACCGGGCGAGCGCCTGCTCGAGCTCGCGGTGAATCGTGAAGGTTCCGCAGATGAATCGCACCGACCCCGTGCCGGCACCGAACTGATCGAGGGCTCGTTTGCCGCCCGCAACCACTTCGGGCGCGTTGCATAGACCCAGATAGTTGTTGGACGAGAGAATGACCACCTCGCCGCGGCCTTGCATCTTGGTTCGTGCGGCTTGCGGCGCTTCCAGGTAATTCAGGCGCTTGTAGACCCCGTCCTGCTTGAACTGCTCGAGTTCGGCCTCGAGCCGGGCGGCGAAGCTCATGCGATCTCCAGGATGATCTTGCCCGCGTCGCCCGCGCGGATGGCGGCGAGGGCTTCGTCGATCTGCGCGAGCGGAAACTGGTGTGTGATCACCGGCAGGGGATCGAGCAACCCGGCGGTCAGATAGCGGCGCATCTGGTGCCAGGTGTCGTACATCTTGCGGCCGATCACGCCGTACACGGTGATGCCCTTGAAGATGATCTCGCCGGCGAAGTCGATCGGCACTTCGCCCTTGGGGATGCCGAGCAGCTGGACCCGCCCCCCCAGGCGCACGGCGGCGAACGCCTGGTGCAACGCCGACGGCACGCCCGACATCTCGCACACGACGTCGGCGCCCTCGCCGCCGGTCTCGCCCAGCACGGTGCGAACCACGTCGTCCGTGGCGGCGTTGATCGTCACGTGCGCCCCCATGCGGCGCGCCAGCGCCAGCCGCGTCGCGTTCACGTCGGAGGCGATCACCTTGGCGGCCCCGGCGGCGCGCGCGATCCCCACCGCGAAGCAGCCGATCGGCCCGCACCCCACCACGAACACGGAGCTGCCCTGAACCTCGGCGGTCAGCACCGCGTGAAACGCGTTCCCCATGGGGTCCATAATGGCGCCGACCGTGGTCGGTACGCCGTCCAGGGGCAGGACGTTGGTGGCGGGCATGGCGATGTACTCGGCGAACGCCCCGTCGCGATCCACGCCGATGATGCGGGTGTTCTTGCAGATGTGGCTGTTCCCGGTGCGGCACTGCAGGCAGTGCCCGCACACGATATGGCCCTCCGCGGTCACCAGCTGGCCGGGCCGCAGCTCGGACACGCCGTCGCCCGCCGCCACGATCTCTCCGGCGAACTCGTGGCCCACCACCAGGGGCGGCCTGATGCGGCCCTCGGCCCACGCGTCCCAGTCGGCGATGTGGACGTCGGTGCCGCACACCCCTGCGTGCCGCACTGCGATGAGGACCTCGCCCGGGGCGGGCGACGGCTTCGGCACCGTCTTGACCTTCAGGCCGGGGGCGCGCCGCTCCTTAACGATTGCTTGCATGGGTTCCGGGATGCGGGAAGCGGGATGCGGGATGCGTCAGAAGATGGATCGCGTGAACCCTCCGTCCACTTGCAGCACGGCGCCCGTAATATAGCTGGCCCGCTCGGACGCGAGGAACGCGACCGCCGCGGCGAGCTCGTCGGTGCGGCCCATGCGGCCCAGCGGGATCCCCGCCACGATCTCGCGCATGACCTCCTGCGCTGCGCGCTGCTCGCGCTGGGCCCGGGTCTCGGTGAGCTCCGTGATCCGCTCCGTCGCGATGAAGCCGGGACACACGACGTTCACGGTGATCCCCTCGGGCGCGACCTCGTCGGCCAGGGCTTTCGCGAATCCCAGCACCCCGGCGCGCGCCGTAGTGGAAAGGATGAGCCCCGGCAGGGGTTGCTTGGCGGCGACGGACGCGAGGCAGATGATCCGGCCCCATTGGAGCTTCCGCATGATGGGGACGGCGGCGCGCGCGAGATTGACCGTGGACAGGAGGTTCAGCTGCACGGCGTCCTGGAAGGCCTCGGCCGGCTGATGGGTGAACGGGGCCGCCGGCGGACCGCCGGCGTTGCAGAACAGCACGTCGAGACGACCCATCTCGTGGTGCACCCGCTCCACCAGGCCCGCGGCCTGCGCGGGGTCGCCCACGTCGGCCACGAACGGCATCACGGGCTGGGATGCCTCGGAGGAGAGCTGCTGCGCCGCGTGCTCCACGGAGTCCTGGTGGCGCCCGTTGACCGCCACGCGGGCGCCCTCCTGGGCCAGCGCTTTCGCTACGGCGCGCCCCAACCCCTTGGTGCTGCCGCATACCAACGCGACGCGGCCCGCGAGACCGAGGTCCATGATTCGGCGTTAGGGGATTCTTCTTTCCTAATCCGCGACGGCCACGTGCGCGGCCTCCAGCCGCACCGCGCAGCACTTGAGCTCCGCCATCTTCGCGTACGGATCGAGCACCGGATTGGTCAGCAGGTTGGCCGCGGCCTCGCGGAAATGGAACGGCACGAACACCTGGCCCCGCGCGACGCGCCCGGAGATACGGCACGAGCTCACCATCGTGTTGCGGCGCGAGGTCAGCCGCACGAGGTCACCGTCTTCCAGCCCGAGCTCGCGCGCATCGTCGGGGTGGATCTCGACGGTCGGCGTGGGCTCACGCTGGTCGAGCCCCGAGGCGCGCCGCGTCATCGTCCCCGTGTGCCAGTGATACAGCTGGCGCCCCGTGTTCATCACGAACGGATACTCTTCGTCGGGCAGCTCCACGGGCGGGGCGTACTCGACGGGGACGAAGGTGCCCCTGCCGTCCGCTGTCGGGAACCGGTCGTCGAAGAGGAACGAGGTCCCGGCGGAGTCGTCGGTCGGCACCGGGTACTGCAGTCCCGCCCCTTCGAGCCGCTGGTAGGTCACGCCGCGCCACGACGGAGTGACCTGCGCGATCTCCCGCATCACCTCTTCCGAGGTCTCGAAGCGCGTCTTGAGTCCGAGGCGGTTCGACAGGTCGATCAGAATCTCGAGATCGCCGCGCGCCTGCCCCGGCGTGGCCACCGCCTTGTGGGCGAGTTGAATGCGGCGTTCGGTGTTCACGAACGTGCCCGTCTTTTCCGCGAAACTCGAGCCGGGCAGGACCACGTCGGCGTAGCGGGCGGTTTCCGTGAGGAACAGGTCGTGCACCACGAGGAACTCGAGCTCCTGAAACCAGTGCTCAGCGTGCGCGACGTCCGGGTCGGAGATGACCGGGTTCTCGCCCATGATGTACATCCCGCGAACGCCGCTCTCCTCCTTCACGATCTCGGTCACCATGAGCCCCTCCTTCAGCGAGAGGGACTCTGCCGGAACGCCCCACGCCGCGGCGTACTCCGCGCGGTTCTTCGGGTCCTTGACCGGTCGGTAGTCGGTGTACACGAAGGGAATCGCGCCGACGTCGGAAGCGCCCTGGACGTTGTTCTGCCCCCGTATCGGCATCATCGCGGCACCCCAGCGCCCGATCATGCCGCAGGCGAGCATCAGATTCAGGAGCGACGTGACGAGATCCGTCCCGTTGGCGTGCTGGGTCAGCCCCATCGCCCACAGCGTGCTGGTGTTCGGCCCCCCGGCGTAAATCTCCGCAGCCCAGCGGATCCGGTCGGCGGGAACGCCGGTGATCTTGGCAGCCACGTCCGGCGTCATCGCCTTGACCGACTCCCGCACCTTGTCGAAGTCGTGCATCCGCCCGGCGACGAACGCCTTGTTCTCGAGTCCCTCCTCGATGATGTGGTGCAGCATCGCATTGAACAGTGCCACGTCGGTGCCTGGCTGCATCTGCAGGTGGATGTCCGCCCGGCCCGCGAGCTCGGTCTTGCGGGGGTCGGCCACGATGAGCGTCGCGCCCCGTTCGTGGGCCCGCTTGATGGCCGCGCCGAACACCGGGTGCGACTCGGTGGTGTTCGCGCCGGCGATGAAGATGACGTCGGCGGCGTGCTCCACCTCGCGCATCGAACCCGACGCCGCCGAGGTGTTGAGCGCGCGCTGCATCGCCGCGACGGACGTGGAATGGCACAGGCGCGTGCAGTGGTCGATGTTGTTGGTGCCGAGCGCGGCGCGGAACATCCGCATCATGAGGTAGTTCTCCTCGTTCGAGCACTTGGCCGAGGAGAAACATGCCAGGGAGGCGGGGCCGCGCTCGCGTTTCAGGCGCAGCAGCTCCTGCGCCGTGAGCTCCAGCGCCTCGTCCCACGTGGCTTCGCGGAACGGCTCGTACCAGGACGGCGGGGTCGCCACCCGGTCGCGGATGTCCAGGTCCACCCGCTCCAGCAGCGGGAGGTCGCGCACCGATTTTCCCACCGAGCGCGGAGGGCCAGCCGGCTTCGAGTTCTGGCCTTCACCCTCGATGGTCTGCCACGGCCCACCCCGTCTATGCTCCCCCGTCCGGCCGCGCCAGACCCAGCGGCCCTGCTGCTTCTCCCAGCCCCTGCGGATCAGCGGCTTGGTGAGGCGATCGTGGTGCTGGGGAAAGTCATATCCGAAGCGGCCCTTCACGCAGGTGGAGCCCTGGTTGGGAGTGTCGAGCTCGATGTCCGGGGAGGTGACGCGCATGACCTGGTCGCCGGCGACGTGCAGGTCCACCTGGCAGCCGACGCCGCAGTACGGGCAGACGGAGCGAACCGTCTTGTCCGGGTGGAGGATCTTCTCGGGCGCGAACCGCTCGCGCGGCATCACCTCGAAGATCGCGCCCGTCGGGCACACCCGCACGCACTCGCCGCACCACGTGCACCCCGCCTTGTCCGGGTCGCCGTCCGCGCCGACGATGATCTCGGTGTGCTCGCCTCGCTGGCCCACGTCGAGCACGCCGACCACCTGGATGTCCTCGCACGCCCGCACGCAGCGCGTGCACAGGATGCAAGTACTCATGTCGTGCCGGATCATCGGGTCGCCGGGCCGCTCGTCGCCGTGGCGCAGGACGAGGTCCCGCTCCGCTTGAGGCGTGGGAACGACCCCATAGCGCACGACGTACTCCTCGAACTCGTTGCGGGGTCGCCCCCGGCCGCCGTTCCTCAGGTGCTCGCCCGGGTAGCGCTCGAGCAGCAGCCGGAGTACGCCTTTGCGGTTTTCGACCGCCGCGTGGGACTCGGTCTGTACCGCCATCCCCTCCGCCACCTTGGTGGCGCAGGCCGGGAGCAGCTTCGCCTGCCCCTCCACCGAGACCAGGCAGATACGGCAATTCCCGACCACCGGCAGCTTGGGATACCAGCACAGGGTGGGGATGTCCAGCATCCCCGCGGCGCGGGCCGCTTCGAGGATCGTTTGTTCGGGGTCGGCACTGACCGAGCGGCCGTTGATCGTCAGGGACGCCATGACCCTTGAAGATTAGACCGGCTGGGGGGGCCCGGCAACCGGCCGCCGGGCCAACTGCCTGATTAGCAAAGGGGATAAGTGCTGAAACACGAAGGGCCGGCTCTGGGCCGGCCCCGCTGGTGCGTCAGTCTATATGCTCGGGCAGATGGCGATGCGTGTGATCGCCACCCTCGGCCTCGTCCGTGAACCAGCAGTACGCCCAGATCTTCGCGGGGCGCAGCATCTTCCGGCCGGCCCGCAGAATGATACCGATCGGCTCGTGGTCGTCGAGAACTAATGGCAGGCTGGTCATTCCGCGCGTTCCACGTTGCAGGTTACTCGTTGCAGGAAGCAAGGCGCCTGCCACGGGTGCTTTCGTGCAACGTGTTGTCGTGTAACGTGCAACGGGTGGGGCAGGGCGGGCGGGTGGTCAGTCCGACACGTTCAGCGCCGTGTCCAGCTGACGCTCCGGCTTGGTCGCCGTAAACCCGGCGCTCGCCTTGGTTCGGCGGCGCCGGACGATCTCCCAGCCGCCGTACTGGGCTTGCAGCGCCTCGGGGGCGAGCGGGATCACCTCGCTCGCCGTCGGGCTGGGCAGGATCACGTGCAGCCCGCCGGGGCGGGTGCGAAGCTGCAGCTCGGCGAGCAGCGCGTGCCGGTCGCGCGCGCGCGCCGGCGCCAGGGCGGCGGGATCGATGATCACCAGGCTCGGCGCCACGTCCGGGAACCAGCTGCCGAAGGTGACGACGAGCGCCTGGAACCGGCCGGCGAGCTGCTCGGTGACGGCCCGACTTTCCGCCCCCTCGACGGCTCCGAGGTCGTGATCGACGAGGAAGACCTCGGCGTCGTGCGCCGCGATGAACAGGGCGGCGGGGAGCGCGGCGGCCCCGACCACGACGACCAGGTCGCCGGGCTCCAGGCGTCGCACCGCGCTCACGAGCGGGCCGTCCGATTCGAGGCCCCAATGCGTGGGGGCGCGCTGCGCGCCGCGCAGCGCCCGATGCTTCTGGCGCCAGCGGGGGAACGAAGGCAGCCGCAGCCGCCGGGCGATAATGCGGTCGACGTGTTCGAGCAGCAGCACCTCGGTGAGCAGGTACTGTCCCGCGGCGCTCTCCTCGAGCTCACGCACCGCCTCGTCGCCGATCTCCAACAGCTCTTCGCGGGTGAGGGCGTTCTTGTATTCCTCGATGCGCTGCAGCAGGAACTCCTGGTACTCCTGCTTGAGCGAGCGCGGCGGCCGCCGCGCGGTCCGGGAGCGCTGCTCCCCCGAGAGGCTCAGCATGGCTCCACGTGCACGGTGACTTCGTGTAGCTGCAGGTCGCGCTTGAGCCGTTCCTCCACCTGATCGGCGATCGCGTGCGCGGACTCGACGTCCGCGTGGCGGTCGACGGCGATCGTCACCTCGGCGTAGCGCAGGTCGGAAGGGCCGCGCGAGCGGATGCCGTAGGCGCGCTTCACCCCGGGCACCGCTTGCGCGGTCTCCTGGATGTCGCGCGTCGGGATCGCGCGCTGGTCCACTAGCACCGGTACCGTGCGCTCGAGGATTCGGTACGCCACGAAGACGATCACCAGGGCGACGACGATCGCGACCGCCGAATCGATCCACCACCAACCCTGGCGCGTGAGCAGGATGCTGACGAGCACCCCGACGGTAATGAAGACGTCCGCGCGCGTGTGCGCCGCATCCGCGACGAGCAGCTCGCTGCCGAGCTCGATCCCGCGGCGGTGCTCGTACCACGTGATGAGCACGTTCACGCCCAGCGTGAGCACGAGGAGGGCGAGCTGAAAGTCGGTGACGTCGACCTGATGCATGCCGCTCACAAGATGGTTGACCGCCCCCCGTACGAGCTCGAAGCAGGTGATCGACAGGAATCCCACGATGGCCAGCGCGCCCAGCGTCTCGAACTTCCCGTGTCCGTACGGGTGATCCTCATCTGGCTCTTTGGCGGCCACCCGGACGATGATCAGGGCGAGCACGTTGTTGAGCGCATCCACGCACGAATCGACCGCCCCGCCCAGCACGGCGAGGGAGCCGGACTTGATCCCCACCGCGAGCTTGACCCCCACGACCGCCAGGTTGGCGACGAGGAGACCGATAAACACTCGGCGGACCAGGGCGGACGCCGGCATGGACAGGACTGCAAGGTTGTAAGGGACAGCGGTTTAGTCAACGGCTCGGAGGAGGGCGCCCTTCAGGTAGCCGGTCTCCGGTACGTTGACGAGCTCCGGGTGGTCCCGGCCGGCCCCGGTGATGGCGATCAACTGGAGGCGGCGGCCCGCATCCCGCGCGGCGTCCCCCAGCATGTCGAGGAAGACGGCCCGGCCTACGTGGTAGGAGCAGGAGCAGGTGAACAGCGCCCCGCCGGGGGCGACGAGGCGCATGGCGCGCAGGTTGATCTCCTTATAGCCGGCGAGCGCCCGGGGGACGCTCTGCTTCGCCTTGGCGAAGGCCGGGGGGTCGAGCACGATCGTGTCGAACAGCTCTTCCCGCCGCTCCAGCTCGCGCAGCAGATCGAACGCGTTGGCCTCGCGCCAGGTGATGTTCGTGAGCTCGTTGAGCGCGGCATTCTCCCGCCCCCGCGCCAGCGCATCGGCGCTCGAGTCCACCGCCACCACCTCGCCGGCGCGCCGGGCGAGATGGAGCGCGAACGAGCCGTGGTAGGTGAACAGGTCCAATGCCCGGCCGGCGCCCGTGTGTTCCCCTACGAGGACGCGGTTCTCGCGCTGGTCGAGGAACGCCCCCGTTTTCTGGCCGGTGTGCGGTGCGGCGAGGTAGCGCACGCCTGCCTCATCCACAGGTACCGTGTCCGGGACCGTGCCGCGCCCCGGCGTCACCTCGAGCGGCAAGCCCTCGTGGCGCCGCACCGTAGTGTCGTTGCGGAGCAGGATCCCCTCGGGGGCGAGGGCGGCGCCGATCCCGTCCAGCACGTCCGTGCGTACCTGCTCGAGGCCGGCCGAGAGCAGCTGCGCCACGACGTACGGTCCGTACCGATCGACCACGAGCGACGGCAGCCCGTCCCCTTCGCCGTGAACCACGCGGTACGCGGTGGCCGGTATGCCGGCGCGTCGACGCGCCGCCGCGGCGATCCGGTCGGCCCACCACGTCGCGTCGATGGTCTCGCGCTTCGGGGTGAGCAGGCGCAGTCGAATTTCCGAAGTGGGGGAGTACAGGGCCTGGCCGAGGTGCCGCCCGCGACGGTCGGTGACCGTGACCACGCCGGGTGTGCCACGCGGCTCGTCGTAGACGTCGGTGCGATAGATCCAGGGGTGCCCCGCTTCCCAGCGCGCGGCGCCCTTCGCGGACACGATGACGGCGCGGGTTATGACCGAACTGTCGGTCACTTCTTCCGGTCCGGGCGCAGCTTCGCCGCGTCGCGCAGGTACATATGTTTCAGCTCGCGCTGCGGCTTGGTCGTGTAGAAGTGAAGCAGGACGCGGATGCAGCGCGGGACGCCGTCGGGAACCGCGACCTCCGCCGCGCCCAGCAGCGGGACGTCGCTCCAGCCGAGCAGGCGCGCGGCGCGCGCGGGGTACTCCGCGGTGAGATCCGGGGATGAAGTGAAGATGGCGCTCTCGACATCCTCGGGCTGGAAGCCGTTCGCTTCCTGCAGCCCGCGCAACAGCTCGGCCGTCGCCTCCAGGATGGCCTGGCCGGTGTTGGCCGCGGCGGTGGTCGCGCCGCGCAGTCCACGCAGGATCTTGCTCATGGCACTAGGGTCTCAGTTGCGCTTGATGGTGATCACGGACTCGGGCGTCCTCACCGGGCGCGATCCGGTCGAGACATGCCGCCGAGCCGTGGCCGGCGGAGCCACGATCATCCAGGTGCGCCTGAAAGATGCACCGCCCGGCGAGGTTGTGGCGCTGACCCTAGCGCTCGTGGGCGCGCTCGCGGTGCCGGTGATCGTGAATGACCGGGTGGACGTGGCGCTCGCAGCCGGCGCGGCTGGGGCGCACCTCGGCCACGAGGACCCGCCCCTCGATCGTCTCCGCCCCCACGTGCCGCCCGGCTTCCTGCTGGGCCTCTCGGTCGGCTCACCGGCGGAGGCTGAGACAGGACGCGCCTGGCCCGCGGACTACTGGAGCGTGGGCCCCTGCTTCGCCACCGCGAACAAGGCCGACGCCGGCGCGCCGCTCGGGGTCGAGGGATTCGAGGGACTCGCGCGGCTCGCCCCGGCCGGTACGCCGGTGATTGGGATCGGCGGCGTCACGGCGACCAACGCGCCCGCCCTGGCGCGCGCCGGCGCGGCCGGTATCGCCGTCATCGGCGCCGTGTGGGGGGCTAGCGACCCGGCCGCTGCGGCGCGCGCGCTGCGCGCCGCAATTGCTTGACGCGCTGGATCGCCGCCAAATGCTCGGCGTAGGTGGCCGAGAAGATGTGCTTGCCGTCGGGCTGCGCCACGAAGAACAGAAACGGCACGTCCGCGGGGTAGAGCGCCGCGAGGAGGCCGGCGCGGCCCGGTTGACCGATGGGACCCGGCGGGAGCCCGGTGTGCAGATACGTGTTGTAGGGTGACCGCACCGCCAGGTTCTTCTCCCATACTCTCCTGAGTCGGCGCCCATAGGCGTAGCTCACCGTCGGATCGGCCTCGAGTCGCATCCCCCGTTTCAGCCGGTTGTGGTACACCGCCGATACGAACGGCCGGTCGGGGTCATAGCGCACTTCCGCCTCGATAATCGACGCCAGCGTAACGAGCTCATGCCGCGAGAAGTGCAGAGAGTCGAGCCGCGCCTGCCACTCCGGGCTCCACTGTTGTGTGAACTGATGCGTCATGACGCGGACCAACTCCCGCCCCCCGATGCCCATCGGCAGCAGGTAGGTGGTGGGGAACAGGTATCCCTCGGCGCTCGGCGCGTCCGCGGGGAGGCTGGCGGTCACCAGCAGCGTCGAGTCCTCGGCCGCCGCCAGGAAGGAATCCCGGGGGATTTTGAGTTGCGCCCGGGCGAGGTCGGCCACCTCTGCGAGCCGCAAGCCTTCGCGCACGGTAAAGCGTTGCTCGACGCCCCGGCCGCGCGCGAGCGCCGCCACGACGTCGGACCACGATTCGTCTTGCCGCAGCAAGTAGACGCCGCTCTTGAGCGAGCTGGCCAGCCGTACCCTCGCGTAGAACCGGAACAACCCGGGATGACCGATCACGTGGTTGGCGGCGAGGGAGTCGACGGCGGCGTCGAGGGTGGCGCCCGCCGGGATGGTGACCGTCACCCGAGGACCATTGGAGGATCCGCACGCTGCTGCTGCGCCGACAAGCAGAATGCGGAATGCGGAATGCGGAATGGGGAATGGACCGAGCAATCCCCGAGCGGGACGCTTGAGATCGAGGATCGCACTCCGCATTCCGCACTCGTTCACGTCGCCGACCCCCGCTTGGCATCCAGATAGTGCTGCAACAGCAGCGTCGCCGCGAGCGCGTCCACGTCGTCCTTCCGGCCCCGGGTCGAGCCGCCCATCGCGCGCACGGCTCGGAGTGCGCGCGCCGTCGTGAGCCGCTCGTCCCACAGCTCGACCGGCTGTCCCGAGTGCTGCGCGATGTCGGCGGCCAGCGCCCGCGCGGCCGCGGCCGCCTCGGCTTCGGCGCCCTCCTGGTCGAGCGGCAGACCGACCACCACACCGGTCACGGCGTGCTGCTCGAGCAGGGTGAGGAGCTTCCGCATCGGGAAGCGTTTGCCGCTGCGTCGGGTGAGGGTGGTGAGGGGTTGAGCGAGCGTGCGGGTCTCATCGGAGAGGGCGAGGCCGATACGGCGCTCGCCCCAGTCGACGCCGAGCAGCCGGCCTGCGTCGCGGCCGCCCGTCACCCCTGCGCCATGGTCGCGAAGAACTCGTTGTTCGTCTTGGTGCGCTTGAGCCGCTCGAGCAGGAACTCGATTGCTTCCACCGGCGGCATGTCGGCGAGGAAGTTGCGGAGCAGGTACACCTTGTTGAGCTCTTCCTTGGACAATAGGATCTCTTCCTTGCGGGTGCCGGACCGCTGCACGTCGATCGCGGGGAAGGTGCGGCGCTCGGCGATCCGCCGATCGAGGATCACTTCCATGTTGCCGGTGCCCTTGAACTCTTCGAAGATCACCTCGTCCATCCGCGACCCCGTGTCGATCAGGGCCGTGGCGAGAATGGTGAGCGAGCCGCCGCCCTCGATGTTGCGCGCGGCCCCGAAGAACCGCTTGGGCTTCTGCAGCGCGTTCGCGTCCACGCCGCCCGACAGGATCTTGCCCG
Source organism: Gemmatimonadales bacterium (assembly GCA_035488835.1). Lineage (GTDB taxonomy): Bacteria > Gemmatimonadota > Gemmatimonadetes > Gemmatimonadales > GWC2-71-9 > AG41. Next base: position 17,030 of record DATHKX010000059.1, read on the forward strand.
AGTGCGGCACGACCACGTTGTGCGCGCGGCCCAAGCGGGTGATGGAGTCGAGCAGGATCACGACGTCCTTGCCGTGCTCCACCAGGCGCTTGGCCTTTTCGATCACCATGTCGGCCACCTGAACGTGGCGGTCGGCCGGCTCGTCGAACGTGGAGGAGATCACCTCGACGCTCGGGCCTTTGACGTTCTCCTCCATGTCCGTCACCTCCTCGGGCCGCTCGTCGATGAGCAGCACGATGAGGTAGACCTCGGGGTGGTTCTCGATAACGGAGTTGGCGAGCTTCTGGAGGAGGATGGTCTTGCCGGCCTTGGGCGGCGAGACGATGAGGCCGCGCTGGCCCATGCCGATGGGGCTCAGGATGTCCATCACCCGCATCGACAGGTCGCCGTCCGTGCGCTCGAGCTTGATGCGCCGCTCGGGGTAACGCGGCCGCAGGTTGTCGAACGCGACCCGGTGCTTCGCCTTCTCCGGCTCGTCGCCGTTCACCACCTCGACCTTCAGCAGGGCGAGATAGCGCTCACCCTCCTTGGGCGGCCGCACCTGGCCCATGATCGTGTCCCCGGTGCGCAGATCGAACCGCTTGATCTGGCTCGGAGAGACGTAGATATCGTCCGGCCCGTACAGGTAGTTCCAGTCGGGACTGCGCAGGAAGCCGTAGCCTTCGGGAAGGATCTCGAGGACGCCCTCGCCGCGCAGCACGGTGTCGGAGTCGAGCAGCGACTGCTCGATGCGGAAGATCAGGTCCTGCTTGCGGAGCCCCGAGTAGTTGGTGATGTTCAGGGTCTCGGCCATCGCGTGCAGTTCCGCGACGGATTTTCTCTTCAGTTCAGCGATATCCACGTGTGCGTTTGCTCCATAGGTCTACGGCGGGCGAAACCCGGGGTGGGGAAGTGAACGGGTCGAAAATGGAATCAGGGAGTTCGAAGGAGTGCGAGAGAGCTATAGTAGGGTTCCCCGCACCTCGAGTCAAGGGTGCGACGTGGACCTGAGCGCGTTTCTGGTCGCGTGGCGGACCACGTCCCTCCCGGATCGGGAAGTCGTTGATGCGCTTGTACATCCGGCCCACGCCGGGCCCTCCCCCGCGCTCGCCGCGGTGCTCGCGCACTGGCTCGGCAGCTACTACTGGTCGGACGAGCCCGACGGCCGGCATCTCATCCTCACGCGGCCGCTCGCCCGGCGGCGCGAGCGCTGGGGCCTCCATGTGGCGCTGTTCCTGGCGACCCTCCTCACAACGACCTTCGCCGGAGCGGTGGTGGCGGGGACGATCCCCTTCGACGACCCGCTTTCGCTCTTCACCGGATCGTATCCGCTGCCCCCTCACCTGGTGAGCGCGTGGGCCGCCGGGCTTTCCTTCTCACTCCCGCTGCTGGCGATCCTACTCTGCCACGAGCTCGGTCACTATCTCGCCGCGCGTCGCTACGACATCGACGTTTCCCCTCCGTACTTCATCCCGGTGCCGTTGTTTCCGACGTTCATCGGGACGATGGGTGCGTTCATCCGCTTGCGCTCGGTGCTCAACGATCGCCGGCAGCTGTTCGACATCGGGGTGTGGGGGCCGATCGCCGGCTTTGTGGTGGCGCTCCCGGTGCTCCTGCTCGGAGTGGCCGTGAGTCACGCCGCTCCGGGCCACGGCCCGGCGACCGGGCTGTTGCTCCCGATGGGAACCCAGACCTGGATCTTGGGCGACTCGCCGATCACGCTCGTCGCACGCCATGTGTTCCATGACGGCGCGAAGGCGGTGATCGTTGGACCGCTCGCATTTGCGGGTTGGGTCGGGATGTTCGTGACGATGCTCAACCTGCTGCCCATGGGCCAGCTGGACGGCGGGCACATCCTGTACGCGCGACTGCCGCAGTGGCACCAGCGTGTAGCCCTCGCCTTCTGGCTGGTGGTCATCGCGCTCGGCAGTTTATGGTTCGGCTGGTACATCTGGGGTGGGCTTGTACTGATCCTGTCGCGGGGTCGCCTCGGGCATCCCCCGGTGCTCGACACGTTACGTCCCCTGCCGCGGTCGCGTGTGCTGGCGTGGTGGCTGGCGGTGGCGTTGTTTGCGGCGACGTTCGCGCCGGCGCCGCTCACCCTGCTGGGGTGACGACGTCCGGCGACGGCGCCGAAACGTATTGCGTAAGTGGGCGACCCTTATATCTTTGCATAAACCAGCCCTAGGGTCAGCATGCCCGGACAGCCGGCACGCTACAACGCACCTGATTCGCCCGAAGCGGTCGTCCACGACCTCCCCCCTATCCGATTCGACGGACAACTCATCGCCATTCGCCTCCAGGTACGCCGGTCCGAGGACGGGATATGGCGCGGGCGGGTGCTGTTCGGCGCGCCGGACACGGAGGCGGAGCGCTCCACGGCGGAGATCTTCTGCGCCACCTCGGAGCCGGACCTGTGGCAGGCGGTGCGCGACCTGCGTGATCATCACTTACGCGATCTCTACCGCTCGCTGCTTTAGATGACCGACGCGCTGGACCCCATCAGGAAGCTGCGGCACGACTTATCGAACCCCCTGGCCGCGATCCTCGCCGAAACCCAGCTGCTCCTGCTCGGCGCCGACAAATATGACGCGGAAACGGTCACGAGCTTGAAGCAGATCGAAGCGCTCTCCCGCAAGATGCGCGACATCCTCGAAGCTCTGGATAGATGAGCCGGTGAGTCGGCCGCACCGGCCGCGATTCTCGCCTCCCCCGCGGTGGTGGTCGCGCGGCCGCCTCAGCGTGAGGTCGTGCCGGTGGCTGCGGTGGCCGCCGCGGCGGGCGCCGCGCTGGCCCGGCTCCTGAGGTAGGCCCACCCGCTCGCGAAATAGCACGCCAGGAGCAGCGCCGACGCGGCGCTCACGGCGAACTTGTAGGCCGGAGCGGCGTCGCTCGCGGACAGCAGGCCCTCGATCGTGCCGGCGAGGCACAGGAGCAGCACGGCCGCGGCGACCAGCCGGGCCGCCCGCCGGCCGGCGAGCACGAGCGCGTCCCGTCGGGTGAGGTCGCCCGGGGCGATGAGCCCTCGGGCCACCAGCAGTCCGGCGCCCCCGGCGATGAAGATCGCCGTCAGCTCGAGCACGCCGTGGCCGGCCACGAACGTGAGCAGCCAGCCCGCCAGCCCGTAGTTCGCGAACAAGCCCAGCACCGCCCCGAAGAAGAGCCCGTTCAGCGTGAGCAGCAGGAGCGTCCCGATCCCCGCTGTGATGCCGAACGCGAACGCGAAGAACGCCACCTGCACGTTGTTGGTGATGATGCGAGAAGCGACCACCGGGAGGTACATCGAGGGTGCCTCGGCGTAGCCGAGCCCTTCGGCCCGACGTCCGGCGCCGGCGCGCGCGCGGGCGATCATCTCGTCGGGCAGCACTTCTTCCGCGATGGCCGGGCGCTCGCGGATCGCCAGGTATCCGGTCGCGGCCGGGAGCGCGAACAGCAGCAACGCGGCCAGCACAAAGGCTCGTGCCTCCACGACGGCGGCCGGCAGCTCGCGCAGGACGAGCCGCACGATCGCTACGCGCTGCCCGGTGTGCCGGCCATACAGCGCGTTGTGCCCCGCGCTCACCACGCGCTCCAGGTACTCGAGCACGCGCGGGTCCACGCCGTAGGTACGGGCCCGCGCGAGATCCGACGCGACCTCGCGATACCGCGCCGCAAAGCCCGGAATGTCGGCCGCGCCGAGCTGCTTCAGCCCCAGCCGCTCGGCGCGCGCGGCGAGCGTGCGGAACGTTTCCCAGCCCTCCCGCTTCTGCATGACGAACCGCTCCGCCGCGACGGAGGTCCGGCCCACTCCCGGCGCGTGCCGGGCGGCGAGGCGCCCCCGGCGCTTCGCCAGCTCCGCGCTGTGCAGCCGCACCAGGAACGTCTCGTGATCGGCGTCCCGTCGCGGAAATCGCGGCGCGAACCGGGCGACGAGCTCCGCCGTGAGCCGGTGCCGCACCGCGCGCTCCAGACCTTCGAGCCGCTCGAGCAGCTGGTCGAGCAGCCGGAATTCTTCGTCGGCGAGCTCGGGTGGGCCCGCTTCGAGCATCTCCGGCTCCCGCGCGCTGTCTGCGGGCGCGCTCGCGAGCTGGAGATTCTCGGGGCGATCCCGGACGACCACGGTCCCGGCGACGATGTCGCCGAGCCGCTTGTTCTGGCGATGGAACAGCACGAAGCCGAGTCCGACCTGGTAGGTGAACAGGGGCTGCATGTCCACGATCCGCACGAGATTGCGGACGGCGGCGGCGGTGAACGTGAGCGGATGTCCGGTGTCCATCACGACGCGGATGCCCATCAGGCGCTTACCCGGGGTCCGGCCGTTGTTGAGCGCCTCGAACAGCAGGAAGTAGCCCCAGAAGAGCAGGAATAGGGTGAGGATCAGGACGATCGCGCCGAGCGTGCTCCACGGGCCGTTCGCATCACCGCTCGTCGGGGTCGGGAGCAGCTGGATTGCCAGGCCCAGAAGCAGGTACGCGAGGCTGAGGACGCCGGCGTCGCACACCGTCGCGGCCATGCGGGAGCCGAGGCCGGCCAGCTCGAGCTCGAGCACGAGGTGCTCCGGCGTCTCGATCCCAAGACGCCGCGTGAACTGCGGCACGGTCGGGGCTCGCGTGTCCGGCATCTCGGAAGCATTTTAACCGCGGAGGAGGACCAATGGCTACCATGCAACTGCGGCCGATGGCGATGGGAGAGATCCTCGACGCCTCCTTCGCGCTGCTGCGCCGTCACGCCGGTGTGTTCTTCGGTGTCGCGATCGTGTGTCAGGGTGTGCCGACCGCACTGAGTCTGTACGTGCAGTTCAGCGGCGGCCCTCCGCAGCACTTCGGGCTCTACCTGTTCTCGCAGCTACTCGGCTTCGTCGGGTATCTGCTCGTCACCGGGGCGTCGATCCGCGTGGTCTCCCAGGCCTACCTCGGCAACGAGCCCAGCCTGTCGGACGCGCTCGACTTCGCGTTCGGGAAGATCGGACGGACCTTGGCAGCCGGCTTCGCCTCGGGCATTCTCATCGGGCTCGCGGCGATCCTCTTGATCGTTCCCGGCATCATCGTCGCCTGCGGCCTCTCGGTCGCCGTGCAGGCTGCCGTGCTCGAGCCGCTCCCCGGAGGGACCGACGGCCTGGGTCGCTCCTGGGCGCTCACCAAGGAATTCCGGTGGCGGGCGTTCGGACTGTATGCGGTGGTGGTCGTGCTCCTGATTCTGTTCTTGATCGGGTTCGGCCTCATTGCCGGCCTGGCGGCGGCGTTCGTGCCCATGCTGTTGGTACCGGCGCTCATCGGAGTCGGGCTCATCTTCTTGTTCCTGTATCCGTTCACGAGCTGCGTGTTCACCTTGTTCTACTACGACCTGCGCGTGCGGAAGGAGGCGTTCGATCTCGAGCTCCTGAGCCAGCACCTCGGCATCGCTACCGGGCGGGCGTGAGCGTCGTTCCGCAACAGGTCGTACCGGACTCGCTGCGTGCTGCGCTGCAGGCGGTGTTTCAGGCCCGAGAGTACCGGTGGAGCGAGCCGAGCAGCGCCTGGCTGTGGTTGATGGAGCAGTGGCACCGGCTGCTCGATTGGCTCGAGACCCTGCGCGTCGCGTCGCCCGCGCGCTACTACCTGCTCCTCGCCGCCATGACGCTCCTGCTGCTCGCCATCCTCACCCACGTCACCTGGGTCGTGTGGCGCTCGCTCCGGCCGCGTGAGGCGATCAGCGCTCCGACCCCCTTGGCGGCTCCCCCGCGGGGTGCCGCCTGGCACCTGGCGGAGGCGCGGCGCCTGGGCGCCGTCGGGCGATTCGCTGAAGCGCTGGCGCATCGTTTTCTCGCCGCCGTGCTCGACCTCGACGGCCGGCGCGCGCTGCAATTTCACCCTTCGAAGACCCCGGCCGAATACGCCGCGGAGGCGCGGCTCGACGCGACGGGCCGCTCCGAGCTCGCGGCGCTGGTCGCGAGCCTGTATCACCACGTGTTCGGCGGCGTACCGTGCGATGCCGAAGCGTGGCACGCCTTCGACGCGCAAGCCGGGCGGCTCGGGCTCCATGCGGCGGGGTGAGCGCGCCGTCGTCATCGGCGGCGTCAGCGTCCTCGTGCTGGTGGCGCTCTGGGGTGCCATGTCCGCGCCCGGCAGCGATCGCGACGATCGCCGTCTCTCGACGTACCTCACCGGGCCGTCCGGAGCGAAAGGCCTGGCCCAGACGCTTCGCCGCCTGGGCGTGACCGTAGAGCAGCGCCGTCGACCGTACTTCGACCTCGCGGCGGACAGCGGCCGTCGGCGACCCGAGCGGCTGTACGCGTTTCTCGATATCGACCGACCCACCACGCAGGAGCTGGCGGCAATCCGTGACTTCGTGACGGGAGGCGGGCGGATCCTGACCGCAGGCGTCACCGGAATCGAGGGGTGTTTCGGCTACCGCTCGCGGCGGCTGACCCGGGAGGTGGACAACGACACGCGCGCCGCCCTCGTGCCCGGATCCGGGCAGCGTCTGCCCCCCACCTGGCGGGTGCTGCGGCGTCTACCCGCGGAGTCGCTCACGGCGGCGGCTGGGACGGAGGCGGACCGTTGTGCGCCGCAACTCGCGCGACGCGCCGACACGCTGGCGCGCACGATGCGCGACGTACCCGTGGCGCTGCGGCTCCGCTTTGCTTCCGGGGGCGAGGCCATCCTGCTGGCAGACGGACGGTATCTCACCAACCGAATCCTCAAGGACACCGACGCCGGCCTCGCTGTGCTTCCGTGGTTCCTGGACGGCCGGACCCGACAGGTCGTCGTGGACGAGTATCACCTCGGCTTCGGATCAGGTGGCACCTTGCCCGGGGCTTCGTGGGCGTGGCTACGACATCACCCTCCGGGTTGGGCGATCCTCCAGCTGCTCGGGGTCGCACTCGTCGCGCTCGCGCTGACCGCGGTCCGGTTCGGCCCGGCGCGATCCGTGATCGAGCGGCGGCGCCGCTCGCCGCTCGAGCACGTCGAAGCGCTCGCCGCGGGCCTCGAGGGCGCGGGCGGCGTGGACACGGCCGTGGGACTCACCGTATCGGGGCTGCGCCGGCGGCTGGGACGGGTCGGGTTGCTGCCGGCGGGGGCCGAGCGCGCGTGGCTCGCCGCGCTCGAGCTCGCGCTGCCGACACCCGCCGGCCGCAACGCGGTGCGGCGGCTGCAGCGCACCATCAATCAACCCGGCGGTCCCGAGCGCGCGCTCGCGGCTGCCCAAGCCGTGGAGGACGTGTGGGAGGAGCTGCGCCCGCGGACGACGCGCGCCGGATTCTAGAGGCGCTCGACCGAGTGGTCCTGGGACAACAGGCGGCGACGCGCGAGGCGCTCGTGTGCCTGCTCGCCCGCGGTCACGTGCTGCTCGAGGGGGTGCCCGGGACGGCGAAGACGCTGCTGGTACGCACCCTGGCGCTCGTGCTCGATGTGAAGTTCCAGCGCATCCAGTTCACGCCCGACTTGATGCCCGCGGACATCACCGGGGTCACGCTGCTCGCCGGCGCGCGGGAGTTCACGTTCCGGCCGGGCCCGATCTTCGCCGATCTCGTGCTCGCGGACGAAATCAACCGCGCACCGGCGAAGACGCAGGCGGCACTGCTCGAGGCGATGCAGGAGCGCACCGTCACGGTGGACGGCACCGGGCACCCGCTGTCCGCGACGTTCACGGTGTTCGCCACGCAGAACCCCGTGGAGTTCGAGGGCACCTACCCGCTGCCGGAAGCCGAGCTCGATCGCTTTATGATGAAGGTTCTCGTGGGCTACCCCGATGCGGCGCACGAGCAGGGGATCCTGGCGCGCACGGTGGCGGGATTCGAGGCGGATCGGCCGGCGACGTACGGCGTGACGCGCGTGACGGACGCGGCCGGCCTGGAGCGACTGCGCGCGGCCGTCGAAGCCGTACGGGTCGAGACCCAGATCACCGCCTACATCACGGCGGTGGTGCGCGGGACCCGGGAGGCTGCGTCGCTCACCCTGGGCGCCAGCCCGAGAGCGGGCGTGTCGCTCCTGAAGGCCGCGCGCGCCGCCGCGCTGCTCGACGGGCGCGACTACGTGATCCCCGACGACGTGAAGCGACTCGCGCCCGCCGTGCTGCGTCACCGGGTGAGCGTCGCGCCCGAGCTCGAGCTGGAAGGCGTCACGCCCGACGCGGCCCTCAAGGCGATTCTCGACAAGACGGAAGTACCCACGACGTGATTCTCTGCACCCCGCGGGCGCTGTGGCTCGGCGCGGGGCTCGCGCTGCTGGGTCTCGCTGGACTGTGGCTGCCGTGGGGACTCGAGGCGATGCTCGTCGGGGACGTGACCCTGGCCGCGGCCGTGTGGATCGACGGACTCCTCGCCCCCCAGGCGGGCCCGAGTCCGCGCCACCTGGTCGCCGTGCGGGACGCGCCGCCGGCGTTCTCCGTGGGGCGCCAGGGCGAGGTGACCTACCGCTGGCGGAACCGCGCGCCCCGGGCGGCGCGGCTGCGGCTGCGCGAGGTGCGCCCCGAGCTGCTCGGCGGCGCGCAGCCGCCCCGCTGGGTTCGCGTCCCCGCGCGCGGCGAGGTACGCGAGACTGTACCCGTCACTCCGGCGCGGCGCGGTCGCCAGACCGGGGGCGGGTTCGTGCTCGACTCGGTCGGGCCGCTGGGGCTGGGATTGCGGCGCGAGCGGATCGCGCTCCCGTGGGAGGTGGCGGTGTATCCGTCGCTCGTCACCGTGCGGCTCCAGGCATCGGTGGCGAGAGCGCAGCGACGCCGGGAGCAGGGGCTCACCCCGCTGCGCCGCCTGGGCGAGGGTCGCTTGTTCGAGTCGCTGCGGGACTGGGTGCCGGGCGACGACCTGCGGCACATCGACTGGAAGGCGACGGGTCGACGCGGCAAAGTCATCACCCGGCAGTTCGAGGCGGAGCGTCGCCAGCACGTGCTGCTGGTGCTCGACCTGGGCCGGCTCCTCACCGCTGAAATCGCGGGCGTCTCTCGGCTCGAGTACGTCGTGCGGGCGGCGCTCGAGCTGGCCTATACCGCCGTCCAGCACGACGACAACGTCGGGGTGATGGCGTTCGCCGACGGGGTGCAGCACTTCGTCGCGCCGCAGCGCGGCCGGCTGGCGCTGAAGCGTGTGCTCGACGTCCTGGCGCGGGTCCAGCCGCAGCTGGTCGAGCCCGACTATCCGGGCGCGTTCCGCTACCTCGCGGCGCGCAACCGCAAGCGCGCCCTCACGGTGCTGTTCACCGACGTGATCGATCGGTTCGCGTCGGATGCGCTGGTGGCGAACGTCGCCTCGCTCCGGCCGCGTCACCTCCCGCTGGCCGTCACCCTGCAAAACCCGGAGCTGAACGACGTGGCGGCGTTGCGGCCCACAGTCGCGCACGACGCGTTTCGCAAAGCGGCGGCCGAGGAATTGCTCCGCGCCCGCGAAGAGGCGCTGGGCCGTATGCGGCACGCCGGAGTGCTGGTGCTGGACGTGCCGCCCGAGCGCGCGACCGAGGCGGTAGTGGCCAAATACCTCGATCTGAAGCGCCGGGGGCGGCTCTAGGTGAGGTAGGTCATTTGGGTGTCCACCCGGCGGTCATTACATTGACTCCCACCTCCGCCGGGCTCGAGTGCATGCGACGCAGTCGCGGTGTTGCCGCCGTGACGTTGCTGGTCGGTTCCTTCATCGTCGGGACGTGCGCCTATCCCACGGAGCACGACTCGTCGGTGCACGTCAGCATCACTCCCATCCAGATCCTGTTGCGCGGCAACGACACCGCGGCCACCGCGACGGCGTGGCAGATGAACGGGCCCGCGGACTCGCAGCCGATCCCGAACATCGTGTTCGTCTGGTCGTCGAGCAATCCGAGCGTCGCCACGGTGGACAACGCCGGGCATATCGTCGGGATCACCTCGGGCACCGTGGTCATCACCGCGGCCGCGGCCAACTTCGACAAGGAATCGCGCGCCGCCACCAATACGCTGAGGGTGTCCGCACCGCTCGAAGTCGACAGCGTTCGGCCCAAGGTCGTGAGGTACGGCGAGGTGGTGAGCGTATACGGGGTGGGCGTCGACTCGATCTTCCTGGCGCAGCTCAGCAACGCCCAGCTGATCCTCCACCCGTTCGGCGACACCGCGTTCGCCAACGGCACCGCGCGTCGGAGATTTTGGGTGCCGCCGCCCGCCCACACCGATTCGCTTTTCTTCCTCGGTATCTCGGGAGGCCAGGGCGTGTTGGGCTTCGTCCATGGCGACACCACCCGCGTCGTCGAGCGTGACCTGTATGAGCCGGACGACACTGTGCCGCAGCCGATCGACCTCGATGCGCCGCCGCCGTTCGCGGCCGTGCCCACCCTCCTCCTCTACAACCCGGCCCTGGCGTTCGAGCTGCTGAAGCGGGACGACAAGCTCGGTGCCGATTGGTATCACTTCACCCGAGGCCAGACCGGCGATCTGACGTTCGTCCTGACCGCGCCGCAAATTGCCGGGACGTTCTCCACGTTTCTCACCGACTCGCTGGGGTGGAACGGGTCCACGTACATCACAGGGAAGAACGGCTGGACGTTCGGGCCGAGCTCCCATGCGTGCCACGGACTCGGCTTCACGCCGCCGGAGGCGAACGGCGATTCGACGATCGTGGCGTTCAAGAACCTGCCCGCGGGCGCGCTGGACGCCGTCGCCATCTACACGGTGCCGGGGCGCTACGGCCTGTCGGTCTGGGCCGGGTACGTGAGCGAGCTGCCCGTCGA
>DATHKX010000060.1:0-4434 GCA_035488835.1 Gemmatimonadales bacterium
CTGTTCCGCCTTCCGCGTTCCGCGTTCCGGCTTTGTCACTCCCCCGCTCCCGTATCGTATCTGCGATCCATAACGCGAGAAGCGCGCCGTTTGGCGGCTCGGTCGTATCTCCGCTTCTCATCCGGCGTCTCGGGCACGATCGGCGGCACCTGCGTCGGCACGCCCTGCTCGTCCAGCGCCACGTACGTCACATAGCAGGAATTGGTGTGCCGCCGCACGCCCGTGAGCACGTTCTCGGCGATGATCTTGACGCCCACTTCCATCGACGAGCGGCCGGCGAAGTTGACGCGCGCGTACGCGGTCAGGAGCTCGCCCACGTGGATCGGCTCCTTGAAGTCCACCTTGTCGACCGACACGGTGACGCACGGCTTCGAAGCGTGACGGATCGCGGCCACGGCGGCCACCCGGTCCACGAGCGATAGAATCACGCCCCCGAACACGTTGCCCATGATGTTCGCGTGCTGCGGCATCATCAGCTCGGACATGATCGTCTCGGAATCGCGTGGATGCTTGGGCTGCATCAGTAGTCCACCGGCCGCAGGTAGAATTCGCCGATCGCCGTCTGCGACATCATCGCCACCGTGGGGAGGCGGCGCTTCCAGTGCGTCGAGTCGAGCCGCCCGGCGACCTTCGCCACTTCCTCAGGAGTGAAGCCGCGCGCTACCACCTCCGCCGGCTTCATGCCGCGGATCAGATAGTAGAGAATACGGTCGACCTTGTCGTAACTGATGCCGAAGTCCCCTTCGGTCGTCTGTCCGGGGACCAAGTCCGGCGTGGGCGGCTTCCGGAGGATCACCTCGGGGACGCCCACGTGGCGCGCCAGGGCGCGCACCTGCGTCTTGAACAGGTCGCCCAGCGGGTTCACGGGCGGCGTGTCGTCGGCGTGCCAGGTGAAGTAGCCCAACAGCCGCTCCGACTTGTTGCTCGTCCCGATCGGCAGGGCTTTGTATTTCGCCGACAAGTCGAACAGCACGATCATGCGCTCGCGTGCCATCACGTTGCCGCGGCGCGTAGGATCGACGTCCCCGTTCTTTTCTACCTGCGAGAGATACCCGTCCACCGCCGCCGTGATGTCGAGCGTGACCGACTGGATGCCGAGCGTCTGGATCACGAGCTCCGCGTGCTCGAGGCTTTCTGGGGAAGAGGTCCGGTACGGCATCCGCACGCCGATCACGTTCTCGTTACCGAGCGCCTCGACCGCAAGGAACGCCGTGAGCGACGAGTCCACACCGCCCGAGAGCCCCACGATCCCCTTGGTGAACCCGCGGCGGCGGACGACTTCGTCCTTGAGGAAGCTCGTCAACCAGCGGCGCGCCAGGTCGGGGTCGATGGCGAGGGGATCGCCTTCCTCGACGCCCCGCCCCACGATATGAATTGCGGATTGCGGATTGTGGATTGCGGATTGCCGAGACGCGCCGTTGGTCGCAGGGTCGAACTCCACCGCTCGCGCTCTCCGTTTCCCCTTTCCCGTTTCCCCTTTCCCGAGGTTCTTGATGAGATGCGGGAGATTGACCTCCAGGTCGGCCAGCAGCGGTGCTTCGGACCGCGCTGTCGTGATCTCCTCGAAGTCCACATCGTAGGTGAGCACCGCCTCCTCGAACAGCGGGCCGCGCAGCGCGATCTCACCCGTCGGGCTCACGACTACCGACCCTCCGGGGAAGCCTTTCCCACCCTCGAACCCCACCAGGCTCGCGAACGCCACCCATACACCGTGCTCGTCGGCGATGCCCCGCAGGATGCGCTCCCACCGCACCACGCTCGCCGGCAGCCGGATGCCTTCCTCGTCCATCCCCGTGCCGCGCGCCGGCGACGCGCTCGGCACGATCACGAGCTGGGCCCCCTGGAGCGCGGCGATCGTGCCCGAGAGCGAGTGCCACGCGTCCTCGCAGATCAGGATCGCCGCTCGTCCCCAGCGTGTATCGAACGCCCGGATCTCGCGGCCGCGATCCACGAACCGCTCCTCGTCGAACACCCCGTAGGTCGGGAGGAACACCTTGCGGTGCACGTGCCGCACGCCCGCGTCCTTACCGCCCAGTGAGGCGTAGAGACACGAATTGTAGAAGTGGTTCTGGAAGACTTCGTAGAACCCGATGGCGACGTCGATGGGCGGGGCTCCCGCGGCCTCGTGCTCGACGGTGAGATCGCGAAACAGCGTCCCCGCGGTCACGGCCACGTCCCGGACGCCCCCTTCGACGAAGTAGCCAGAGGTGGCGGCCTCGGGAAACACCACCACGTCCACCGGCGGGTCGAGCTTCGCGACCTGTGCCAGCACGCCGCCGATCTTCTGGAGATTGGCGCCGTAGTCGCCCTTGCTGGGGCGGAGCTGCGCGATGGCGAGGCGGGGCATGCGGTAAAAGATAGGCGGTTAGACGGTTAGACGGCTATCAAGAACCACACCCCCGTCCCGATCAGCACGAGCTCGATGATCGCCACGAACACGCGTTCCGGCAGCCGGTCGAGCACCCGCTTCCCGACGTAGGAGCCGAGGATCATGATCGGTCCGAGCGCGAGGCCTACCGCAACCGCCCGCGCGCTGAGGATCGCGGTGCCCTGATAGGCGGCGAGCTTCGCCAGGTGCATCACCACCGTCGCCAGCGCTTCGGTGCCGATGTAGGCGCCCTTCACGAGCCCGTACGCGAGAAAGAACGGCGCCATGAGCGGTCCGACGCTCCCCACCAGGGCCGACACGAAGCTGAAGACGGCGCCGAGTGCCGCGAACGCCCGGACCTGCGGCCGCCAGGTCGGCGCGCGGGGAACGCGGCGCCACACGACCATCAGTAGCAGGAACGCGCCCACCAAGCGCTGGAGCGCGCCGAGCGGCGCGGTGGCGAACAGGACGCCGCCGACCAACGCGAGCGGCACGGCGCCGAGCGCGAACCACCCCACAACGGGCAGCGCGAGCTCGCGGCGGTTGAACCACACCCGGCTGCCGTTGCCCACGAGCTGCGCCACGGTGAGGATCGGGATCGCGTCGCGCACCCCGAACATCGCGACGAGCGCCGGCAACAGCACCGCCGCGCCGCCGAACCCCGCCACGGCGGCGAGCATGCTCGCCAGGAGCGCCGCCCCGCCGAGCAGCAGCCATTGCGTCACCGTGCCGCCCATTGCCACCCTCTACCGCCCATTGCCGCCCCTGTCTTAGGTTTCCCCCAGGCGATGGAGTTCGCCTTCAACCGCCCGGCTTGGACTCGCGGGCTGATAACTCCTACCGGAACCTCGACGGCAGGAGTCGTTTCGTTATGGTCGCCTACATCACCCTCGGTGGCATCCTCGGCACGCTCGCGCGATACCTGATGCAGGGCGCGATCCAGACCCGCGCCGGGATGTTCCCCGCGGGCACGCTGGCGATCAACATCGCCGGCTCGTTTCTGCTCGGCTTCATCATGCGGTTCGCCACCGGCTCGACGGTCATCTCACCGGAGCTCCGCGGCGGCCTCACGATCGGGTTCTGCGGCGCGTTCACTACCATGAGCACCTTCAGCTACGAGAGCCTGCGGCTGCTCGGCGACGGCGAGTACTGGTACGCCGGGGTCTACATGGGCGGAACCATCCTCGGCTGCCTCGCCGCGGTCATCGCGGGGACGGCATTAGCAAGTAAACTGCTGTGACAGGAGGCCCCATGCCTCACCGGTTCAAGGGTGAACGTACCCTGATGCGCATCTTCATCGGGGAGAGCGACAAGTATCAGGGAAAGCCGCTGTACGAGGCGCTGCTCGAACGACTGCGCGCCAAGGGGCTTGCGGGCGCGACCGTGCTGCGCGGCGTTGCCGGCTTCGGCGCATCGAGCGTGGTCCACACCGATAAGGTGCTGCGGCTGTCGCTCGACCTGCCGCTCATCATCGAGGTGGTCGAGACCGAGGAGGCGATCCAGGCAGTGCTCCCCGACCTGGATCACATGATCGGCGGCGGACTGGTGACGCTCGAGCGCGCGCGGGTGATCCTCTATCGTCCGGCGAACGTGCGAAACAGCCAGCAGGAGCTGCACCGCATAGAAGGATTGGAACCGGAATGAACGACTCCGCGTCCCCTTGTTCCCATCCTGAAGGATGGGCCCGGTGTTTCATAGTCCTGAAGGACGCGGACGTGCTTCAGCACAGTGCCGTCCCGGGCCCAGGCTTTCAGCCTGGGGACACGACCCCGGAGGATTCCCTCTTGGTCCTCACCGTCCAGCTCAACCCGTACGCCACGACCAGCATCGCCAGCGCTGCGGCGACCAGCTTGGGCTGCGCCCGAGCCGTCCCCACGAGCAGCGCCGTGTACACGGCGATGAACAACACCGGCACCCACGGAAAGCCCGGCACGCTGAACGGCGCCGGCCCGTCGCGCGCTCGCAGCCGGAACAGCGCCATCACGGCCCACGAGTCGATCACCAGGACCTGGACGATGGCCAGGCCCAGCAGCAGCTCGAACGTCCCAGTGGCGGCGAGCGCGATG
>DATHKX010000061.1:0-2055 GCA_035488835.1 Gemmatimonadales bacterium
GGGGATCGACGCGGGCGGCCATGGGCTCGACGCTCTTGCGCTCCCCCGGCAGGCACAGGCCGGTGACGTAGGCGCGCAGCGGCTCATGACGGTCTCGGTGGCCCAGGGCCGCGGCCAGGTCGGTCACGTAGGCGGCAAACCGTTCGGCGCGCACGGTCTCGGCGGTCGGCATACGTCGAGACTCGCAGCGTACCCCATGATTCCCCTAGCTTTGTTAACACAGTAGTACTAGCAGCCCGTGGTGAAAGTCGGTGAAATGACATCGCCACTGGCGGGCCAGATCGTACACTGCGGGCCATGGCGATGGGCAAACGCACGAGCGAGCAAGCGCCGTTGTGGATCCCCACGACCGAGCTCCCGGTGTCGCCGGGGCACCCGTTCTACGTGCGACTGAACGAGATCCTCGACGCCGCGGGCTTCGACCGGTTTGTCGAGGAACACTGTCGTTCGTTCTATGCGCCGGTGATGGGACGGCCAAGCCTCGCCCCCGGGCGGTACTTCCGCTTGTTGCTGATCGGCTACTTCGAAGGCCTCGACTCGGAGCGCGGGATCGCCTGGCGGGCGGCGGACTCGCTGGCGGTGCGCCAGTTCCTGGGCCTGGGCCTCGACGAGGCAGCGCCCGATCATTCGACGATCTCGCGCACCCGACGCCTGATCGACGTCGAGGCGCATCAGGCGGTGTTCACGTGGGTGCAGGAGCGCCTGGTCGAGGCCCACCTGCTCCGGGGCAAGACGCTCGCCGTGGATGCGACCACGCTCGAGGCGAACGCCGCGATGCGGAGCATCGTGCGGCGGGACACGGGGGAGAGCTACCAGCAGTTCCTCACCCGGCTGGCGACGGCCTCGGGCCTCAAGACACCGAGCCGCGAGGCGCTGGCCCGCCTCGACCGTCGGCGCAAGAAGCGGACGTCCAACGCCGAGTGGGTGAATCCGTCGGATCCCGATGCCAAGGTCACGCAGATGAAAGATGGCCGGACTCACCTCGCCCACAAGGTCGAGCACGCGGTCGATCTGGAGACCGGCGCGCTGGTCGCGGTGACCCTGCACGGGGCGGACGTCGGTGACACGACGAGTCTGCTCGCGACGACGCTGACGGCGGCCGACCAGTTGGCGGCCGTGCAGGCGACCGTCCCGACGGCGCTCGTCGGGGATCGG
This sequence comes from Gemmatimonadales bacterium, assembly GCA_035488835.1. GTDB lineage: Bacteria > Gemmatimonadota > Gemmatimonadetes > Gemmatimonadales > GWC2-71-9 > AG41. The sequence goes on from DATHKX010000061.1 coordinate 1,156, forward strand.
GGCTACCACAGCAACGCCACCCTGCTGACCCTCCGGGCTCTCGGTCTCCGCGCCTACCTCGCGGAGCCCGATCGCGGCCGCCGCTGCTGGGCCACGGAGCCCGAGGCGCAGCAACCTGTCTATGGCAATCGCCGTCGGGTCGGCGGCCCACGCGGGAAACGGTTGATGCGGCGCCGCGGCGAGTACGTCGAGCGGACGTTTGCGCACGTCTATGACACCGGCGGGCTGCGCCGGATCCACTTGCGCGGGCATCCGAACATCCTCAAGCGGCTGATCGTCCACGCGGGCGCCTTCAATCTCGGGCTCCTGATGCGGCACGTGTTCGGGCGCGGCACGCCGCGCGGCCTTCAGGGCCGCCGGCCGTCGTGGCGTTGGCTGTGGCTGCCTCTGTATTCGCTCCTCGCCGCGTTCCGAGCAGCCTTGGTGAGGTGCATCGACGTCCCACGATCTCAATCTCGCGACGGAATCTCATCCTTCTCTCTCGCCGCAACTGGCTCGCCGCGATGATTTCCACCACGGGCTGCTAACGTATACCCCCGCCGTTTCCCGCCAGCCTTTCTGGTCCGGCTCACCGCAATCCGTCGTTGGATGCGATCACGGTCTAGGTGCGGGTTCTGGGCAAAGAGCGAGTCCAACGTCACGACGACGTTCTGCTTCTTCTTTCCAGTTCGCGGCTTCAATCGCTCCTTCATCGTAGCTCCCTTCTTATCGGCCAAACATGAAGGGCAGGTACGTACCCGGCGTATGACTAACAACTACCGTCAGCGTTCGTCTATGAGGGCCCTTCCTCATGTCCTCGATGACGCCGCGTATGTGGTCATCCACGCCACCGATCAGTGGGCCGTAAAACGACAGGATATCGCTATCAAAGGCCTCGCCCATGGCGACGGCTCGGCCATT
>DATHKX010000062.1:0-2057 GCA_035488835.1 Gemmatimonadales bacterium
TCTGGAGGAAGGTGCGCGGCACCGTCACCGGTCGCCGGTTCACCTCGAGGACGCCTTCGAGCGCCGTCGCGCGGAGGACGCGGTACCACGCGCCCCGTCTCACCTGACGGCTGGTCCGGACTCGGGTCCGAGCCCACTGTTCTCCCTGCGGCATGGTCGCCCTCCAGAGCAACGGGGGATGGCTGACGGTTGAGGTAGCTCCTGGGGCGCGAAGGCCAGTTTGCGAGCCCTTCGAAGGATCGGCTGGGGCGTGCGTCACATTCTCGGAGGTCAGTTGTTCAGCCCTTCTCCAACAAGCTCCGGATCTGCCTCAGAAGCTCACTCGCCGTCCACGGCTTCGTGACGAACGCCACGTCGGGATCGCCGGCGAGCGACTCCCGGAAATCGGGGGCGGGATAGCCGCTCGTGAACAGGACTTTGACCCCCTTGCCCCGCCCCGCCTCGCCGCGAATCGCTTCGTACAGCTGCACCCCGGATGTCTTGGGCATGACCATGTCGGTGATCACGAGGTCGATCTCCGCCGCGCGCGCCCGGTACTCCACCAATCCTTCCGCGCCGTCCGCGGCCGCGATGACGCGGTAACCCACCTTCTCGAACAGTCGCTGCGCCACCGTCCGCAGGTGGAGGTCGTCCTCCACCAGCAGGATCGCCTCGTGGCCGCCCGGCAGCATCTCTTCCGCGCCAGCCGCGCGCGCCCCGCCCGGCACCGGCTCCTCGAGGGCCAGCGGCAAATAGATCTTCACGGTCGTCCCCTGCCCCATCTCGCTGTACAGGTGGACGAAGCCCTTGTGCTGTTTCACGAGGCCGTACACCATCGCCATACCGAGCCCCGTGCCTACCCCGGCGGGCTTGGTGGTGAAGAACGGCTCGAACACGCGCGCCTGCGTCTTCGCATCCATGCCGGCGCCGGTGTCGGAGACGGCGATGCACACGTAGCTGCCCGGCTCGACCCAAGCGTGCAGCGGCCGGTCCTCCGCGTCGAGCCGTGTGCGGCGCACGTCCAGATGCAGCGTCCCCCCCTGGGGCATCGCATCGCGCGCGTTGGTCGCGAGGTTCAGGAGGATCTGCTCGAGGGCGCCGGCATCGGCTTCGACCACGCCCGCCGCGGGCTCGGCGTCGCACTGGATCTCGATGGTGGCGGGCAGGAGGCGTCGCAGCGTGTGCAGCTCCTCCTGCACCCATTCGGGCACGCTCAGGGGCAGCAGATCGAGCGTCTCGTGGCGGCTGAAGCCCAGCAGGCGGTGCACCAGCTCGGCGCCCCGGCGGGCCGCGTCGGTCAGCTCGTCCAGATCGCGACGCAGCTCGCGGCCGGGCTCGGCCGGCAGCGCCTTCCCGATCAGGTTCGATTGCGCCAGGATGACGGTGAGCAGGTTGTTGAAGTCGTGGGCGATTCCGGACGTGAGCCGGCCGATGGTCTCCATCTTCTGCGCCTGCTGCAGGGCCCGCTCCAGGGTGCGCTGCTCCGTCACGTCCTCGGCGATCATCTCGAAGCCCTTCACGACGCCCTTCTCGCTCCTCACCACCCGGCCCGAGAGCCGCACGATGATGCGGTGGCCGTCCTGGCGCTTCCACTGGACCTCGGTGCCGGTGATCCGGTCGAGCCCGCTCGCCTGCAGGATGAGGCGGGCGCGCTCCCCCGAATCCACGTACACGTCGCCGTCGAGCTCGAGCGCCAGGACCTGGGCCTCGGTCTCGTAGCCGAGCATGGCGACGAGGGCGCGATTGACCTTCAAGAACCGACCTTCCACGCTCGAGCGATAGATGCCGTAGGTCGCCTGCTCGACGATGGCGCGGTAGTCGGCGCCGGAGCGGCGGAGGGCCCGCTCGGCGTGGCGGCGCGGCGTGTCCTCGACCACGATGGCGCCGATGCCGGGCGGGGGGCCATTCTTGCCACGGCGCGGCCGCGCCGCGAGCGGAAACAGTGAGGCCCGCCAGTAACGCGTGACACCCGGTTGCGCGGGCGTCTCGCCCGACAGCTCGATGTTCAAGGCGGGCTCGCCCGTGTCGAGGATTCGTTGGAGCAGTGGCTCGAGCGTCGCGGCAATCGTCGGCAGCAC
>DATHKX010000063.1:0-5669 GCA_035488835.1 Gemmatimonadales bacterium
GAGGGGCAGGGGCGAGCGGCTATGCCCCGGACGGAGGGCGCAACGCCGGCCGTGCGGGCGCAAGCTCGCGCGCCAGCGCCGCGAGCCGGTCCGCCACCTCCTGCAGCTCTCGCACTCGCCGAGCGGTGCTGCGGTGATACGCCGTGCGGGCCGTCACGTAGGTCGTCGCCAGCCACAACGGGATGATCGCCGCGATGAAACTGGGGGGGACGTGGAGCGCCCCGACGAAGATACCGATTACCGGCCACACCCCGCCTCCGCCCATCCCCCCGCCGATACCGCCGAAGATCGCGCCAATCAGGGGACCGAAATTTTCCTGAATCGTGATGCGCGTCCGGCCGCCCCGCACCGAGACTACGATCTCGAGCTTCCGCTGGCTCGCGCCTGGGGACGCGACCCAGGAAAAGGATCGGCCGAGCTGGCTCACCTGCCCGACGTTCTGCAGCATGCGCCGCGTCTCGTCCACCATGACCGAGTACTCGCCCTCGGGGACCTCGCCTTCGACGATGCGCTCGACCGCGATCCGCGTCGGACCCCCGATCCAAGGGTTCGACCGAACCGGAGGCTGAACCGCGGCGACCGGTGTGCCGGTCGACGGACGCAACGAGGCCGCCGCCGCGCGGACCGTGTCGGACGCGATCCCGACCTCGGCCGCCAGCGCCTCGACGCCGCCGATCGTCATGGCGCCGCTCGCCGTCGGGGTTGTCACTTCGAGCTCGGAGGCCCGCTTCACGATCTCCTGCACCTCACCCCCGCTGTAGCGTCGCCGCGGGGCTCCCGCACCGGTGAGATCGTCGATCAAGGCAGCCGGAGTCGGCGCCCGTTGGTCGTGTCGGATGGCGAGGCCTCGCACCAGCGCCGCCTCGACCCGGCCGCCCACGTCGGTCAGCCGGGTGCGGTGCGCGGCTGACGCCTCGAGGAACCGGCCGGTGCGCACCGCCTCTTCCGTGGGCCAGCGGCCGGGGACCTCGCCCACGACCATCTCGTAGATCACGACGGCGAGGCTGTAGACGTCGGTCCGCTCGTCCAGGTCCGTGAGGCCGGCCGCCTGCTCGGGACTCATGTAGCCGGGCGTGCCGACGGGGAACCCCGTGCGGGTCAGGTTCGCCCCACCGGCGGTGCTGATCGCCTTGGCGATGCCGAAGTCCGCGACGATCGGGTGACCCTGCGAGAACAGCACGTTCTCGGGCTTGATGTCGCGGTGAAAGACGCCCATCCGGTGCGCGTACGACAGCGCGTCAGCCACGGGCGCCGCGATGGCCAGCGCCTCGTCGATGCTCAGGCGTCGCCCACCCGCGAGCCGCTGGCGCAGCGACCCGCCCTCGAGGTACGGCATGACGTAATAAAGGAAGCCGCCGGCCTCGCCCGAGTCGTGCAGCGCGAGGATGTGCGGGTGGGTGAGGCCGGCGGCGATCTGGATCTCCTTCAGGAACCGCTCGACGCCGAGGAATGCGGCTAGGCCGGGGAGCAGCACCTTGAGGGCGACTTCGCGCCGATGCTTGCCGTCGTGCGCAAGGTACACCGTCGCCATGCCTCCACGACCGAGCACGCGGCGGAGCTCGTAGCGCTGTGCAACGGCGGCTTGAAGGTCGCTGGGGAGGTCAATCGTCACGGAGCGGGAATATAGGGCGATCACGACTCTTCGTTGCGCCCGCTGCGACGCGCAGCCGCACGGTCAGGAAGGCCCGCGGTCCAGGAGGGCGGCCCTCGCCGCCTCGATCGCCTCGTGAGAGCCCGCGACCGCCAGGACGTCACCCGCCCGCAGCCGCTCCTTCGCGGTCGGCACGAGCACGCCTCCATCGGTCCGGGTGATTGCCAGGACGGTGGCGCCGGTGCGTCCGCGCAGGTTCACCTGGGCGAGCGTGCGTCCGATGACGGCGGTCCCGGGGTTGAGCCGGACGGCGGCGAGCGCTCCCAGGCCCGGCAACAGCTGGTGGACCTGTTCCAGCGTGTCGGTCGTGGCCGGCGTCGGGCGCGGACGAGACTGCGCGGCGAGCGCCTCGAGGACCACCTCGGCGCCGGCGCGGACGTGACCCTGGAGGTTCGTCGCGCTCCGCCAAAACGCCACCCCGAGCACCACCACGAGGAGGGCGAGCACGGCGGCTCCTGAGGCCGCCGGCAGAAACGGTTGGGTGAGCGCCAACAGCGGCGTGCCGACGAGCAACACGCCGGCCAATTGGAAGGTGACGACGAGCATGCGGCGAGGCGCGGCGGCGAAATCGACGCGCTTGTGCTTCTCCGCCGGGAGCGCGAGGCGCGCCAGCGTCAGGCCGAGCTTCTGGCTTACGCGGACCACGCCGATGCAGAACGGGGCGGACAGGGCGACGGCCGCAGCCACGACCAGCCACTGTGCCACGACCTCGGACATGCCCACCCGGTCCCGAGCGAAGGCGACGATCCGGTGAATCGAGGCCGAGGTCGCGACGATCAGCGCCGCGATGAGCGCGGCATCGAGCACGAGCAAGCGCAGCAGCCGGCGGAGACCGGCCATCGCGGTGGCCGCGGGGCGGCGCGCGCGCAGCTCCTCCAGCCAGCTGCCGTACAGCGCGGCGAAGGTCTGCAGCGGCCGCGGCAGCTTCCGATCCACCCACGCGGCGATCGGCTCCGATGCGCGGATCATCCAGGGCGTGAGCAATGTGGTGAGGGCGGACACCGCGACGGCCACCGGGTACAGGAACTCGCCCGTCGCGTGCAGCGCGAGGCCCAGCGCCGCAATGATGAAGGAGAACTCCCCGATCTGGGCGAGGCTCAGGCCCGCCTGCACCGACGTTCGCATGCCGCTGCCCGTGAGGAACGCGCCGAGTGAAACTCCCACCACCTTGCCGATGATGACGGCGGCCGTCAGCACGAGGACGGCGAGCCAGTGGCGGGCGACGAGCGCCGGGTCGATGAGCATGCCCACCGAGACGAAGAACACGGCCCCGAACACGTCCCGCACGGGCTCGACGAGGCGCTCGATCTGCTTCTCCTCTCCGGATTCCGCGACGAGCGATCCCGCAAGAAAGGCTCCGAGCGCGACGGAGTAGCCGAAGGATTGCGCGAGCAGCGCGATGGTGAAGCAGATGCCGATGCTCGCGACCAGCGTGGTCTCGCGACGATTCAGCCGGCTGATGGCGCGCATCGCCCGGGGTACGAGCAGCAGTCCGATCCCGACCAGACCCACGAGGAAGGCCGCGAGGCGGGCGATCGTGGCGATGAGCGGGCCGGCGGCGAGGCCGCTCCCGGAGGCGATCGCGGTGAGGACGGCCATCAGCAGGACGGCGATCAGGTCCTCGACGATCAGCACGCCGACGACGAGCTCGCGCAGCTTCCCGGTGATCCCTTGCTCCTCGAACGCCTTCGCAATGATGGTCGTGCTCGAGATCGCGATGACGGCGCCCGCGAACAAGCTTTCGAGCGGAGTCCACCCGAACAGGCGGCCGATCGTGAACCCGAGCCACACCATGAGGCTGGACTGGAGGAGCGCGGTCAGGCCCGCGGTCGGCCCGACGGCCATCAGCTTGCGGAGACTGAATTCGAGCCCGAGCGAGAACATCAACAGGATCACGCCCAGCTCGGAGAGCGTCTGTACGACGCCGGGGTCGGCCACGAGCGGGATCGGCACATGCGGCCCGACGATCAACCCGGCGATGATGTAGCCCAGCACGACCGGCTGGCGCAGGCGCTGGAACACCACGGTCGTGATGGCCGCCACGGCCAGCACGACGGTCAGGGACCTGAGGAACTCGTGCGCGTCCTGCATCGCGGCAAATGCTACACGGGCCCCTCCATGACGGACAGGGTCACGCGTTCCGCGGGCGGGGGGGCTGCATCACGACGGCTTCTTGTACTCGAACAGCTCGCTCGGGCTCACCCGGAGCGTGCCGCACAAGCGCTCGATCGTATCGGCCCGAATCAGGCTAAAACGCCCATTGGGACGGGTGAGCCGATAGATCGTGTTCAGGCTGAGGCCGGTGAACTTGGCGAGCCCATAGGCGGACAGGCCGCGCGCTTCCAGCAGCTGCCGCAACCGCAGGCGGAGCATGCCTCTACGGCGATAGCGGACCTTCTCACCCCGATATTGTGGCATATCGCCTCCTTGCGATATATAACATGTAGACGTATTATATCACTCACACATTATAACATGAATGGTTGCTATAACACCATGGGCATAGGTCGGGTTCGTAGGTCCGCAGGGGTCGCGGTGTGCGTGCTGGCGGCCGCCGCGGCGTTCGCGCCGGGGCTCGCGGCCCAGGGCGCCAAGGAGGCGAACGGGCGGGGCAGACCGAGCTCCGCGGTCGCGCGTCCCACGTCCCACCTCCAACCAGCCCGCGGCATGCTCGGTGACCTGGTCGGAGCGTGGCGGTTCGAGATCTGGTTCGCGGGGAACTTCAGCGGTACGCCCGACGTGTCGGGCATCCGCGTCCTGAAGGCGCTGTTCGACGACCTGCGCCTGGAATGGACCGAAGTGCTCGACCACTCCCAGGTGCAGGGCCAGGGCCTCGTCGGCTTCGATCCCTCGAGCGACCGCTTCTTCAGTACCGCGGTCTACAACGTGGGGTCCGCGCCCGAGCTCCTGACGGGAATCCTGGACGATGCCCAGCCGAGCATCACGTTCTACCCGATCTCCATCTCCCCCGGTGCGGGCGAGCCGCCCCCTGCGCCGTCCTCCACCCTGGCCGTGCTCGACCACGATCATTTCACGTGGACCGCGCAGGACCGTGCGTGGCGCGCGGTGTTTACGCGTCAGTAGGGGTCACGAGCCGGGTCAGGGTGTAGGGCAGGCCGTCTCGACCACGAGCTTTCGTCGTGGCCCGAGAGTTGCGCGGAGCCGCTGGCCCGCAGCGCATTCCGAGCCGCCCTAGGGGCGCTCGCGCAGTTGCCTGGCTGTCGCTAGAATCTCCCCCATGCCCCCCCCGACCGGCGTTTCACGTCGCGACTTCCTCCGGGCATCCGCCGTGGGAGGGGTGGGGACGGCGCTCGGGTCGCTAGTGGGGCTGGGTCTCTCGCTCGACGTCGCGACGGCCCGCGCGCAGCAGCTGCGCATCAAGGACGCGAAAGCGACGCCGAGCGTGTGTCCCTACTGCTCCGTCGGGTGCGCAACGATCGTCCACACGATCGACGGCGAGATCGTCAACATCGAGGGCGATCCCCGCAGCCCGCACAGCGAAGGCGCGCTGTGCCCCAAGGGCGCCGCCATCTACCAGCTCCACAAGAATCCCAACCGCGCGACCAAGGTGCTGCACCGCAAGCCGGGCGCGCGCCAGTGGGAGGAAGTGGACCTCGATTGGGCGATGGACCGTGTCGCCGAGCTCGTGAAAAAGACGCGCGACGCGACGTTCGTGGATCGGCTGTCCGACGGCCGGCTGGTCAATCACACCCTCGGCATCCTGGCGCTCGGCGGCGCCACGCTCGACAACGAATGGAACCACATCGAGCAGAAGCTGATGCGGGGCCTGGGCGTGGTGGCGATCGAGAATCAGGCCCGCATATGACACAGCTCTAGCGTCCCCGGTCTGGGGACCCGATTCGGCCGCGGCGCAGCAACCCTCTACCCCCGGAGCATGGCCGACTCCGACTGCATCGTCGTCATGGGTTCCAATATGGCGGAGAACCATCCCGTCGCCTTCCGCTGGCCCATGAAAGCCAAGGTCGAGCACGGCGCCAAGATCATCCACGTCGATCCG
>DATHKX010000064.1:0-9181 GCA_035488835.1 Gemmatimonadales bacterium
GTGCCCACGATCAGGTCCACGTCATCGCTCAGACCGAAGTGCGCGGCCGTGCCGTCGCCCCGGGGGCCCAGCACCCCGACCGCGTGCGCGTCGTCGATGGCGAGGGCGGCGCCGTGCTTCTGCGCGATCTTGAGCAGGTTCGGCACGTCGGCGATGTCTCCCTCCATCGAGTAGACGCCGTCGACGATGATCATCACGCCGGTGCCCGGCGGTACCTGCTGCAGCTTGCGCTCGAGGTGGCCGAGGTCGCCGTGATTGAAGCGCACCGTCTCGCCGTAGGACATCTTGGCGCCGTCCACGATCGAGGCGTGATCCAGCTTGTCCAGGAAGACGAAGTCCCCCCGGCCCACCAGTCCCGACACGACGCCGAGGTTCGCCTGGTAGCCGGTCGAAAACACGATGCAGGCTTCCTTGCCGAAGAACTGCGCCAGCTCGGCTTCCAGTTGCTGGTGCAGATCCAGAGTGCCGTTCAAGAGGCGGCTTCCCGTGCAGCCTGAGCCGTAGCGATCCAGCGCTGCTTTAGCGGCGCCGAGGACCTCCGGATGATGTGTGAGCCCCAGGTAGTTGTTGGAGCCCATCATGATCCGCTCTTTGCCCTCGATCACGACCACCGTGTCTTCGGACCGGGAGATCGGCTTGTACCACGCGTGGAGCCCAGACGCCTGGACCTCCCGCGCCTTGGGAAGGAAATTCCGGCACTTCTCGAACAACGCGATGTTCTGCAGGGTCTCGGTGTTCACGGGCCCCCGGGGCGAGGAATGGGAAAACTCAGCCCCAAGCGTAACGGTGAGGGGCTAAAACCGCAAGGCCACGAGAGATGCGACCCGTCAGCGCGCCCCGTCGACCGCACGTAAGTTGATAGCCGCTCGTCATTCTGATCGGAGCACATAATGCGTCGCCTGACCGCTGCCCTCGTCCTCCTCGCCGTCACCGGCCCGCCGGCTCTCGGGCAGGCGCCATACCGTGTGAGCTGGGGCGACGCGGTGTCCGTCGTCGCGGCCGGAGTTGCCGTCCTCATTCCGGAGGCGACAAAGCTGCCGAAGGCCGCCCCGTCCTGCGGGTCTATTGCCCCGTGCGATCCCGCGTCGCTCCCCAGTATCGATCGCGTGGCCCTCCACACTTTCTCCGGATCCGCGGGCACCGCGAGCACCGCGTTGCTCGCGGGGCTGATCGGGTTCGCGGGGGTCGCGTCGTTTGAAGGTGCAACCCCGGCTCAGCGGCGCGGGCACGTTGCGGTCTTCGCCAACTCGCTCGCCTGGACGTTCGCTGCCACCGAGTGGATGAAGGTCATCGTGCGCCGCAAGCGACCGGTGCTCTATACCGCGGGCGGGGCCGCGGCGGCAGGCGATCCCAACAGCCAGCGCTCGTTCCCGTCAGGGCATGCCTCGGTCGCGTTCGCCGCGGCGACGACCTATCTCGTGATGGCCCAGCGTGAAGGGTTGCCACATCGAGGCCGCAACGCCGCGCTCCTCTACGTCGGAGCGCTCGGCGTGTCGGCCCTGCGGGTGTCCGCCGGCAAGCATTTCCCCACGGACGTCCTGGGTGGGGCGGCGCTCGGCACCGGCATCGGCTGGCTGGTGGCAAAGGTGCATCCGACGCAGCCGTGACCGGGCCGAACCAGCTCCCGCGGGTGATGCGGCTGCGCGACGTGGTGCTGTTCAACATCAGCGCCATCGTCGGGCTGCGCTGGCTCACCACCGCCGCGAGCCAGTTCGGGGTCGCGAGCCTGGGACTGTGGCTGCTCGCCATGGTGGTCTTCTTCCTGCCGTCGGCGATCGCCGTGCGCGAGCTCGCCGACATCGATCCGGGGGCGGGCGGGATCTATCGATGGGTGCGGCGCGCCTTCGGGCCACTGCACGGCTTCGTGGCAGGGTGGGGGTACTGGGTCAACAACCTGTTTTACTTCCCGTCGCTCCTCGTCACGACGGCGGCCATCGCGGCGTACGCCGCCGGCCCGCGCTTTGTGCACCTGGGCGAGGACAACGCGTTCATCGCGCTGGTGTCGCTGGCGGGACTGTGGCTCGCGGTGGGCATGAACGTCGTGGGCCTGCGCGTGGGAAAGCGGCTGCAGAATCTGGGCGGCCACGGTACCTGGCTGCCGGGGCTCATTTTCGTGGTGCTCGCGATCTGGTCGCTCACGACGCACGGCAGCGCGACGCCATTCACCGCACGGGGCCTCCTGCCCGCGTCCCTCGATCTGCAGTCGATCAACCTGTTCGCCACTATGACATTCGCCCTCGCCGGGCTCGAGCTGGCGCCCACGCTGGGCGACGAGATCCACGACCCCGCGCGCACCCTGCGCCGCGGGATCGCCGTCTCGGGGCTCGCGATCGTCGCGATGTACGTTCTCGGGACGGCCGCCGTGCTCGTCGCGCTGCCGCACGAGACGGTGAGCATCACGAACGGTGTACCGCAAGCGACCGCCGCCCTGGTCGAGCGGCTCGGTGCGGGCTGGCTCGCGCCGCTGGCGGCGATCGTCGCCATCCTCCTGGTGCTGGGAAACCTGGGGGGCGTCGGCGCGTGGCTCGCGGGCTCCGCCCGCTTGCCGTACGTGGCCGGCGTGGATGGTGCGCTACCGGCGGCGTTCGGGCGGATTCATCCGCGGTGGCACACGCCGTACGTCGGGTTGCTCGTGCAGGGTGCGATTGCGACGGTGTTCGTGATCGCGAGTCTCGTCGGTACGACGGTGAAGAACGCGTACCTGGTGCTCACGCAGACGACGCTGGTCTTGTTCTTCATCCCCTATCTGTATCTGTTTCTGGCGTACTTGCGGCTGCGTCGAGAGCGCACCTTCGCCACCGCCATCGCCGGGCTGGTCGGGACGGCCGCCGTCCTCTTCTCCATCGTGCTCGGCTTCGTCCCGCCGGCCGATGAAGCACGGCCGTGGCTCTACGAAGCGAAAGTCGCCGGCGGCGTGATCGGTTTCATGCTCTTTGGTGTACTACTCGCGGGTCGGCGTGTGAGACATGACACAGCTCCCCCGACGTCGGTAGCGTAGGCTAACTCGCCGTAACTGTCGTTCCGCTCACGATCCGAGGGTTCGCGTGACGCCCCGTTCGTTGGTCTTGGTGGCCGTCGTCTCCGTCCTGACCGTGCCCGCGGTGATTCGCGCCCAGCAGGCACCTCCTCCTCGCGTGCGCCGCGAGATTCCTGGATTCGACTTCCGTAAGGACGGCGTGTGGCGGCGCCAGGCGCGCGCGGTACGCGCCCTGCGGGCGCGGCTCCTCGCGCGCCGGAACGTCGGGGCTTTGAACGCCCCCATGGCGGCCGCCGGTGCGCCGCTCGCCTCCGGCGCGGCGGTGTCAGGCGTGCTCCGGGTTCCGGCGGTCCTCTTCAAGTTCAAGAACACGCCCGCAGGTGAGCTGCGCAACACAAGTCAGTACGACCAGGTGCTGTTCGCGCCCTCGCCCACCGGTGCCTCCGCGGGGCGTCCCTACACGTACCGCACCTTCTATGAGCAGATGTCGAACGGCCTCCTGAGCGTTCAGGGTGCAACCTACGGGTACGTCGCGCTCGATTCGAACGAGGTGACCTATACCGGCGTCGCAGGCACGTGCACCGGGAACCCGTACGGCAACACCAACTGCAACGGCCTGTTCAGCCCGCAGGCCGTGGCGCGGATGCAAGGCGGGCTGCGGGAAGCCCTGCGCAAGCTCGATAACCAGGTCGACTGGACGCAGTACGACTCCGACGGCGATGGCTACGTCGACCTCGTGGCCTTCATTCATCCCCCCATCGACGGCGCCTGCGGCGGCGCGACGAACAACCACCTCTGGTCGCACCGGTATGTCCTCACGGGCATCCCGTATACCACGCATTCGGTGAATGCGCAGGGTCTCCCCGTCAAGGTGTCCGACTACATCCTCGAGAGCGGAGTGGGCGGCCTGGACGGATGCGACAGCACCCAGATTATGCCGGTGGGAACGGTGGCGCACGAGACGGGCCACGGGTTCGGGCTGCCCGACCTGTACGACACCGACATCAAGAGCGAGGGCGTCGGGGAGTGGAGCCTCATGGGCAGCGGCAACTATACCTCGCCGTTCAGTCCGTCGCGTATGGATGGGTGGTCGCTGAGCCAGCTGGGGTGGGTGACCGTCGTGCCGCTCGGGAGCAACGGCACGTTCAGCTTCGGCGCGGCCCCGACGTCCGACACCGCGTTCTACCTGCCGGTCGGCGGCGCGAACCCACGCGGCGAGTACTTCCTGCTGGAAAATCGGCAGCAGGTGCAGGCCGACAGCGCGATGGTTCACTACCACTGCCAGGTGTGGTTCAACACCGGCTCACCGCCCCCCTGCGGCGGTGGGCTGCTGATCTATCACGTGGACTCGGCACAAATGGCCGATGGCGTAACCACTCCGGGTCCTAACGACGACTTCAACCACGTAAACGTGGGACCGATTCACGGCCTCGAAATCGTGCAGGCGGACGGCCGAGGCAACCTCGATGCCGACCCGAACAGCGCCTGCTCCGGCGCGGCACCCGGGTGCTCCGATCGTGGCGACGCGGGCGATCTCTACCCCGGCGCGAACGGCAACGCGGCGTTCACCCCGACCAGCGTCCCCGCAGCCGTACGGAACGTGGATTCGTTGGCGGCGGGGGTGGTGCTCGATCAGATCACCCAGCTCGTGCCGAACGGAACGATACAGTTCCGCCTGAGCTATCCCGTCTGGGTGGTGCGCGCGACTGACACGGCGGCGGTGATCCAGTTCGACACGTCGACGTTTCACAGGACGTTCCACGTGTTCCGCGACATCCTCACGCAGGGCTCGGTGCACACCGTGGGCGTCGCCGACACGCAGTACAGCGCGGGCGGTCGCACGCGTCAGGTCTTCGTCTCCTGGTCTGGCGGGCAGCCGCGCAGCTTCAGCTACACGGCGGGCGCCACGCCGGAAACCCTGACCGTGACCCTGGCGCGGTCGCAGCAGGTCCACTACACCGCCACCAGCGGCGGCACGGTCTCGGGCACGGTGCCGAGCGACACGTTCGTGACCGATGGCACGCCGGTGACCCTCACGGCCACCGACACCAGCGCCGTGCGCACGTTCCAAGGCTGGGCCGGGGATACCGTCGCGAAGAACCTGAGCATCACGCTGCCGATGACTCGGCCGTACTCGGTGCGGGCGGTGTTTCTCGAGACCTTCAGCACCGCTCAGGTCGTAGCCCAATTGCTCAACGGATCGAGCACGCTCACTCTCGCCCAGCTCGAAGATCTCGACCAGTTGGGGAACAACAACAGCGCATTCGACCTGGGCGATTTTCTCGCCTGGGTGCAGGCGACTGGGGCGCCGCTCACAGCCGAGCAGCGGGCGCTCGTGAGCGCGGCCAAGCGGAAAGGAGCAGGTCGATGACGCGGCGCGGCGGATGGCTGCTGGTCGCGCTGGCCCTCGCGGGGGGCGCAGGCAGCTGCAGCGGCGACGGCGGCACTGGCCCGGTCGCGGGCGTGCTCACCGTATCGCTTGCGACTCCCAATGCCGGCGCGGACGGCGCGATTCTGTTCAGCGTGTCGGGACCGCAGCCGCTCACGAGCGTCACGGCCGCGCCGGGGTTTCGGATCTTCGCCCAACCCTTGTCCACGTTCACCCGCTTCGCCGTCACGGGGACGCTGACGAACGGCGCCGTCGTCACGATCGGCGTCGCGGACACGCGGAAGGCGGCCCAGTACGTCGCCACTGTTCGGGCCGTGGCGGCGTCGGACTTTCAGCCGCGACTGCTCACCGGGTACTCCCTCACGGTCTCGCCGTAGCTTCGCAGTCGCCTGGTTGCAGCACGAACGCCGGCGTGCCGTCGGGGAGCCGGAGGGCGAGCACGGCATCGCGCCCGGCGTGCGTCGCCCACATCGCGAAGTCTCGGGCAGCGGGATGCAGCGCCGGCCGGCGCACGAGGTACAGCGTGTAGGGGTTCGTGAGCGCGGTGTCGGCGGCGAGCAGGATGCGGGACACGAGCCCCTTGAGCTTCGCGTACGTGGGGATGTCGGCGAGGGCGTAGGCCCGGCGCTCGTCGGCGAGGTGGAGCGTCGCGGCCTGGTCGGCACCCGACTCGAGGTACCAGCGCGGAACAGGCGTCACGCCCGCGGCCTGCCACAGGGCCAGTTCCTTCACGTGCGTGCCTGACGAATCGCCCCGCGAGACAAACGGCCCGCCCGCATCCGCGATGCGGCGGAACGCCGCCGCCGCGGTAGGGGCGGTCGCGACGTGTGCGGGGTCGGCCGCGGGTCCTACGACCGCGAACCGGCTGGCGGCGAGCGGACAGCGGAGCAGGGCGTGCCCGGGCGCGACGAGCAGCCGGTGTTCGAGGGCCGGCGCGTGGGTGATCACGACGTCCAGGTCGCCGTTGGCCGCGGCTCGCAGGATCTGCCCCGAGGGAGCGACCACGGTCGTGAAGGGAGGGGGGCCGGTCCAGAGCGACTCCAGCACGGCGAGGGCTCCCGACTGCTGCACGGTGTATGTGGTGCCGAGGCGGAGCGGCGCGGGGCCGGAGCGGCAGGCCGCGAGCAGACCCAGCACGAGCACAGTGTTGCGTAGCGGCATCACATACAGTAGTTGCCGGCGCGCGGTAGCCGCAAGAAACGCCCTAGTGCAGTCGCTTCCCGAGCAGCATCATGTCTACATGTTCATGCGGAGTTCTTCCGGGTTCGCCCGCGGCGCGGCGCTCGCACTGGGGCTGGCGCTCGCGGCCGCGCTGACGCTCGACGCGCAGGAGTCGAAGCAGCGCGAGCCGAAGCGACCGAAGCTCGACGCCGGCCGTGACACCAACAGCGCCGGGGCCTACCACCAGTACGGGATGCTGCGTCTCTCGGATCGTCCCCGCGCGGCGGCCGATGCGTTCTACTGGGCCGCGCGGCTCGACCCGTCCGTGGCGGAGCCATGGTACGGGCGCTGGTGCGCGCTGCTGCTCGCGATGCAACGCCGCGACATGTTCGCACTGATGAATGACGACTCGAGGTATTCCAAGGAAGTCACGGGGATCGACTCGCTGCGTTACGAAGCGCTGTTGCGCGAGCCGCTCATCTACACCAAGCTCGACGCCGTGCTCGTCCGCGACTTTTTTTCGGCGATCAGTCTGGCCACGGACGGCGAGGTGAACGAGCTGGACCTCGCCATGGTACCCGATCCGGCCATGAAGGGTTGGCTTGCCTACGGCAGCGGCCGCTTCGGCGAGTCCGTCAAGCAATACGCGGTCGCCATTTCCCGGAAGCCGAAGGCGCAAGGGCTCCATGCAGGGCGCGCCCGGGCGTTCATTCCGCTGCTCCAGTACGACAGTGCGGCGGCGGAGTTCGAGGCGGAGCGTATTCTGCAGCAAAGCGGCGAGTCGACGCTGGTGCGGGTCTACAACAGCAAGGAGATGCTCGAGTACAGCATCGGCCGGGTGCGCGAAACCCAAGGCGACGAGCAGGGCGCACGGGACGCGTACGGCCGGGCCCTGGTCGAGAACCTCGCGTTTTATCCCGGGCACACCGCGCTCGCGCGCCTGGCCATGGCGAAGGGCGATACCGCCACGGCGTTGAAGGAGTACGACCTGGCGGTACAGCTCGCGCCCGACCGGGCCGATATCCGATACGTGTACGGCGTCCTGTTGTTGACGCGCCAAAGCTTCGACGCCGCCGCCGAGCAGTTCCGCCTGGCGGTGGCAGCGGACCCGTACTTCGTGAAGCCGTATTTCCCGCTGGCCTACCTTCGCGAAGGGCAGGGGAAGGACTCGCTCGCCATCGCGTACTACACGCAGTTCATCGCACTGGCCCCGGCGGGGTACGCCCGTCAGGTGGAGGACGCCCGGCAGCGGCTCAGCGACGTGAAGCGCCTCGTATCCGAGAGCCACTGAGCGGCTCCCCCTTGCTATCTTAGGTGGCGATGACGGGGCGGTAGCTCAGCTGGGAGAGCACCTGGTTTGCAACCAGGGGGTCGTGGGTTCGAATCCCATCCGCTCCATCTAATTTCCGACTCCATGTCCCCCGCCGACTGGCTTCCGTTTCTCACGGAGCTCGCTGTTCGCGCTGACGAGCTCGCGCTGCGATGGTTTCGCGCCGCCGGACTCCGCGTCGTGGAGAAGCCGGATCTGAGTCCCGTCACCGAAGCGGACCAGGCGATCGAGGCGATGGCCCGGGCGCTGTTACGGGAGCGTCACCCTGGCCTGGGCGTGCTGGGCGAAGAGGAAGGCGAAGCGGCGGGAACGGCCGCCGCGCGGCTCATCATCGATCCGATCGATGGCACGCGAAATTTCGTGCGGGGCATTCCGGTGTTTGCGACCCTGCTGGGGATCGAGACGGGCGGCCATGTGGTGGCAGGCGTCGTGAGCGCGCCGGCCTTGGGGGCCCGGTGGCACGCCGCGCGAGGTAGCGGCGCGTTCCGCGACGGGCGGCGCATCAGGGTGTCGCGGATCGAGTCGCTCGAGCGCGCCCTGCTGTTCCATGGCAACCTCGGGCCGGGCGAGGCGGGGCCGCCGTCCGGGATTGCCGGGCTCATCGCCCGGGTCGAGCGTACCCGCGGTTTCGGAGACTTCTATCAGCACATGCTGGTGGCGGAAGGAGCAGGAGAGATCGCGCTCGATCCCGTGATGCACCCGTGGGACATCGCGGCTCTCCAAGTCATCGTGGAGGAGGCAGGGGGCCGGGCGACCAGCCTGAGTGGCGAGCGCTCCATTTACGCCTCGAGCCTCATGACTTCGAACGGGCCGCTCCATGACCGAGCATTGAGGCTCCTTGGACCACCGACGCGGGATTAAGTTGACGTCATGATCGCCGATCCATCTGACTTGGACCCCCTGGACGACGAGGACTTTCCTCTCGGCGACGGGACCACCGAGACCGAAGTGGTCGTGGTGTGTCCCCATTGCGGCGAGACGAACGAGCTCGGCCTCGACCCGGGCGGCGGCCCGCACCAGGAATACGTGGAAGACTGCCAGGTCTGCTGTCGGCCCTGGCGGGTGACGGTCCGCTATGGGCCGGACGGCAGCGCCGAGGTGTTCACGGAGCCGCTCGACGGCTGAAACTATTCTCTCGCCGCTTCATACCGCTTCGCTACTTCGGCCCAGTTGACCACGTTCCACCACGCGGCTACGTAGTCCGCCCGACGGTTCTGATACTTGAGGTAGTAGGCGTGCTCCCACACGTCGAGCCCGAGCACGGGAATCTTTCCGTCCATGAGCGGGCTGTCTTGGTTCGCGGTGCTGAACACCTCGAGCTTGC
>DATHKX010000065.1:0-48772 GCA_035488835.1 Gemmatimonadales bacterium
TCCCTCCCGATCGATGTCCTGATTCACGGAACGACGATCGCCACCAACGCCCTGCTCGAGCGGCGCGGCGCCCGCGTCGCGCTCGTGACGACCAAAGGCTTCGAAGACCTTCTGTGGCTGCGGCGCCAGGACCGGGCGGCATTGTACGACCTCGCCCGTGATCACCCGTCGCCGCTGGTCGCGCGGGCCGACGTCGTGGGGGTCGCCGAGCGGACCGGCCCCGAGGGGGTGCTCGAGCCGCTCCACCAGGACGAGGTCGTGCGCGTGGTCGCCGCGGTGCGCGCGCTTGAACCCCCTGCCGAAGCCCTGGCCGTCGCCTTGTTGTTTGCCTTCCGCCACGCAGAGCACGAGCGCCGTCTCGTGGCGGCGCTGCGCGACGCGCTGCCCGCCATCCCGATCGCCGCGAGCCACGAGGTCCTTCCCGTGTTCCGGGAGTTCGAGCGGACCAGCACCACCACCGTCGAAGCGTATCTCCGTCCCAAGGTGTCCGCCTATCTCGGACGGCTCGAGCGCGACGTGCGGGCTCGCGGCATCGGGATGCTGCGCGTCATGACCTCGAGCGGCGGGACGCTCCCCCCGGGGGCGGCGGCGACGCGGGCGGCGTCGCTCGCGCTGTCCGGACCCGCGGGGGGTGTGATCGGCGCCCGGCTGGTCGGCGCGGCGGTGGGCCTGCCTGACCTCCTGACGCTCGACATGGGTGGCACGAGCGCCGACGCGAGCCTTGTCACTGGCGGGAGCCCGCTCGGAGACAGCGGCGGCACCGTCGCGGGGGTTGCTGTCGCCCTGCCGGCCGTCCTGATCGAGACGGTGAGCGCCGGCGGCGGGAGTATTGCGCGAGTCGACGAAGGCGGCGCGCTCAAGGTCGGGCCGGAGAGCGCCGGAGCGGTCCCGGGCCCTGCGTGCTACGGCCGGGGCGGCGACCGACCCACGGTCACCGACGCGTGCCTGGTGCTGCGCTGGCTCGACGCCCAGCATCCGCTGGCGGATGCGGTGCGGCTCGATCGCGACGCCGCGGAGGATGCGCTTCGCTCACTCGGGTCGGTGGGGGGGGCGAGCGACCCTACCGCGATCGCGGCCGGCATCGTCGCGGTGGCGGCAGCCGTGATGGCGCGCGCGCTCAAGCGGGTCAGCGTCGCCCGCGGGCTGGACCCGCGACGGATGGCGCTGCTCCCGTTCGGCGGCGCCGGGCCGCTGTTCGGATGCCAGCTGGCCGAGGCTCTGGGAATGCGCACCATCGTGATCCCGCCCCATCCGGGCGCCCTCTCGGCGCTGGGCCTCGCCGCCGCCGCCGAGCGCGTGGATCTGCTCGCATCGCTTCACCGCGCGCTCGACGGCCTGTCATCCGGGGACCTTGCGACGGCATTCGCCCCTCTGCTCGAGGAGGGGCGGCGTCAGGTGCCCGAGGGCTCGCTCCTGCGCTACGTCGATTGCCGCTTCGCCGGGCAGGGCTACGAGGTGACGGTGCCGGTGACGGGCGACGATCCGCAGCGGATCCGGGACGCGTTTCTCGTCGAGCACCGGGCGCGGTTCGGCCACGCGGGGAGCGACCAGCGGGTCGAGCTCGTCAACCTGCGTGTCGTCGCGCTGCGCGAGGGGCCGCTGCCGCGGTTCGCGGACGCGCGGCGGGTCGTGCAGCGGCCCGGCGCCAGTCGCCCGATCACGCTGCGGGGGGCCCGGGTCAGCGCGTCGGTTTGGGCGCTCGACGAGCTCGCCGCGGGCGTCACTATCGCTGGTCCGGCGATCCTGGCGGGGCGGAACGCGACGGCCCTGGTCGAGCCCGGATGGCGCGGGACAGTGCATCCATCCGGTGCCGTGCTCGTGGAGCGCACGTGACCCTCGACGCCGTCGGGCTCGAGGTGATGGGACATGCCTTCGCGTCGGTGGCGGAGGAGATGGGCCTCGTCCTCATTCACTCGGCGGTGTCTCCCAACATTCGCGAGCGGCGCGACTGCTCGGCCGCCCTGTTCGACGCCGCCGGTGAGATGGTCGCCCAGGCCGCTCACATTCCGGTGCATCTCGGTGCCATGCACGAGTCGGTCGCGGCGGTGCGTGGGCTCGCCCCCGGCCCGGGCGACGTCTTCATCCTCAACGACCCCTATACCGGCGGCTCGCACCTCCCCGACATCACACTCATCGGCACGATCGACGTCGATGGCGCGGTGGGCGGCTACAGCGTCGTGCGGGCGCACCATTCGGATGTCGGCGGCGTGCAGGCCGGGAGCATGCCCGCCGGGGCGCGCGAAATCTTCGCCGAAGGCGTGATCGTGCCGCCGCTGCGCCTGACGGCCGACGTGGAGCGCTTCCTGCTCGCCAACGTGCGAACGGCCGAGACGCGGCGCGCGGATCTGGCGGCCCAACGGGCGGCGGTGGCACGAGGGGCGGAGGGCCTGCGAGCCCTCGCGGCGCGTTACGGTTGGGCGGCCGTGCGTGGGGCGGCCACCGACCTCCTGGACTACGCCGAGCGCCGCGCGCGGGATGCCCTCGGGCGCTTGACGGCGACCGCCCTCACCGCGACGGATTGGCTCGAAGGGGATGGCGTGGATGACGCGGACCTGGCGATCAGGGTGCGAGTCGATATCACGGACGGCGTGTTCCACGTCGACTTCACGGGCACCGCCCCGGCGGCGCGCGGCAATGTGAACTGTCCACTCGCGGTGGCCCGCTCGGCGGTGCTGTTCGTCGTGCGGACGCTGCTACCCGAAGACGTGCCGACGAACGGCGGCGTGCAGCGGGCGGTGCGCGTGACGGCGCCGCCCGAGTGTCTCGTGAACGCGCGCTTCCCGAGCGCGGTGGCAGCCGGCAACGTCGAGACGTCGCAGCGCATTGCCGACACGGTGTTTCTGGCGCTCGCCGCCGGCGGCATCGCGGTGCCGGCGCAGGGACAGGGGACGATGAACAACGTCACGTTCGGCGGGATGCGGGATACGGGAAGCGGGATGCGCGATGGCTGGACGTATTACGAGACGATCGGCGGCGGTCAGGGGGCCTCTCCTACCGCGCCCGGTCCGTCGGGAGTGCACGTTGGCATGTCGAACACCCGCAACACGCCGATCGAGGTCCTGGAGATGGAATATCCCTTGCGGGTGAAGTCGTACGCCTTGCGACCGGGAAGTGGGGGTGTTGGGCGGTGGTCGGGCGGGGAGGGCGTGATCCGCGAATTCGAGGCGCTCGCCCCGATGGAGGCGAGCATTCTCGCCGAGCGAAGGCGCCACGCGCCCCGCGGCGCGGCGGGTGGGCGCGACGGGGCGCGCGGGTCCACCTGCTTGAATGGCGCGCCGCTCAACCCTAAAGTCAGCGTGTCGCTCGCGCCCGGCGACGTGCTGCGGGTAGAGACGCCGGGCGGCGGTGGCTGGGGTGAACCCGAACGTGGAGACAAACGATGACGTGGGTGCTCGTGGCTCTCATCGGCCTGGTGGGGGGTGTAGTGTCGGGGCTGTTCGGTGTCGGGGGAGCGATCGTGATCGTGCCCGCCTTGATGCTGCTGGTGAAATTGCCGCCGCACACGGCGAGCGGCACGTCGCTCGCATCGCTGCTCTTGCCGGTAGGGCTGCTCGGAGCGATGGAGTACTACCGGCGGGGACAGGTCAACATCCCGTACGCCGTCATCCTTTCCGCGGGGCTGTTCGTCGGGGCGTTCGTGGGGGCGCACCTTGCCGGCGAGGTATCGGACGTGGCGCTGAAGCGAGCGTTCGGCGGGCTCCTGCTGATCGTCGCGGGAAAGCTCCTGCTCGGCTAGGCGGTCGCCTCGAACACTTTCCCCTCGACGAACAGCCGGAACAGCTCCTGGTCGAGCTGCCCGCTACGCACCTCGTCCGCCATGATGTCGAGTGCGCGCGCGGGCGCGACCGCGGCCTTGTAGGGACGGTCGGCCGCGCTCAGCGCGTCGTAGATGTCGCTGATCGTCATCATACGCGTCTGAATCGGGATCGCGTCGCCGGTCACCCGTCGCGGGTATCCCTTGCCGTCGAGCTTCTCGTGGTGTCCGTAGGCGATCATGGGGATGTGCTGGAGCTCACGAGTCCAGGGGATCTGCTGCAGGAACCGGTACGTGTGGGTAACGTGGCTTTCGATTTCCAGGCGCTCCGTCTCGTCGAGTGAGCCCTTGGCGATGGTGAGAAAGCGCATCTCCTCCTCGGTGAGATAGGGCTGCGGGCGGCCCGTGGGATCTTCGTACGAGCGACGCGACAGCTGGAACAGCGCTTCGAGGGGCCCGGCCGGCAACACGGTCGGCTCGTTCGCGTTGAGGACGGCATCGAGGAAGCCGTCCAGCACCGCGATCTCCCGGGCGTGCTCCTCCTCGAGCGCTCGGAGGAACGGCTCGTAGTCCTTCCGCTCGTGCGCTTCCAGGAACTCGGCTCGCTTCCTCCAGAATTCGCGCTCGGCGGTGCGCCTCACGAAGTGATGGCGTTGTCTGATGAGGTCGAGCTGCAGGGGATAGAGCTTCTTGGCCTTGATCAACACCTGCTCCCGCACGCCGACCTTGCCGAAATCGTGGAGCAGCCCAGCGTACCGGATCTCCTTGATCTGCTCGCGAGTGAACGTCACGCCGCGATAGGCGCCGTCCTCGGCGCGGTCGACGACGGCGGCGAGTCCCACGGTCATGTTCGCGACTCGTCCCGAGTGGCCGAACGTGGTCGGGTCCCGCTGCTCGATCGCGTGCACCGCGGCCTTCACGAACCCCTCGAACAACCGCTCGATCTCCTCGTACAGCCGGCTGTTCTCGATCGCGACCGCCGCCTGTCCCGCGAGCGCGGTCACGAGCTCCACGGTGCGCCTCGAATACGGCACCACCTGTTGCTCCACGTCCGGCGGCGTCGCGAGCACGGCGTCGGGGTGGCGCTTGCGGTTGATGAGCTGGAGGACGCCGATCACTTCCTCCTTGTGATCCTTCATGGGGATCACGAGCATCGACTTCGTGCGGTAACCGTGCCGCTCATCGAACGAGCGGTTGATGCTGTATTCCACGTCCGGCGGCAGGAAATAGGCGTCGTCGATCACGAGCGGCTCGCCCGTCACCGCCGTGTAGCCCGCGAGACTCGAGCGGTCCACTGGGATCGTGAACTCGACGAACGGCGCCTCGGGCTTGGAGTACGTCTGCGCGATCCGGAAACGCAACCGTTTCTGGCCCTGGTCTCCCGTCTCGACGAGGTACAGGCTGCCCGCATCCGAGGTGGTGATGCGGCGCGCCTGCGTGAGGATGAGCTCGAGCAGCGTCTTGAGATCCCGCTCGGTGCCGAGGGCGACGCCGATGCGCGTCAGCTCGCCGATCTCGCGGCTGCGGTTCGCGGCCTCGGAACGGGCGCGGGCGGTCTCCATGCGGGCCGCCGCTTCGCGATACCCGGCCCGTACCGCCACCAGCAGCTGCCGCGGCCCCACTGGCTGCTTCACGAAGCCCGAGAGCAGCTCGGACGGCATCTCCGCGGGCAGATCGGGCTCGCCGTCGCGACCGAGCGCGACGATCCCGCCCCCGGCGTCCACGAACGCCCGCAGGACGTCGACCGGAAAGATGGAGCGGCTCTCCGAGTCGAGCACGAAGACCGTGGGGCGCTCGTCCACGACCAGCTCCCGCGGCACGCGCGCCTCGCGCGCTTCGATCTGCGCACCCTCGAGCGCCGGGCGAACGCCTGCGGGGCTCCAGGCGGGCGTGTGCAGCAGGAGATATCTCACGGCGGGGGACTAAGGCCTGGGTTGCCCCGGGACGTCACGTCACGAGTTCTTCACGCGCTGGAGCCCCTGCTGCGCTTCCGTATACTCCGGGAAAACGGCCAGCGCCCGCTGGTACATCTCCGCAGCCTTGTCCTTCTGCCCGCGATCCTGATACAGGAGCGCCTTCGAGTAGAAGGTCAGTGCCTCGGTCGGGACCTGCCGATTCATCCGCTGCTCCGACGCCTGCCGGGGAAGCGGGGGCAGGTTCGCATCCTTCATCAGCCGCGCGGCGACGGTCCGGATGATGTCGAACAGGTGGTCCCGCTGCATACGGTCCGACTCGACCTTGACGATCTCGCTCGTCTCCACGTTGACGAGGCGGGCGTCCAGCCGGAAGTCGCCGTAGAAGTCGATGAACGTGCCGGCGATGACGTAGCGCGCGCCGACGAGCTTTCCGATCTTCGCCGCGGTTTCCGGGGTCACCTTGCCCGACGCGCCGAGGCTCTGCTCGGCCAGCAGCTTCTCAATCTCCTCCCGCTCGACCACGCGGGCCGCCGGGTTGGCGGCGAGCTCCGAGATCAGCATCCCGGCGATGCCCTTCTGCAGGGCGTCGAAGTTCTCCTTGTCCTGCCCGTAGGAGCCGCTGTTGTCGAACGGCAGCACGGCAATGCCCGGTCGGGTGTCCTGGCCCCGGCCCTGCGCGCCCAGCTCGCGTCCGACGGAGCCGAGCAGGGCGAGCGACAGCAAAGCGGGGACGAAACGCGAACGCATAGAGTCGGTTCCTCGATCAGAGGGTCAGTGTCATGCCTTCCTGCGCCGCCACGACCTCGGCGGGCAGGCCCTTGGCCCGTGCCTGGCGGCGGGCGGCCGCGACCAGGGCGTCGATTGCCTCGTCGCCGTGCTCGGGCTCATGGTGGAACAGCACCAGGCGCTTCACGCCCGCTTCGCCCGCCAGCGCAACCGCCTCCTCGAACGTCGAGTGGCCCCATCCCCGGTGCTCCTCCAGCTCCTCGGGCGTGTACATCGCATCGTGGATGAGCAGCTCCGCCCCCCTGAGGAACGCCACGAAGTCCTTGCGCCACGACGCGGGGGTCTCGTAGTGGCCGCCCGGCCCGAGCTCGTTGTCGGTCACGTACGCCATGGCCGGGCCGCCTGCCGCGGGCGTGAGCCGGTAGCCGAGGGTGGTGCCGGGGTGGCGCAGGCGGATCGCCTGCACCCGGAAAGTCCCCACCGTGAACTCGCCCGGCTCCACCTGCTGCACCGTGAGCTTCGCCGACAGCGCGTCCAACGGGACGGGAAACACAGCCGGGTCCATCTGCTGGCGCAGGATCGCCTCGAGCGACGTCGTTCCCTGGCGCGAGCCCCAGATGCGCACCGCGTTGCCGGGAGCGAAGAACGGCTTGAAGTGGGGCAGCCCCTGGATATGATCCCAGTGCGCGTGCGACAGCAGGATCTCCGCCTGCACGGCGCCGTTTTGGCGCTCCACGAGCTCGCGTCCCAGCGCGCGGATCCCGGTGCCCGCGTCGAGGATGACCAGCTGGCCCCCTCCCTTGCCGCCGCCGGTGCCCTCCACGGCGACGCACGGCGTATTGCCGCCGTAGCGCGCGGTGTGAGCTCCGGGGGTGGGGATGGAGCCCCGCGTCCCCCAAAAGGTCACCGTGTAGGCCATCCGTCCCGACAACGCCGTACCCTTTGGGCTAAGTTATGGAAAATTCGAGAGGTAGGACAAGCCGCCGCCTCACCCGACCCCAGTGACCCACCTCACGACCGTCCGGCGGACGCTTCCAGCGCGGCGCGGTCGCGGATCAGGATCTCGCGGCGGCTGATTTCGATATAGCCCTTGTCCACCAGCTCCCGCATGGTGCGGCTCACCGTCTCGCGCGACGACCCGATCATCTGGGCGATGGTGTGGTGCGTGAGACGGCGTGTGATCTTGTCTGACCCCGCTTCGTCGGCGAGGTCGAGGAGCAGTTGCGCCACGCGGCCGTTCACGTCGAGCAGCACCAGGCTGCCGACCTTCTCGTCCACGCGCCGCAGGCGCCGGGACAGCTCCCGCAACAGTCCCATGGCGATGCCCGGCGACTGCTGCAGGATGGCCTGGAAGTCCTCCCGCCGGATCACGAGCAGGTTGGAGTCCTCCATTGCAATCACGTGCGCCGAGCGGGGTTCCTCGTCGATGAGCGACATCTCACCGAAGAAATCCCCTTCGCCGAGCACGGAGAGGATCACCTCGCGCCCGTCCTCGCCGATGAGCACGACCTTCACCTGTCCGGTGGCGACCACGTAGAGGGCATCGCCCGGGTCGTCCTCGAACAGGATCACCGAGTTGCGCGGATAGCTCCGCTCCCGGGTGATTTCGGCCACCCGCTCGAGCTCCACGGGTGCTAGCTGGCTGAACAGCGGGACCTTTTGGAGGATCGCCGTGACCGACACGATAGGCTTCCCCTAGGGCGTGGTAGGGTGGATGGTCGCGCAAGCTTACGTCCAAGGGGCGCTGGTGTCAATTCGGCGGAGGCCTCGCTGCTTGCCGCCAACTTGCGGCGCCAGTTATATTTCCACACTTCGTGACGTTCGACTTCTAGTCAAGGATTGAGAGCAGTGAAACCCGGGATTCACCCTGCCTATCGACGGGCTACCGTGCAGTGCGCGTGCGGCAACAGCTTCGTCACGCGCTCCACCATGCCCGTGATTCATGTCGAGGTCTGCGCCAAATGCCACCCGTACTACACCGGCAAGCAAAAGCTCATGGATACGGCCGGGCGGGTGGAGCGTTTCCGCCAGAAATACGGGACCGAAAAGGCCGCAGGCTAACCCGTGGAGGCCCGACTCCGCCAGGCGCTCGCGCGGGCGGAGGAGGTCGCCCGAGAGTTGGCCGACCCCGAGACCGCGCGGAACCCGGCCAAGCTGAGGCAGCTGGGCCGCGAGCACGCACGGCTCGACCAGATCCGCCAGGCGCACGAGCGACTGGACCGGCTCGAGGGCGAGCTGGCCCAGGCGCGCGAGGTGCTCCAGGACCGGGATCCTGAGCTGTCGCGGCTGGCCCGCACGGACGTGGAGCGCCTGCACCCCGAGATCGAGCGGCTCGAGCGGCGGCTCGCCGAGCTGCTCACCCCCGCGGACCCCCTCGATGACCGCGATGCGATCGTGGAGATCCGTGCCGGCACGGGAGGCGATGAGGCGGCCCTGTTCGCTGCAGCGCTGTTTCGCATGTACACGCGGTTCTGCGAGCGGCGGGGCTGGAAGGTCGAGGTCGTCTCGCTGTCAGAGGGCAATCTCGGGGGCTTGAAGGAGGCCATCTTCGCCGCGCGCGGCCCCGGTGTCTACGGGACGCTGCGGTACGAATCAGGCGTCCACCGGGTGCAGCGCGTTCCCGTCACCGAGGCGCAGGGGCGCATCCACACGTCCGCGGCGACCGTGGCGGTGCTTCCCGAGGCGGAGGAGGTCGACGTGAAGATCGAAGAGAAGGACCTCCGGATCGACGTGTTCCGCTCGCAGGGCCCGGGCGGCCAGAGCGTCAACACGACCGACAGCGCCGTGCGCATCACCCATCTGCCCACGAATCTCGTGGTCCAGTGCCAGGACCAGAAGAGTCAGCTGCAGAACAAGATCAGGGCGCTCGAGGTGCTGCGCTCGCGCCTGCTCGACAAGATGATCGCCGAGCAGGAAGCCGCCCGTGCCCGCGAGCGTCGGGCGCAGGTGGGCACGGGCGACCGCTCGGCCAAGATTCGCACGTACAACTTCCCGCAGAACCGTGTCACCGATCATCGCATCCACTACACCGTCCACAACCTCTCCGACGTGCTGGACGGCAACCTCGACGACCTGATCAACGCCTTGCGGCTCGCGGGGGAGAAGGAGCGGCTCAGTGCCTGAGCGCACCGCGCACGGCGCCTCGATCCGAGAGGCCCTGAAGGACGCCGCCGACCGTCTCGCGGCCGCGGGCCTGCCCAGGTCGCGCCGCGAAGCGACCATGCTGTGGGCCGCCGTGGCCGGTGCGGGGACCAAGCCGGGCGACGTGTGGCTGCAGCAGGACCAGGAGCCGGCGGTCGCGCTGGTGGAGCGGTTCTGGCGGGCTGTGGAGCGGCGTTCGAGCGGCGTCCCCTTCGCGTACGCAGTCGGCCGCACGGGCTTCCGCACACTCGACCTGCAGCTCGACGCGCGGGCCCTGATCCCGCGACCGGAGACAGAGGGGCTCGTCGACCTCGTCCTCCGCACCATGCGGGAGACGGGACACGGGAAACGGGAAACGTGGGGTGCGGTGGCTGACATCGGCACCGGCTGCGGCTGCATCGCCTTGGCCCTCGCCGTCGAAGGCGACTTCGAGCGGGTAATCGCGGTCGAGCGCTCCGCGGACGCAGCGGCGCTGGCGCGCGAGAACGTGGCGCTGGTGCGGCCGCCGGTGCCGGTCGAGGTTCGCGAAGGCGATTTGCTCGCCCCGCTCGCCGGGCAGCGCTACCGCGCCATCGTCTCGAATCCTCCGTATCTGACGGAGGCGGAGCATGCTGAGCTCGATCCCGCAGTGCGGCTGTTCGAGCCGCGTGAGGCGCTGGTGAGCGGGGTGGACGGGCTCACGGCGACGCGGGCCCTGCTCGCGGGCGCCCGCGCCCTGCTCGCGCCGGGCGGGTTCGTGGCGCTGGAGATCGACGAGCGACGCGCCGACGCAGTGCGGGCGCTGGCCCTGCGGCACGACTGGTCGCGGGTGGCGGTGTACGATGACCTGTTCGGCCGGCCGCGGTTCCTGCTGGCCGGCATCGACGAGGAGGGGGGCACGTGATCGACCAGAAGGCGAGCGAGCTGGGGCGGCTCTTGGGACAGAGCGACGAATACAAGGTGCTGCTCCGGGCCAGTGAGCGGATGAAGGAGGACGCAACTTGCCGGCAGCTGCTCGCCGAGGTCGAGCGCATCGCCCAGGATATCGAGCGGGCGGCACAGGAGGGGCGCGAGCCCGCCAAGGATCAGGTGGAGCGGTACGACCGTGCGCTCCAGAGCGTCCAGGCGAATCCGGTGTATCAGCAAGTCGTGGCCGCGCAGGCGAATTTCGAGAAGCTCATGGCCAAGGTGAACGCGCGGATCTACGAGGGTATGAAACAGGGGTCGGCGAGCCCCATCATCACGTTGGGCTGATGGGCGTCTTCATCGTCGTGGAGGGCCCGGAGGGAGCGGGGAAGTCCACGCTGGTGCGCTGGCTCGCGGCCCGGCTCGTCGCCGAGGGGCTCCAGGTGATGGCGGTGCGGCAGCCGGGCGGCACCCCCGTGGCGGAGGCGGCGCGCAAAGTGGCGCTCAAGTTTCCCCACGAGATGTCGCCGGTCGCGGAGCTGTTCCTGTTTCTCGCGGCCCGGGCCGACCTGGTCCAGCGGGTCATCCGGCCGGCGCTCGAGGCCGGGCAGGTGGTCGTGGCGGACCGATTCGACCTCTCGACCATCGCCTACCAGGTGGCGGGGGGCGGATTACCGGCCGAGGACGTGGCGCATGCCATCCGCCTCGCCACCGGCGGTCTCGTCCCCGACGTCATGCTCGTGCTCGACGTGCCGGTCGAGGTAGGGCGGGCCCGGCAACGGGCCGCGCGCAAAGTCCAGGACCGGTTCGAGCGCCAGGACGACGCGTTTCACCGGCGCGTGCTCGAGGCGTACCGCCGCGCTGCGGGGCCGGGCGTGGTGCACGTCGACGCGACCCAGTCCAGGAAGGCCGTGCAGGACGCCGCCTGGCGCGAGGTCATGGCGGTGACCGCACTCTCAACACGAGGCGTCTCATGAAGCTCCGCAACGTCGTGATCGTCACCGCAGTGGCCGGGTTGACGCTGGCCACCGGGGGCTGGCTGCTGCAACGCCAGACCGAGCCCACGGGGTCCGTCTACCAGCAGGCGCGTCTGTTCGAGGACGTACTCGCGCACGTGGCCGATTTCTACGTCGACTCGATCGAGGAGCGCCGGCTGTATCAGATGGCGATCGACGGCATGCTCGACCAGCTGCACGATCCCTATTCGGTCTTCCTGAAGCGGGACGATTTCCGGGCGCTCAACGAGGCGACGACCGGCAACTACGGCGGCCTGGGCATCCAGATCGACGTGCGGGACGGCTGGATCACGGTGGTGGCGCCGCTCCCCGACACGCCCGCCGAGCGGGCGGGGATCCAGTCGGGCGATCAGATCATCGCCTTGGACGGTCGCTCGACCGAGGGCTGGAAGAACGATCAGGCCGTGAAGCAGCTGCGCGGCGAGCCGGGCAGCGCGGTGGAGCTCAAGGTGCGCCGGGTCGGCGTCGACGGGCAACTCGCCTTCAAGCTCACCCGCGCCACGATCCACATCCGCTCGGTCCAGGTCTCGATGATGCTCGACGACAAGGTCGGCTACGTCCTGCTCACGCCCGTGAGCGAGACGTCCGCGCAGGAGCTCACGGAGGCCGTGAACGGCCTGGTGCAGAAGGGGATGAAGTCGCTGGTGCTCGATCTCCGGGGCAACCCCGGAGGGTTGCTCGATCAGGGCGTCGCGGTGAGCGACCTGTTCCTCGACCCGGGGCAGGAAGTCGTGGCAACGCGGGGTCGGGCGCCCACCACGTCCAAAACCTACCGCGATGCAAAGCCGCAGCCGTGGCCACACCTCCCGGTGGTCGTCCTTACCAACGGGGGCACGGCGAGCGCGGCCGAGATCATCACGGGCGCGCTGCAGGATCACGACCGCGCGGTGGTCGTCGGAACACCGACCTTCGGAAAGGGGCTCGTGCAGTCGCTGTGGCAGCTCACCCCCGAAACCGCGCTGAAACTCACCACGGCGCGCTGGTTCACGCCGAGCGGCCGGACCATCCAGCGCAAGAGCAAGAACGAAGAGGACCAGCTGGCGCAGGCCGAGGCCGCGGAGCTGGGGCACGACAGCACCAAGGTCGATTCCTCGCTGGTGTTTCACACCGACCACGGTCGGGTCGTGGTGGGAGGCGGTGGTATCAAGCCGGACCTGTTCGTCGCTCCCGACACGTTCACGACGGCGGAGCGTGCCTTCGTGAAGAGCCTGGGCAACAAAATCCCGACCTATTGGGACGTGCGCACTGCGTACGCGCTCGAGATCAAGACGTCGGGCCGGGTGAAGACCCCGGACTTCACGGTCACACCGGACATGGCGGACGAGGTGATCCGGCGGCTGCGGGCGCGGGGCGTCGCGCTGCCGGACAGCGTCGTCGCGGGCGCCCGCAACGTCATCAGCCAGGATCTGGGCTACGAGATCGCGCGCTACGTCTTCGGCCGCCCGGCGGAAGTGCGCCGCCAGCGGGAGGAAGACCGCCAGGTGCAGGCCGCGCTGGCCCTGGCGCGCCGCGCCAAGTCACCCCAGGATCTCCTCGCCCTGGCTGCCGCCCAGACGCCCGCGACCCTGCGGAATTAGGGTGGCCGATCGGCCCCGCGTGACCGACCCCGCTCCCTTAGTCGTGGGGATCATCGGGCCCGGTCGCGCCGGGGTAGGATTGGCGGTCGCGCTCGCCCGGGCGGGGGAGGGGAGACGCTACGACGTTCGCCTCTACGGCCGCACCAAGAAACCGGTCCCGAAGCCCCTCAAGCTTACGGTTGGTCCCGAGAACGAGCCGCCCGCCTGGATCGCCCAGGCGGGCGTCGTCATTCTCGCCGTGCGAGACGACGCGATCCGGCCGCTGGCGGAAGCGCTGGCCCGCGCCGGAGCGATCCGCGCCGATCAGGTGGTGCTCCATCTCTCCGGAGCCCAGGGCCAGGAGGCGCTCAGCCCCCTGGTGGGGTCCCGCGCTGCCCTCGGATCGCTCCACCCGCTCCAGACCATCTCCAGTCCGGAGCACGCGGCGGAGCGGCTGAAGGGCGCCTGGGCGGCGGTCGAGGGCATGCCCCGCGCGGTGCAGGCGGCCGAGGCGCTGGCGCGCGATCTCGGTTTGCGGCCGTTTCACATCCCGTCCAAGGCCAAGCCGATGTATCACGCCAGCGCGGTGTTCGCCTCCAACTATTTCGTGGTGGTCGAGGCGGTGGCCCAGCGCCTGCTGCGGCACGCCGGGCTGTCGGACGCGGAGGCGTGGCAGGCGTTGCTCCCGCTGGTGGAGGGGACGCTCGAGAACATGAGCCGTCAGGAGCCGATGGCGGCGCTCACCGGTCCGGTGGCACGAGGCGACGCGGCGACGATCCGCCGTCATCTCGAGGCGCTGACGCACGACGACGCGGTGCTGTATCGCGCGCTCGGGCGAGCGGCGCTCGAGCTCGCTCAGAAGCGGGGGATGGACGAAGCGACGGCGGCGGGAATCGCCGCGGCGCTCGCTACTGATCTACCACCCGTACTCCGCCGGGGGGCGAAAACGTGAGCTCGCGCCCCGGCACTCCGGCGTTCACCCGGATGTTCCGCAGGATCACCGTGCGCTCCTGGCCGACGCTCTCCACGATGTCCACGCGGTGCACCAGCCCGTCCTCCCGGCCCACCCAGATCTTCGCTTCGCTGTAGGGCTGCTCGTGCCGCTTCGGCACGAGCCTGATCACATCGACCGGGCCCCCATCCGGGAGCGAGTCGGCCCGGGCGTACTGCGCCGTGTAGCGCTCGCGCGGCTGCTCCACGAACTGTCCGATCAGATTGGGGCCGGTCGTGCCGTACTCGGGGATGCGCGAGCGGATCACCTGGCCGGGCGTGGTGCTCGGCGTGTATAGCCAGAGGAAGCGACCGTCCGCCACGATGCGATCGCCCTTGGGCGCGGTGAACCGCATCGCAAAACGACTGGGGCGCATCTGGTACAGCCGGCCACGCGTGGTGTCGGGCGTCCCGATCATCGGATTCGTGATGATCTGGACGAAGTCGGCGGAGAGGCTCGCAATCGTCTGGTAGGTGGCGCTGGCGCGGTCGAGGATCGGCCAGGGGTCGGGGGATTGGAGCGCGAGCGAGATCCCGATAGCGACGAATGCGGAGTTGCGCACTTGCTTCACGCCCCTACAGAGGCCGGTTCGGCTACCCGCCTCCCAATAACCTCCGCGATCACGCGGACTTCGCGCATCAGCTGCGCGAACTGGTCGGGAAACAGGGTCTGCGCCCCGTCCGACAGCGCCTGCTCGGGGTTGGGGTGCACTTCGACCATGATGCCGTCCGCCCCTGCGGCGACTGCCGCGCGGGCCATCGGGATCACCTTCTCCCTGAGACCCGTGCCGTGCGACGGGTCCGCGATGATCGGCAGGTGCGACAGCTTGTGCACCACCGGAATGGCGGTGAGGTCGAATACATTGCGGGTGGCGGTGTCGAACCCGCGGATGCCGCGCTCGCATAGAATGACGTCGTGGTTCCCTTCGGCCAGCACGTATTCCGCCGAGAGGAGCAGCTCCTCGATCGTCGCGGCCATCCCGCGCTTCAGGAGGACGGCCTTCTTCGCCCGGCCCGCTGCCTTGAGCAGCGAAGAGTTCTGCATGTTGCGGGCGCCGATCTGGATGATGTCGGCGACCTCGGCCACGTAACCGACGCCTTCGGGATCCATGGCTTCGGTACAGATGAGGAGGCCGGTCTCCTCGCGCGCCTTGGCGAGCAGCTTGAGCCCGGGCCGGCCCAACCCCTGGAACGCGTAGGGGGAGGTGCGCGGCTTCCAGGCGCCGCCGCGCAGGATCACGGCCCCGGCCTCCTTCACCAGCCGCGCGGCGTCGATGATCTGTCGCTCGTTCTCCACGGAGCAGGGACCCGCGATCGTCACGACCTCGGGGCCGCCGACCGTCACGCCGCCGGGAAGCCGCACGACGGTGTTCTCCGCTTTCCACTCCCGGCTCACCTGCTTGTAGGGCTTGGTGACGTGGATGACGTCCTGGACACCGGGGAGGCCCTCCAGCCTGGAGGCGTCGACCCGGCCGTCATTGCCGACGAGGCCGACGGCTGTGCGCTGTGCTCCCGGCATGGGCCGGGCCTTGTAACCCATCTCCTCGATCACCGCGATGACGCGCCGGACTTCTTCTTCCGTCGCGCCGTGGCGCATCACGATCAGCACCGCTACTTCCCTCCGATGGTGAACCGGTCGCCGTCGCGGGCCGCGGTCACCCGCCCGGTGAACCGCGTCCCGGCCGCACGCGCCGGGTCCGAAGTCTCAACCGGAGGATAGAAGTGCGTCAAGACGAGCTGCCGCACCTTGGCGTCCCGGGCCAGCTCGCCCGCCTGCTCCGGGGTGAGATGGATGTCCATGGCCATCTCCTTGGGGAGCGAGCACTCCGCGAGCAGCAGGTCGGCGCCGGTAGCCCACCGGGCCAGCTCGCTCGAGGGCCCCGTGTCACCCGTGTAGACCAGCCGGCCCTCCGGTGCCGTCAACGAGAGCGCCACGCTCTCGGAGGTGTGGGGCACCGGGAAGGTCTCGAGGCTCACCTCGGCGTCGAGCGGGAACGGCTCGCCGTTCTGCACGTCGAGGATGCCGATCGGGAAGCCGGGGTCCAGCAGCCACGGCCCGTATCCCTCGGCGAGCTGCTTCACGAGCCGCACCACACCGCGGGGGCCGAGGATCACCAGGGACTCCTGGCGCGGCGGCATCGTGGTGTACTTGAGGGCGTACACCAGCATCGGGAGCTCGCCCCAATGGTCCGGGTGGAAGTGCGACAGGACGACGTGGGTGATCTGGTGCCACGGTAGGCCGAATTGCGCGAGGCGGTGCAGGGCCCCCGCGCCGCAGTCGAACAGGATCTTGAGGTTCCCGCGACTCACCCAGTGGCAAGCCGATGTGCGGGTGGCCGACGGCGCGACCGTTCCGGTGCCGACGGTGACCAGCTCCACCTAGACCGGCTCCATCTGACCGAGTCGCACGCCGACGATGGTCGAAACGCCCGGCTCCTGCATGGTGACGCCGTAGACGGCGTCGGCGGCTTGCATGGTACGGGGGTTGTGGGTAATGACGATGAACTGCGTCAGGTCCTTGAACTCCGCGAGCAGGCGCACGTAGCGGCCCACATTGGCGTCGTCGAGGGGCGCGTCTACCTCATCGAGCAGACAGAAGGGACTCGGCTTGGTGAGGAAGATCGCGAACAGGAGCGACACGGCGACCAGCGTGCGCTCACCGGACGAGAGCAGGTGGATCCGCTGCGTGCGCTTGCCGCGCGGTGCCGCGTGGATCTCGATCTCGCTCTCGAGCGGCTCGTCCTCGTTCGCGAGCCGCACGTCGCATTCGCCGCCGCCGAACAGCGTCTGGAACACCGTGCGGAAGTTCTCCCGCACCTTGCCGAACGAGTCGAGGAACATCGCCTTCGCGGTCTGGTCGATCTCGCGCGCGGCCTGCTGGAGCGATTGGCGCGCCGCTACGAGATCATCCCGCTGCGTCATCAGGAACTCGAGGCGCTTGACCTCTTCTCCGTGCTCGTCCACCGCGAGGGCGTTGACGGGTCCGACCGCGTCGATCGCCGCCCGCAACCGCTCGTCCTCCTGGCGCAGCCACTCGAGATCGCCGGTGACCTCGGGCGCATCGGCGAGCAGCTGATCGAGGGGCTTGCGCCATTCGGCCTCGACTCGCGCGACGAGCCCGCGCCGGCGGCCCATGATCTCCGTGCGCTCGAGCTCGAGTTTGTGCTCCTCCGCGCCACGCGCGTCGAGCGCCTTGCGCACGTCCTCGAGCTCGGCCTCCGTCTGCGCGACACGTGCCTCCGCCGCCTCGACTTGAACCCCGGCGTCGCCGGCGGCGCCCTCCAGCGCCACGAGCGCCAGGCGGCGCTCCTTGAGCTGGTCCTCCCACTGGGTGCGCTGTGCCGTGAGGGTCGCGGTATCGTGCTCGAGCGCGCCCATCTCTTCGGCCAGCGTCGCGGATTGGCGTCGCGCTTCCTCGGCCTCCGCCGCGGCGCGGCCGGCGCGCTCGCGTGCGGCGCCGAGCCGCGCCTCGACCTGGGCCGCATCCACCTGCCACCGCACCCGTTGCTCCCGCGCTGCTTCCTGCTGCCCCTCGAGGTCGACCAGCCGGGCGCGCTCTCGACCCAACCGCTCGTCGAGGCGGACGCGCTCGACTTCATGCCGCTCGAGGTCCGCGTGCAGCGCCTCGAGCCGGGCTTCCACTTCGGCCAACCGCGCCGACAGCCGCTCGACCTGCGTGGTCGCGTCGGCCGCCTCGCGCTGGGCGTGGGCGGCGGCGCGCTCGGCATCGTCCTTCAACGCGCCCGCTTCGAGCTCCTGTTGGCGGGACCGCTCCGCCGCTTCACCCGCAGCCGCGAACGCCGCCTCGGCTGCGGCGAGCTCGGCGAGCGTTGCCTCCAACGTCGTGGCGGTGCCGCCCCGGCGCGCCTCCGCTTCTCGCACCTCTTGCGCGAGGGCTTCGAGCTCGGCGCGACGCTCCAGCGGGCCCCCGCCCGCCGCCGTGGGTCCCGCCAGAAACACGGCGCCGTTGGCCCGTCGCAGGGCACGTCCTCCTCCCTGGCCGCCCTCCAGGACTTCGTGGCCGGCAAGCAGCGCGCGCACCCACGCGGCCGCCGGGCCGTCTACCCGCAGGTCGTCCTTGAGGGGATGGCCGTCCGCGGCCAGGCGCGGTCCGGGCACACTCGGCAACAGCACCAGCGGCCCCGGCTGCGCCTGCTCGTGCCAGCGGCGGATCGCCTCTACGGCGGGGGTATCGCGCACCAGGACGGCGTGCAGCCATTCGCCCAACAGCTGCTCGGCGAGCACCGCGTCGCGCCGGCTGGTGCGCACGAAGTCCGACAGCGGCCCGATCACCGCGTCGCCGAACCGCGCCCGCTCCTTGAGCAGCGCCTGGGCCGCCGGGGCGAGCCCCACGCGCTCGCGCTCGAGCTCGGCCAGAGCGTCGCGCCGCGCCGTCACCTGCGCGAGCGCCCCCTCGGCCTGGCGCCGTGCCGCACGACCATGCGTTTCTTGCTCCTTGAGCTCGGCCACGCGCCTGCGCGCTTGCTCCAGACCGGCCGCCGCCTGCCCCGCGGCGCGCGCCAGCCCCGCTGCCTCCTGCGCCCGCGTGCCCACGGTGGCCGTCGCCGCCCACTCGGTCTCCGCGCGCCGGGCCCGCTCCTGGGACGCGTCGGCGAGCTGTTGTCCCAGCTCCGCCCGCTCGCGCTCCAGCGCCGCGCGCTCGCCCTCGAGCGCTCGGAACGCCTCCGCCCGCCGCTGCAGGTCCTCCTCGAGCTCGCGCACCGCCGCGCGCTGCGCCAGCAGCCGGTCGCGCCCCTCTTGCTCGAGTGTCGTGCGGCCCGCCAGCTCCTGCCCGACCGACGCGAGGTCCCGCTCCGCCGCGTCGCACTCCGCGGCGGCCGCGGCGCGCTCCCGTTCCGCCTGGAGCGCGCGCGCGTCTTCCTGCTCCCGTCGCTGTGCCGCCGCGGCGCGCCGCTGGCCGGCGTTGCGCAGCCGCTCGGCGGCGAGCGCCAGGTCGCCCTCCAGCCGCCCCGTCTCGAGCTTCGCGTCGGCCAGGCGGCGCTCCACCTCGGTGCGACGCGCCTCGGCCGTGTGGCGCGCCTGGACGCCCGCTTCCCGCTCCCGCTCCGCCCCCTCCAGCCGGGCCCGCTCGCCAGGCAGGGCCGCCGCCAGCTGCTCGGCCCGCTGGCCCAGTCCGCCCAGCGTCAGATCGAAGTCCTCGAGCTCGCGGCGCACCAGGGTGAGCGCGACGCCGAAACGCTCGTCGATCATCTTGCCGTAGCGCTCCGCCTTGCCGCGCTGGCGCGCCAGGCTCCGGACCTGCGTCTGCACCTCGCTGACCAGGTCTTCGAGCCGGGCGAGATCCGCCGCCGTCTCTTCGAGCCGCCGCTCGGTGCTGGTCTTACGATCGCGGTACAGCCCGATCCCCGCTGCCTCTTCGAACAGGGCGCGCCGCTCTTCCGCCTTCTCGGAGAGCAGCGCTTCGATCATCCTTGCCTCCATCACCACGGCGGCGTCGGCGCCGAGGCCGGTGCCGCGCAGCAGGTCCTGCACGTCACGCAGCCGCACCGCCGAGCGATTGAGCAGGTACTCGCTCTGCCCCGAGCGGGAGAGCCGGCGCGTGACCACGACTTCCTGATACGCGATCGGGAGCGTGCCGTCGGAGTTGTCGAACACCAGTGAGACTTCCGCCACGTTCACCGGGCGGCGCCCGGTCGAGCCCTGAAAGATGACGTCTTCCATCTTGCCGCCACGCAGCAAGCGCGGAGACTGCTCGCCCAGGACCCAACGGACGGCATCGGAGATGTTGGACTTGCCGCAGCCGTTCGGACCCACGATGGCGGTGACGCCCGCCTCGAACGGCAGCTCGACCGCGCCCGCGAACGACTTGAAGCCCGACAGCTCGAGCCGGGTCAGTCTCATGGAGTGGTCCCTTCCCCCATCCGAGTGACGAGAGTGGCGTGAACGCCGGCCCGCTTGAGCCGCGCTTCGAGGATGCTGGCCTGCTCGGGCGTCTCGAACGCGCCCGCCAACAAACGCGAACCCGTGCCCCACGCCACCGCCGGAATGCCACGCGCCCGCAGGGTGCTGGCTGCGGGCGCGTGGTCGCTCAGCGAGAAGGAATAGGGAGCGCGCAGCACATCTCCCTGGCCGCGCGCGGCGAGACCGTGCTTCCACATCCCGGCGCGGGCGCCCACCGCGGAGTCGCGCGTCGGGAACGCGCCGGCCAGCACGCGATACCACACCGCGCTACCCCGGCGATCATCCAGCGCGACCGGGGTGACGAACGGAGTGACGCCGTCCGCCGCCAGGCGGTCCGCCAGGGCGAGCGCCTTATCGAGTCTCGCGTACGCGGCGAGCTGCACGGTCCAGGCGAGCGAATCGACGCGGGGGGGGGCCGGCGCGGCCGCCACCGGTCGTGCACGCATGGGCGCCGCGGGGGCGGGAGCGGGCGCCCGACGCTGCTCGGCTCCGCGGGCGAGCAGCGCCCAGCTGCCGGCCGCGCCCGCCGCCAGCGTCACGGCCACGACCACCGGGCGGGTCAGCCGAGACGACGGGCGACGCACCGAGGCCGAGATGCGCCCCGGCGGGGGCGCGACCAATCGCGGGTCCAGCGCCGGCGCCGCGGCCGGCGTCCAGCGCTCGCGCACCACGCCCAGCAGCGGGACGCCGCGCTCCATCACCGCCGTGATCCCCTGGCCGATCGACGACTCGGGCTCGTAGCCGTCGGGCGAGAGCACGATCAATCCGTCCGGGACCGCCGAAAGCCGGGCGAGAGCGCCGGCGGAGAGATAGAGCAGCAGGAGCGCGTCCTCGACTCGGAAGCCGCCGTGCAGCTTCTTCCAGCGGGGGTTCGCGAACAGATCGCCCGCGTGCGCCGTCACCGTCCCCGCGGCGATGAAGAACACGCGATCGACCTCGTGCGCCGCCTTGGTGAGCGACACATCGTACTCGAACGCGTCCACGATCCCCTCGGTGGGCGTGATGCCGACCGTCTCGTGCAGCGTCGGGTGCTCCAACCACAGGTCCACCAGCGCGATCCGCCGGTTGCTCAGCGCCGCGGCGCGGGCGACGTCCCACGCGGCCCCCGCGGCCCACTTCAGGTCTCCCGTGGCCGGCACCAGCGCGACGAGCGCTTGTCCGGTGACCAGCGAGGGCACCAGCGCGTCGAGGCGCGAACGTGGCAGCGGCCGGACGGTCACGGTGTCGGCTGGTAGATCCAGAACGGGCGGCCGAGCTTGCGGCCGATGCCCTCGGCCTGCGCGCGCGTGGGGTACGGCCCGAGCACCACGCGGTAGCCGTCGTCGGGATTGCGGGGCTGGAGCACGCGCGCCGCGAGCCCCGCACGGGTGAGCTGCTGCGCCATCTCCGACGACCACGCCTCGTTCTGCGATGTCGACACTTGCACGTACATCGGTCCCTCGGGTCCCGCCGTATCGGAGGCCGCACCCTGGTCGGGCTGCGCGCCCGCGTCTCCAAACGCGCCGCGATACGCGCCGCGGGGCCGCCACCCGGTGAGCATCCACAAGTCCGCCCCGCCTCCCTTCACGCGTCCCGTCGCCGCAAGCGAGTCGGGCCGATACGCGACCACATCGTCCCCCTGGCGCACGAGCAGGGCGCCGTCCGGGGCGATGGCCGGCAGGTCCGTCCGCCAGGCGCTCGCCAGCGTCCCGACCAGCCGTTTCACCGGGAGGTCCACCACAAAGACCGAGTCTCCCGCGGCCGGCTT
Organism: Gemmatimonadales bacterium; assembly: GCA_035488835.1. Taxonomy (GTDB): domain Bacteria; phylum Gemmatimonadota; class Gemmatimonadetes; order Gemmatimonadales; family GWC2-71-9; genus AG41. Next base: position 21,654 of record DATHKX010000065.1, read on the forward strand.
GGCCAGCAACCAGCGTCCCAGCGGGTCGAGCCGGATGGTTGCCGCGGGCAACGGGAGTGCGATGCCGTCGATCTCCTCGTGGTCGTAGCGGTCGATTGCCGCCAGGCCGGGCTCGGTGCGTCGAGCGACGTAGATGCGATGGCCCGAGGGCGAGAACACCAGCGCGCGCGGGTGATCGGAGAGCCGGACGAAGGCGGCCTCGCGCCGGCCGAGCGGGTCCATGAGGACTACCCCTGAGTCGGCGGCTACGGCGACCAGGTCGCCCCAACGGGTCGCCGCCACGTCGCTTCCGGCCGGCAGTGGTCGAGTGGTGGGCGGTTGATCGGCGGCGGCGGTGATGAGCGCCGGTGCGTCGGCCACGACGAGGCGCTGGTCGGCAGCCCCGAACAGCTGCAGCGGCACGCCGGGGAGGGGCTGCGGCCACGCGACCCGTACCCGCCGCGCGAGCGTCACAACCCGCCGCTTCGCGTCTACCGTATAGAGGGTGCCGTCCGGACCGAGCGTCGCCTGCTCGATGCCCGAAGCCACGGTGTCGACGCGGGCACTGCCGAGGTCGAGTGCGAGGACATCGCTTTTCGGGGTGGTGGCGCTCGTGTCTGGCTTGGCGCGCGGACCCTTTTTCTTCGCGCTCGTGTCTTTCGTGGCGGTGGTGACGTAGAGGAATTCCGCTTCGGTGTCGAGGCCGATCACCCGGGTGACCGGAGGGAGCTTGCCGCGAATCGCGGTGGGGATCTCCACCATGGTGGGGAGGCGATACACCCGGGGGGCCCCCCCCTTTGTCGGGATGCGGATAGCGACGCCGGCAGTACGGGCGGCTCCGGCGGCTGCTCGGCTAACCGCTTGTTTGGCAGGCGGTTGCGGCGACTGCGCGGCGGGCGCCCGGGACCGACAGCCCCCGAGCGCTAGGCTGATGAGGAGGAGGTAGCGGGTACGCAAATGGCCTCGCCGGACAAGATAGGCAACCGGCGAGGCCATGACAAGTGTTTTAGCGATGCGGAGTTAGAACGTTGGGCCGAGGCTAATCGTCCAGTAGGGGTTGTTGTGCGGCCGGCTCAGGGGCTTGGTGTAGTCGAACCGCAGCACCACGAAGCCGAGGAAGTTCATCCGGATCGAGCCGCCCCAGCTGCGCAACGGCGCGCGCACGGTCTCGGGATCCTCGCTGCTCGCCCGGCTCCATACGACCTTCGAGTTGGAGTCCCAGGCGAGCCCGGCGTCGTAGAAGATGGCCCCCTCGATGGGCGGGAGGCCCACTGGAAGGAACCCGAGCACTAGGCTGCGGGTCAGCGGGAAGCGCAGCTCCGCGTTCGCCACGGCTATACGCGAGCCGATGAGCTGGTCGAGCTCAGGGCAGCTGCTCTGGGTGGAGCTGCTGAGGCATTCGTTGTTGATCAGGGACCCGGCGGTGTAGCCACGCAGCAGCTCCGTGTTCCCGAGGAACTGTTGGAACAGGTCGGCGTCCCGCCCGAAGCGACCGAAGAACACGCCCCGCAGCGCCAGTGTGAACGGCCGTGCGAAGAAGTAGCGCCGCCAGTCGACCAGGCCCGAAGTGAATTTCCACGCGCCGAAGCTGGGGGAGGCCTCCAGCCGCCAGCGGGATCCCGCGAACGGTCCCACCCATCCGAACAGCGAATTGTCGTGGACCAGCGCGACCTGGGGACCGTAGTAGCTCACGGACGCGCCGTTGTCGGTCACGGGGGGGTTGACGCCCAGGACGTTACCGGCCCCGTCGACCAGGTAATCCTGCCTGAGGATCGCCTGACTGATGTTGGAGAAGTGCGCGCCTATCTCCACGCGGGTGAAGCGGCTGAACGGATAGAAGCCCTGCGCGAACACGTCCCGAATCACGAAGCGTTCGATCCGCGGGGTGAGGACAAAGGTGCCGTCGCCGTTGTTGAAGACGTTCGTGGGCAGGTAGTAGTACAGCGGCTGCTGCGAGCCGCCGAACGCCCAGTTGAGGCGGTGCGCCTGGTTGATGTAGGCCGCGAGCACCTGGGCTTCGCTCAGACGGCCGTTCACCGAGCCCGAGAACACCATCGTGTGGTTGCCGAGGATGTCCGACAGCGAAACCGCAGTGCCGCCGAAGAAGCCGCGGCCGAAGTTATCCCGCTCGTAGCCGATGGTCGGCCGCGCCACGTAGTCCGGGCTGAACCGAGTGCGATAGGGCCGGAATGTGAACTCGCTCGTGTCCGGCAGGGCGGGCGATGAGTCGATGAGGGTCTTCACCGATACGGGCGCGGGTCCGGCGCCGCTGTCGGGGGTCTGCGGCGCGGTGCCGGAAGCCCGGAACCCGGCGGGCGAGCGATACACCGAGGTGGCGGCACGGGGCTCCGAGTCGGCGGGCGCCGCCGCGACGGTCGCGACCGGCGTCGGCCCAGCGAGCGCCCGGCGCTGGGCGGCGAGCAGCGACGTCACCGGCGGCGTGGCGGGCGCCTGATACGGCTGCCGTTTGAGGGAGCGGGGGTTGTCCACCGCGTACACGTTGTATTCGCCGTCCTCATAGTAGGCGAACGCGAGGCGATCGGCCTCGTGCGCCCAGGAGAGGCACGGCGAGAGCGCCGTGATGCCGGAGACTCCCGTGAACACGTCGGTGATCTGGTAGATATTCCCGTCGGACAGGTCGTACAGGAAGATGTTGCTGATCCCGTTGCGATCGGAGACGAACGCCAGCGACCGGCCGTCCGGGGCCCAGGCGGGATTGATGTTCTTCCCTTGGTCCATGTGCCGCAGGATGTCGATCGAGCCATTCTCGAGGTGCAGCAGGGCGATCCGCAGGTTGCCGAACTTGAGAGCCGCGAAGTCGGTCGCCGGGCTGCGGTCGGTGACGAACGCGATGGTCTTCCCGTCGGGGGACCAGGACGGCTCGAGATCCGCGTACTTGTCGTTCGTCAGGCGGTGGAGATTCGAGCCGTCGGCGTTCACGACGAACAGGTCCGACAGGCCGCCGTCGTATCCTGTGAACACCAGCTGCTTCCCGTCGGGCGACCACGACGGCGTGGTGAGCCCGTTCAGCGGGACGCGAATGCGCCGCACCTCCTCGTCCTTCTTCACATCGAGGATTACGAGATCGTCGCGGTCCTTGCGCTTGGCGGCGATCGCGAAGTAGCGCCCGTCCGGCGAAAACGAGCCGGACGAGTTGATGAAGCGGAGGCTCTCGTAGTTCGAGTTCAGGGTGGACTTCACAAGCCGCCGCTTGACCCGGCCCGTTTCCGCGTCGGCGAGGTAGAGATCCACGAAGAAGGAATTCTTCTCGCTGAAGTACGCGATGTCGCGCCCGTCGGGTGAGAGGGCGGGGGCGAGGTGCAGCGTGCCGTCGGAGCGCTTCTGGGTGAGCAGCGGCTGGGCGATGCGGCGCGCCCGGTAGTGGTCGGCGAGCTGGGGCAGATAGGTCGTCTGCACCGCGTCGCGCCACTCGCTCGACAGATCGTCCAGCGTGACGCCGAGCGACCGCTTGAAGCCGCCCTCGACGCCGTTCGACACCGACGCCTGGAGGATCTGCCCGATCGCCTCGTCGCCCCACTTCTCCCCAACGTAGGCCAGCAGCGCGTGGCCGAACCGGTAGGGGAAGATCCGCGGGTCGTACGTCATCTCCTCGACGGTCGGCAGGTGGCCTTCCAGCGAGGCGTCCCGCAGCCACATGGACGTGAGCGGATCGATCGGGCCGATGGAGAGATACTCCGCCATGCCTTCCATGAACCAGCCGGGGAGGTTGGCGTTCACCAGCGTCTGCACGCCGGCCCCGATGCGGCCGCGGCTGATCACGTCATACTGGAACTGGTGCACCATCTCGTGACCCAGCACGTGCTCCAGGTCGGCGTAGGAGCCGGTGAAGGGCAGCACCATCCGGTGCTTGAAGAACTCCGTGAACCCGCCCGTTCCCTCGCCGAGGTCTTCGCCGGTCGTGTTGGTCTGCTGGAAGTCGGACTGCGACGCGTACAAGATGATCGGCTTCCGGCCCTGGAACTGGTGGTGCAGGATGCGGGACAGGCGGGCGTACCACCGCTCGGCCATGCGCGCGGCGTCGAGCGCCGCCGTCCGCTCGGCCGGATAGTAGTAGATCTCGAAGTGCTCGGTTTGGATGATCCGGAAATCGAAGGCCTGGTACTGGACCTTGTTCTGCCCGAAGTACTGCGCTGCGAGCGGCGCCGCGCCGAACAGCGCGAGCGCCGCCGCGATCCCGCCGATGCGTCGCATGACCATCATCCTTTCGACCCGCTGTCCGGGGTGCCCGCCGCCAGCACGGGTGCATCGCTCCACAGACGCTCGAGCTGATAGAACTCCCGCAAGTCCGGATGGAAGACGTGCACCACGAAGTCCACGTAGTCCAACAGCACCCATCGGCCCTGTGTGAGCCCCTCGACATGATGCGGCACGACCCCGCGAGGCGCCAGCGCTTCCATGAGGTGCTCCGCCATGCCCCGCACGTGGGCGTCCGACGTGCCCGAAACGATGACGAAGTAGTCGGCCGCGGCGGTCAGGCCTCGCAGATCGAGCACCGTCGGGTCGATCGCCTTGCGGTCGGCGAGCGCGGCCGTCACCAGTCGGAGGGCTGCCAACGCGTCGCTCCCCTCCTCCGCACGCCCCGCCGGGCGCCCGCTCCGTCTGGTAGTCATAGCGCGCCTGTCACCCGTTTGTTCCGTCCTCCCGCGGCCGCTATTCCTTCACCACGCTCACCTGGATTTCGGGGCGCACGTCGGGATGCAGTTTGATACCGACGCGGAACTCGCCCAGCTCCCGGATCGGCTCGGGAAGGTCCACCCGGCGCTTGTCGACGTGGATCCCGAGCTCCTCCAGCTTGCGCTGCACGTCGCTCGCGGTGACCGAGCCATACAACTTGTCCTCTTCGCCCACTTTCACCGCGAAGCTGAGGTGGACCTCCGCGATGCGGGTCGCCTCGGTTTCCGCGGCGCCCTTCTCGGCCGCGCGCTGCTTCGCGATGCGCTGCGCCTCGTAAGCGATCTTCTTCTTGTTGGCCTCGGTCGCCGGGTAGGCGAGACCCTTCGGCAGGAGGTAATTGCGCGCGTAGCCGTCCTTTACCTTGACCACGTCGCCCGCCGCGCCAAGATGCTGCACGTCTTCTCGCAGGATGACTTCCATAGTCCGTCGTTCCTCTCAATGGTTCAAACCGGCCGCGGAGAGCGGCGTGCGCGCGATCAGGGCGTGGCCGCGCCAGGCCAGCGCCAGCCCCACCAGGCTCTCGACCACCAGCCAGAGCGGCCATGCCGCGAGCAGGCGCACGGCGGGCTCGAATGCCGGATACAGACCGGGGGCCACCTCGACCACGTATCGCATGGCCCGGCTCGCGTCCCGCGTTGCCTCCCACTGCACTTCGCTCCACAGCGCCGGCCCCGCCTGGGTGCGAGCCACCAGCACCGTGACGCCTGCGGCGGCGTACAGGCAGGCGCGCAGGGCGAGCGGCCAGAAGCCCGTGCGGGAGAGCTTCGCGCCGGCAGCGAACGCCACCGTCACCAGCACGATCCAGGTGCGACTCACCGCGTCGAACACGCCGTGCTCCGGAGCGGCCAGGAGTGCGACGCCGGCGCCCCCCGCGAGCGCCACCGTCACCCACTCACCGCGCGTCCCGGGCTGCGCGGCCATCAGGAGCGCGGCCAGCGGCAGCGCCACGAGACTCACCGGCGCCAGGGCGGCGAACACCAGCACGCCGACCGCGAGGCGCCAGCGACTCAGCCGACGTACCCCTTGATATACGGCAGCAGGGCGAGCTGGCGCGCCCGCTTGATCGCGGTGGCGAGCTGGCGCTGATGTCGCGCGCACATGCCCGACAACCGGCTCGGGAGAATCTTGCCGCGCTCGGTGAGAAAGCGGCCGAGCGTGCGATCGTCCTTGTAGTCGAGCACCCGTACCCCGGATTCGCACACGGGGCACGTCTTCGCCGGCCGTCTCACGCGTCATCCTCCTCGATCTCGTCCACCACCACGTCGGCGGCGATCACGGCGGGGGCGGGCTCGGGCTTCGCCGGGAGGCCTTCCGACACGACCACCAGGAAGCGCACCACCCCCTCTTCGAGCTTTACGGCGCGCTCGTACTCCGGCAAGAGCTCCGCGGCGGTCTCGAACTGCGCGACCACGTAGTAGCCCGTGTCTTTCTTCTTGATCGGGTAGGAGAGGGTGCGTTTACCCCAATGAGCGACGTTCGTGATCGAGCCCTTGGCGTCCTTGGTCAGGAGCGCGTGAAACCGCTCCAGGCGTTCGGTGATCGCCGGCTCTTCCAGCGCGGGATCGAAGATGTAGACGGTCTCGTAGCGACGAGCCATGCCACCTCCCTTTGGTCGTAGGCGACCCAGCGCAGGTGCGGCGCCGAGTAGGGGATTATGAGGCGCGAAAGATAGATGCCCCGGCGGGGAGGGGGAAGGCCGTGCAGGCACGCCCCGTGACCCTCCTCACATCGGGTTGATGCTGCCTTGACGACGACGTGACCCGCATCACGCAACCTGAAGTGCCGGCCAATCATCCTTTGGACAGGGCGGAAAGGACGGTCGGATGCAAGCTCGGCGTACTTGGCTGTTCGCGACGCGCGGCGTGGTGGCGGCGGCGGGACTGGTGGTCCTGCTGGCGCTCCAGCCGGAGCCTGCCGGCCTCATCGAAGCGGCATCGGGTCGTTCCGGCTCGCACGCCCGCGCCCTCATCCTCTCCGACCAGGCGCGCCGCTACCTGTCGCTGCAGTACCGCTCCTACCCGACCGAGTTCATGGGCTGCATGATCGGGGAGATCCACGGAAACGCCGTCATCGTGCGACGAATCGCGCCCGCGGACGTGGAGCCCGGGCATTCCACCACAACGCGCGTCGTGCCGGAGCAGACCTGTGAGGACGCGGGATGGGCAGGCACCGTGGGGATGATCCACAGTCATCCCGATGGCCAGCGCTGCTGGTACTACTTCCCGGGGACCAGGGTGGCGAGCTCCGACGCGCACTCGTTCGCGCGGCAGGCGTATCCAGTGGACGCGATCATGTGCGGCAACCGCGTGGTGTGGCTCAGCCGGGACATGGTGCAGCAGCAGGTTCCGTTGTCCGACCCGGGCGGCCAGCCCGCGGCGCCGCTGCCGCAGCAGCGGGGCAATCGGGTGCACGCGGGAGCGGCGGCACCGGAGGGTCAGGACTAGCAAATCAGCGGCGCTCCGCGCCGGTGCCTTGCGTGCGGTTCGGTTAGATTACCGCATCCCTCCCCGGAAGCGCGGGCCTATGTGGCGCGCACCGTTCAGCGGTTTCCTGTTTCTCGGCGTGCTCGTCACTCCGGCTCATGCCCAGCGCGACACGACCGCTCGCCTTGCGGGCACCGCGCGCTCTTCCATCAACGGTCTCCCCATCTCCGGCGTGATGGTCGCCGTGCGGGGCAGCCAGATCTTCGATGTGAGCGATTCGACCGGGTCGTTCGAGCTCGCCGGGCTACCGGACGGGCAGCAGCTGGTCCGCATCCTCTACGGCGACAGCCTGGTGTACGAGCACGAGATGGACCTCAAGCGCGGCAAGACGCTGACGCTATCGGTGCTGCTCGACGTCGCCGCGGCCCAGTTGGCGCCCATCGTGGTGGAAGCGCAGACCCTCCGCGCCGAGCGCAGCCTCGTGGGGTTTTACGATCGCCAAAAGCGGAGCGCCGGGCGCTTCTACTCGCGGGCGGACCTCGACCAGCGGGCCTCGCACTCGCTCGACGGGCCGCTGAGCGAGTCCGGCGTACAAGTGGTGTGCCGTCTCGGGAACTGTCTGCCGATCGGAAGCGACGGTACGCGTCAGTGCGTCATGGCGCTGTATCTGGACGGGTTGAGGCTGCCGGTCGCCTACCTGAACCAGATCCGCGTCGACGAATTGGCGGGGGTGGAGGTGTACAAGCGCGGGTTCGACGTGCCGACGGAGTTCCGGTCGGGCTTCAGGAACACCTGCGGTGCCGTGGTGATGTGGAGCCGGCGCTAGACGTTGAAGCGGAACAGCAGGATGTCCCCGTCCTCCACGACGTAGTCCCGCCCCTCGCTCCGCACCAGCCCCTGCTCCCGCGCCGCCTTGTACGATCCCACCCGCTCGAAGTCGGCGAACGCCACGGTCTCGGCGCGGATGAAGCCGCGCTGAAAATCCGAATGGATCTCGCCGGCGGCATCGAACGCCGTCCCGCCGCGGTGCATGGTCCAGGCGCGTACCTCGTTCTCGCCCACGGTGAAGAACGTCTGCAGGCCGAGCAGGCGGTAGCCCGCGTGAATCAGACGGTCGAGCCCCGGCTCGCTGACGCCGGCGCTCGCGAGGTACTCCGTCCGTTCATCCCCTGACAGCTCGCCCAGCTCCGCCTCGAACTTGGCGGAGAAGAGGACGATCTCGGCTTCCTCGTGGTGCGCCTGCACGGCCGCGCGGAGCTGCTCGAGCCACTTCCCGCCGCCCGAGGCGAGCTCGTCCTCATTCACGTTCGCGGCGTACAGGATCGGCTTGGCGGTGAGCAGCCCGAGCTGCCGCAGGAACTTCACCGCGTCTTCGCTCTCGCCGGCTTCCCGCGCGCCGCGCCCCGCGTTGAGCTCTGCAATCACGCGCTCGAGCACCACCAGCTCGGCCTGGGCGTCCTTATCACCCGCGCGCGCGGTCTTCCGCGCTTTCTCGAGGCGCCGCTCCACGACGGCGAGGTCGGCGAGCGCCAGCTCGCTCGTGATGACGTCGTGGTCGCGCACCGGGTCCACCGGGCCCATCACGTGCACCACATCGGGGTCGTCGAAGCAGCGGATGACGTGCACGACCGCATCCACTTCGCGGATGTGCGACAGGAACTGGTTGCCGAGCCCCTCGCCTTGGGACGCGCCCTTGACGAGGCCCGCGATGTCGACGAACTCGACCACCGCCGGAACTTTCTTCTTGGGCTGGACGAGCTCATTCAGCCGCTCCAGCCGCGGCTCGGGGACGAGGACCACGCCGACGTTGGGCTCGACGGTGCAGAAGGGGTAGTTCTCCGCGGCGGCCGCTTTGGAGGAGGTGAGGGCGTTGAAGAGCGTGGATTTCCCGACGTTCGGGAGCCCGACGATGCCGAGGCGCAGCACTTAGCTGGTGCCTTCCTTCACCCACTTGGTGACGGCGTCCACCAGCTGCGGCATGATGGCCTCCACCTGTTCGCGCTGCTCGGGTGTGAACGGCGCGAGCACGTATTCCGACCAGTCGCTCACGCCTTCCGGCAGCGGGCCCACCCCGATTCGCAGGCGCGCATACTGCTGGGACAAGAGGGCGCTCTCGATGCTCTTCAGGCCGTTATGGCCGCCCGCGGAGCCCTCACCGCGCAGCCGGAACGTGCCGGCCGGGATCGCGAAGTCGTCCACCAGGACGAGGAGGTCCCGGGCCGGGTCGAACGCCGGGTCGGCGCGGAGCGAGGCGAGGGCCGCGCCGCTCGAGTTCATGTAGGTGGTGGGCTTGAGCACGCGGACGGGTACGCCGTCCACCTCACCCTCGGTGACGCGAGCGCGCTCGCCGCGGCTGAAGGGGGGGAAGCCCCAACGCGCGACGAGCGCATCGGCCAACCAGAAGCCCGCATTGTGACGCGTCGCCGCGTACTCGGGCCCCGGGTTGCCGAGGCCGACGACGGCGCGCAAGCGTCAGCTCTCTTTGCCGCCCTTGGGTTTCTCGGCTTTTTCCGCCTTGGCAGGAGCCGCGCCCCCGCCTCCCGCACCTTTCGCCTCGGGCTTGGCCGCCGCACCACCTTCGGCCCCCGCCTCGCCCTCTTCCTCCTCACCCTCACGAACCTTGCGGATGAGCTCGGGCTCGGCCACCTCGGTCGCCGCTTCGGGGCTCGGCGCCGCCACTTCCTCGGCGCGCGGCGGCACGACCGTCGCGATCGTCAGGTCGGCGTCGGTGAGGATCTTGGCGTTGGGGATGCTCAGGTCGCGCACGTGCAGCGAGTCGCCGATCTTGAGCGCGTTGACGTCGAGCTCGACGCGATCCGGTATGTTCTCCGGGAGCACCTCGATCTCCACCTCGCGCGTCACCTGGTCGAGCACCCCACCGGCGTTGCGCACGCCGTCGGGGTTCCCCACGAGGTGCACCGGGACTTTGAGCTTGACCTTCTCGGTGGCGTGGATCTCGTAGAAATCGACGTGAATGATGTCGGGCCGGATCGGGTGGCGCTGGATCTCGCGAATCAGCGTCTTCACCGTCTTGCCGTCCACCGCCAGCTCGATGATCGTGCTCGCGGGCTCGACCCCCTGCAGCGCCTTCTCGAGCGCCTTGGCCTCGAGCTCGAGCGCCTGTGTGTCGCGCCCGTGGCCGTAAATCACGGCCGGGACCTTGCCGCGGAAGCGCGCTTGCCGCGCGGCGCCCTTGCCGGTCGCCTGCCGCGGGTTCGCAGAGAGAGAAACGGTCTGGGCCATAGAATCAGTTACCCGTCACACGTTGCACGTTGCACGTTGCGCTCAATCGAAGAGCGCGCTCACCGACTGGTTCGAGTGCTCGTAGCCGATCGCCTTGGCCATCAGCCCCGCGATTGAGAGCACCTTCAGCTTGTCGAAAATCCGCTCGTCGGGGATCCGGATCGTGTTGGTCACCGCGACCTCGTTGATGGCCGAGGCGCGGAGCCGCTCCACCGCCGGCCCCGACAGGAGCGCGTGCGACGCGAACGCGTAGATGTTGCGCGCGCCGAGCTGCCTGAGCGCCGCCGCCGCCTCGGTGACGGTCCCCGCCGTGTCGATCATATCGTCTGGGATGAGGCAGTCCTTATCGGCCACCTCACCCACGACGTTCACCACCTCGGCCACGTTCGCGGACGGGCGTCGCTTGTCGATGATCGCGAGTGAGGCGTTCAGCCGCTTCGCGAATCCCCGCGCCATCTTCGCCGATCCCACGTCGGGCGCCACTACCACCGGATCATACAGCTGCTTCTGGCGGAAGTGGCTCACGAACACCGGCGCCGCGTACAGATGATCCACCGGAATGTCGAAGAACCCCTGCAGCTGATGGGAATGGAAGTCCATCCCCAGCACCCGGTCCGCGCCCGCCGCCGTGATCAGGTTCGCCATGAGCTTGGCGCTGATCGCGACACGCGGCTGATCTTTGCGATCCTGGCGCGCGTAGCCGAAGTACGGCAGCACCGCCGTGATCCGCGCCGCGCTCGCCCGTCGCGCGGCGTCGATCAGGAACAACAGCTCCAGATGGTTCTCCGCCGGCGGGTTGGTCGGCTGGATGATGAAGACATCCCGGCCGCGCACGTTCTCGTCGATCTTGACGAAAATCTCCCCGTCAGCGAAGCGGCGGATCGTCACCGCACACAGCGGCTGCCCCAATTGCTCGGCCATCTCCTCGGCGAGCGGCCGGTTGGCCGTCCCGGCGAGGAGCAACAGCTGGCTCCGCGAGAGCGAAAGGTCCGCCATGTGAGCCCTGCAAAATAGACGGCAAACTGCGCGAAGCCAAGGGGTTACTTCTTACAGCGACTTGAGGAATGCGATCAGCGCGGCGCGGTCCGCCGCCGGCAGTGCCTTGAAGCGGTCGCGCGCGCCGGACCCCTCGCCTCCGTGCAGCTCGATCGCCTGCTCGAGCGTGGTCGCCCGGCCGTCGTGGAGGAAATGCTCGGCGCCGCGCAGGTCGAGGAGTGGTTCCGTGCGGAAATCGGCCGGGGCGGCGAGGCCGAGGCAGATGTCGGCCAGGTCGGCCCCCATGTCGTGCAGCAGGAGGTCGGTGTAGGCGGCGAACGGCCGGTTCCGCAACGCCGGCACGGGGCTGTCCCCGGTGCGGAGCGTCGGGATGTGACAGGTCACGCAACCTATCTGGGAGAAGACGTCGCGGCCGCGCCGGCCGTCCTTCCCGAGCTTCAACGGCGACGGCGGCGCGAGGAAGCGCACGAAGTCGTCGGTGAGGTCGAGCGCCTCCTGGGTGATCTCCGGATCCGGCGCGGGGTCGACGCCCGCGGGGATCGGCTTGCCCCCGATGTCCTCCTCGGTAGGCTGCTCGGGGCTCGTGACGCTCATCTCCGCCGCGAACGCCCCCGCGTTGAACTCCCGCAGCGTGGGGACGAAGGCCTTGCGGCCGAACCGGCCGATGCGACCGTCCACGAAGCGGTTGGGCCGCCCTTTGACACCATCGTGGTTCCGGTCGTCGGGGTCGGCGTAGGCGAGGAGCACGGAGTCCGGGACGAGATCGAGCAGGCCGCGGCCGAAGACGACCGGCGACGTGCGCATCGCCCGCGCCGTGGCAGACGGGGGAAAGGGCTCCTGGTCGATGCCGAGGGCTTGTTTCAGAGCGGGAGTGGTGTGCTGCTGGATCACCGGCCCGCCCTCCTGTACCAGCGGGTCGCAGACGGGGGCTCGGAACGCGGTGGCGTGGACCTCGACCTCGTCGCCGCGCCCTCCCGCCGGGTCCTCGTGGCATTCGCCGCAGCCGTTCGCGTTGAACAGGGGACCGAGCCCCGTCTCGGGTGTGAACACACTGTCGAACACGACCTTCCCGCGGTCGAATCGGTCGCGCTCCGCACGGGAGAGCCCAGGGAGGGGGTCGCCCGGCTTCACAGGCTTCTGACAGCCCACGGCCAGCAGCAGGAGGGCGACCGTGACCCACGGCCGGGTCATGGCGTGCCCACCGCGAGCTTCTCGATCCGATCGGCGACCAATCCCGCGACGGTGCGCCGGCACTCGGCGCGCACGACGTCGCCCGGCTTGAGGTCGCCGACGCGGGGTGCCGCGCCGGTGGCGACGAGGCGCGTCGTCGCGGCCGTGGTCATCCGCACGAGCCGCAGCGACATCCCAACGCCGGTAATCAGCTCGAGCGTCCCCGTCCGGGCGTTGACGGCGCGAATGGTGCCCCGGTAGGTGTAGGACGTCGCGGCCTGCGCCGAGTTGAGCGCGTCCCAATCCGCGGGGGCGGAGGTGAGGAACGGCACGAGCAGGATGACGGTCAGCGCAGCCGTGCGGATGTGACGTTGCATGCGGGCCTCCCGGGTCGCTTTCTTCTCGCATTGTAGGCGGTCGGACGCGACCGAGTCAACCGTCGCCTAGGGCGCGAGCCTTTCGAGCTGCTCCGCGGCCCGGCCGACCACGCTCGTGTGCGCAGCGAGCGCTTGCGCGGTCACCGCGATCTGCTGCTCGGCTTCCGACCAGTTTTTCTGCTCGATTGCCTCGCGCACGCCGGGGAGCGTCTTGACGCCGTAGCCGGTGTAGAACCCGGGCGCGTAGATCTGGTGGCGGTACCAGGGTCGCCGTGGCAGACCTGTGGCGCTCATGAGCGCCCGCTCGCTCTGGCGCAGCGTGGCGTTCAGGGCCTGCACCTCCGGCTTGGCAAGGGCGGCCCCGCCATTCGCCTGCGCTTTCGCGAAAGCCCGTTCGTAGCGCTCCGCCGCCCGATTGAGAGCGTCCACCGCGTTGTCGAGCGGCGCGAAGCTCAGATACGGCGGCAGGTCTTCCCGCGCGGGCGGGACCGACGGCTCGCGGGGGTCCGCGGTCGCGGCGAACACGCCCTCGTCGAGCTGGCGATTGCGCTCGCGCACCGTGTCCTGTTTCTCCTGCAGGAGCTTCTCCACTTCTTTCACGTAACGGCCCACGGTCTCGCCGAAGGCGGTGAACTGGTAGGGCACGACTTCGGCGTCGGCGAGCCGCATCACCGCGGTGCCTACCGTCTGCGCCAGGGCGCGGCCGTACACGAACGACGTGTCGTCGAACGTCGTGTACCACTTGAAGTCGTCGTAGATCGAATGGTAGATGCCGCCGCCGCCCTCGCCGCCGTAGCCGAGGTTCAAAGTCGCGATCCCGACGTGCTGCAGGAACGGCGTGAAGTCCGAGCCGGATCCGAGCGCATCGATGCGCAGGTCGGCCCGCTGTCGCGCCTCCTGACGGAGATCGGCCGAGCTCGCGTCGGCGATGGCGCGGAGCTGGGCCCGCTTCCAGGCGCTGAGCTTGGTCTCGGGATCTTCGATGTCCCGCGCCACGTCGTTGATGAACGCTTCGAGCGAGTGCGAGCCCCCGACGTCCAAATAGCCCCGGTTGTTGGTGTCGCTGTTCAGGTAGGCCACCGCCTTCGCGGCCAACTCGTCGGCGTGCGCCTCGACCCACTCGGTCGAGCCCAGCAGCGCGGGCTCCTCACCGTCCCACGCCGCGTAGATGATGGTGCGGCGCGGCTTCCAGCCCTGCTTGAGCAGCTGGCCGTACGCGCGCGCCTCCTCGAGCAGCGGCACCAGACCCGAGATCGGGTCCTCGGCGCCGTTCACCCAGGCGTCGTGATGGTTGCCGCGGATCACCCACTCGTCCGGCGCGGTCGCGCCGGGAATGCGCGCGATCACGTCGTACAGCGTCTTCAGGCTCCAGTCCGACTTCACGCGCAGGTGCACTTTGGCGGGTCCGGGGCCCACGTGATAAGTGATGCCGAGCCCGCCGCGCCACTCCGCCGGCGCCACGGGCCCGCGCAGGGCCGCGAGCAGCGGCTGCGCGTCACCATACGAGATGGGCAGCACGGGAATCTTGGTGATGGTCGGCGCCTCGCTCACCGGGAGCCGCTTTGCGTCCTTGGTGGCCCCCACGCCGGGCGTCAGCGGGTCGCCGGGAAAGAGCGGCATGTCCATCACGCTGCCGCGCTGCACCCCGTCCTTGGGGCGCCACGGCCCCTGCGGATACACGTCGCCCTTCGTGTAGCCGTCTTCCCGGGGGTCCGAGTAGATGATGCAGCCGATGGCGCCGTGCTCCGCCGCCACTTTGGGCTTGATGCCGCGCCACGACCCGAAGTAGCGCGCGATGACGATCGCGCCCTTCACCGACACGCCCAGCCGCGCCAGCCGCTCATAGTCCGCCGGCACGCCGTAGTTCACGTATACGAGCGGGGCGGTGACGTCGCCGTCGATCGAGTAGGCGTTGTACGTGGGGAGCTGCTCCGCCTGCTGGCTCGAGGTCGGGTCTCCCGGCACCGGCGGCTCCTGCAGCCTGGCGCGGAACGTCGTGGGGGCCACGAGCTCCACCACGCGCTCCTTGGGCGTCGGGAAGAGCACGTCGAACGTCTCGATGCGCGCGTCGAGCCCGAAGCTCTTGAACTTCGCGAGGAGCCATTCGGCGTTGTCCTTGTCGTACGGCGAGCCGACGTGATGCGGGCGCGCTGACAGGCGGCGCATGTACTCGCGCAGCGAGTCGGGGGAGGGGATCGCGCGGAACTTGGCCTCCCACTCGCGCTGGGCCTTCGCAGACTCGGCGGTGAAGCCGCGGAGCTCGCCGGTGGGGGCGGGCGCGAGGGCGAGGAGGGCGACGCCGAGGGCTGCGGCGATCGTCGGACGGGCGGTCAGGCGCATGTGAAACCCAGTTCGTGGCAAGAGTAGGACTGCCTAGTAGGCGAGCTCATGACGAGTATAAACTTCGCCGCGGCGCACGACGAGCGCGATCTCGCGGAAATGTCGGACGTCGGTGAGCGGATCGGCGTCGAGTACCAGCAGGTCCGCCACCGAGCCAGCAGTAACTGTGCCCGTGCTGTCGAGGCCCCCCCCGAGCGCGCGGGCGGCGTTGCGCGTCGCGGCGACCAGCACGTCGCGCGGCGCGAGGCCGGCGGCCTGCATCGCCTCGAGCTCCATGAACACCGACGCACCATGCAACGTGAGCGGGTTGCCGGCGTCGGTGCCGAGCGCCACCGGTATGCCGGCGTCGAACACCCGCTTCAGGTTCGCCGGACCCTGGATCAGCGACGTGGCCATCCGTGTGGCTCGCTCTCGCAGTGCCGCCTCGGTCGGGCGTTGCGCCAGCGCGACGGTGTCGGTGGCGAGTGCCTTGGCCCGGGTTGCGGGATCGACGCACGCGAGGGGTTGGTGGTCGCGCTCGAAGCGCCGGGCCGCAATCTGGGAGTAGCCGTCCAGGACGGTCAACGTCGGCACGTAGATCGTGCCGGCTTGGCGCGCGAGGGTGAGGAACTCGTCATCAACGGGAGCGGACCAGACGGAATGGACGAGCACGCGCGCGCCCGCTCGCAGCGCGTCCTTCGCCTCCCACAGGCCCGTCGCGTGCACGATCAGCGGCAGGCCGACCTTCCGAGCCTCGTCGCCCGCGGCGCGAACCAGGGCTGAAACGCGCGCCGTGTCCGGGGGTTGGGGCGGCATGATGTACCACACCTTGATGGCCGCGGCGCCCCAGGCTTTGTGGGCGCGCACTGCCTTTCGCACCGTGGCCTCGTCCGCCATGTAAATGAACTGGCGCTGATCGGGCAGGTTCAGCCAATGGTCGATGGTCGAGAGCAGCGACCCGGCCGCCATCACGCGCGGCGCCGTGGTGGACCGCGCGGTCCGCGCCTGCAGGTCCAGCGTCCACGGGTAGCCTCCTACGTCGAAGACCGACGTGACGCCGCTGCACAGGTAGGAGCGGAAGAATCGCTCGGGCCGAGCCTGGAGCTCCGCCTCGACCTGCTCGTAGGGATGGCTGTCACGCAGGTCGAGCGCGTCGGGTCGCCCGTCCACCCAGCCGGTCTGCGAGAAGTGGACGTGCGTGTCGATCAGCCCTGGAGTGATCCACTTGCCGTCGGCGCGCACGGTATCGGCGTCGTCGGGCACGGGACAGCGCGGGCGTGGTCCCGCGCAGGCGACCCGCCCGTCGCGGATCACGACCACGGCGTTCCGCACGGGAGCGGCGCCCGTGCCGTCGACCAGGGTCGCACCGACGAGCGCCACCGGAGGCGGCGCCGCGTCCGGGGTGGGGAAGGCGGTGGTGACTGCGACCTTCCAGCCTTGAGGCGTGCGGACGAAGACCCGCTCGCTCACACCGCGGACGCTCCCGCTCGAGTCCACTACGCGGTAGCGATACACGCCGTATGCGACGTCCGGCGTCACGGGCACGATGCGGAAGTGCGTCGCGACCAGCGTGTCGGGCCACGCCGCGCCGACCGCGGCCGCGAAGGAGTCGTAGCCCTGGCGAAGCCCATCCGGGCCGACGCGCGCGAGCGCCGGGGTGTGGAGGTAGTGCGAGAGGTACGCGGCACGGTTGCGGGCGTGGATCGCCGCGATGTTGCCGCGGAACGCGTCGAGCGGTGTCGTCTGGACCGCCAGCAGGGCGGGGAGGAGCAGCAGCATGCGATGGCCTTGGGTAAGGACTTGAGACGATGACTACAGGTGTGCCGCTCGCCGCCACCGCTCCGCGATCACGGCGTGTCCGGCCGGCGTGGGGTGGACGCCATCGGCGGCCCAGTACTCCGGCGCGCGTCGGTGCGACAGATCGTCGAAGACCGCCTGCAGCGGGACGAACCTCGCCGCGGCGTGCTGCGCGACGCGCTCGGCTGCGGCCCGACGCTGGTCGAATTCCGGAAACCAGCGATTGTCCACCGCGCCGCAGCGCAGCACGAACGGCTCCAGCACGATGAGCCGGACGTGCGGCAGGGAACGCCGGGTCTCATCGAGCAGGGCGACGTACTGATGTTCGTAGTCCTCGACGGTGCCGGTGTAGCCGCTGCTCAGCTTGTGCCAAAAGTCGTTCACGCCGATCAGAATACTCAGCACGTCCGGCGCCAGCGCTACGGTGTCGGCGGCCCAGCGGGCCGCGAGGTCCGGCACCTTGTTGCCGCTGACGCCGCGATTGTAGAACCGCAGGCCCCGATCGGGGTGCGCCGCGAGCGCCGCTGAGGCGGCGAGCAGCGGGTAGCCCGAGCCGAGGGCGCGCGCCGCGTTCGGGTCGGCCACGGCGCGGTCGCGGCCGGCGTCGGTGATCGAGTCGCCCTGAAACAGGACGACGGTGCCGTCAGTGGAGCCGGTGGGTGTCCGCCCGGCCGTGGCCGCGGTGGGCAAGAGTGCGGCGCCGGCCAACGCGCTCGCGGCGGTCACGAAATCACGTCGGGTGAGGTGGTCGGTCATAGAGCGAAAATTGGGCCCGATGGAATCAGCGCGACCTGCGCTGTGCGAAGAGCCAATTCACGAGTGTCGGCGACCCGTAGGCCGCGTCCCACACGTTGTGATTCGTCCCCAGCACCTCGAAATACTGCACGGGCGCACCGACAGTCTTGAGGGCCGCCGCTGCCTGACGCGACTGCTCTACTGGCACCGCTCCGTCAACCTCACCGTGGACGATCCACGTCGGGACGCGCCGCAGCTGACGAGCAAGGGCTTCGAAGGGAGGGCCGCTATCCGCGGGAACGACCGGCGTGAACGGGCGGGTTGTAGGGAAGAACGGCGTAACGAAACCGCAAATCGGGGCGAGCGCTGCAAAACGGGACGGATAGCGATACGCGAGGTACCACACGCCATTGCCGCCCAGCGACAGGCCCGTGAGATACACGCGGTCCGAGTCGACTTGGAACTCTCGGCTCACTTGCTCGAGGGCAGCGATGGCGACTTGGGCGGGCACCCCCGCCCAGATCGACTCCGCCGGCAGCTGTGGGAAGACGATGATCGCCGGGAAACGCGCGGCATTCTGGCGCACGGCGGCGCCCAAGCCCACTTGGGTCGGAAGGAGACCATCGTCGCCGCGCTCGCCAGCGCCGTGCAAGAAGAGAATGACGGGCCAGCGCTGCGAGGCCGTGTAGGAGAACGGGACGAACACCTGGTAGTGGTGAGACTGGCCTGCCACCGACACGCGGCGGTCTAGGAACCCCGTCTGCGGAGTCTGGGCGTCCAGCGCGCGCGTCAGGAGCGCCAGGAGAGCCGTCGTCCGGATCACTCGAAAATCCATCGGTGCACCTCGAGCGTGTGAAGGCGGTGCAGAGAAGGGAATTGGCCCCGGTGGATTCGAACCACCATACCCAGATCCAAAGTCTGGTGTCCTGCCGTTGGACGAGGGGCCAGTTATGGCGCAGCGCTTGAACTTACGGAGGGCTTGCCCTCGGTGGAAGGCTCCGACTTGCCCGCTACTTGCCCGTAGCGCTTCGCGACGGCGGCCGCCAGGTCCGCCTCGTCGATGATGTTGTAGCGGTCGAACATCGCGCGCGTGCGCCACCCACACAGTTGCATGATCTCGCCCTCCGACACACCAGCGCGCCGAAAGTCGCGCGCCGCGCTGCGCCGCGGGTCGTGCACGAGGCGTCCGGCGAGCCCTGCACGCTTGCACCCGCGCTTCCAGGCGTACCGCAGCGCTTGCACACCAATCGGGCGGCCGTCCAAGTGGAACACGTAGAGGCCGTCCCGCTCCGTCCACCGTCGTGCGAGCAACGCCTTGAGGGCGGGCGCGAGCCCGAACGGGAACAGGCGGGGCTTGCCACTCTTTGCGCGGGCCTCTTCGAGGCGAATGATACCGCCCTCAACATCGACGGCGGCCCATTGAAGCAAGCGGGCCTCGTCGCGCCGCCAGCCCGTCGCCCGGAGGAACTCCACGAGATCGCGCCGCGCGTCGCTGGGCAGCTCCAACAGGACGGCGGCGAACTCGCCCTCCTCAAAGAACCCGCTCCGCGCGTTGTGGGGGTTCGGCAACTTGAACACGGGCATGACCGCGAGCAAGCCCGCTTCGATGGCGAGTTGGAAGCCGCGCCGGAGCTGCGCCAGCTCATTGTTGACCGTCGCCCGCGCGAGCCCGGCCGCGAGCCGCGCGACGGCGTACGCGTCGATGCGCGCCCGCGTGATATTCGCGACGCGTTCCTCCGCGCCGTAGAACTCCTCTAGGTGGGTGTACGCCTCATTGACCCGCTCCACACTCTTGCGGCCGTCGAGCGCATACTGTCGCTCCACGAGCGCGCGGAGCTGCGCGAGCGTCATCTTGTCCGGCGAGCCCGTGAGCTTGCCGCTCTTGCGGTCGCCGATGCGCGCCCGCAGCACGTCTAGCGCCTCTTTCTTGCTGGTGGCGTCGGTCGCCTCTTTGTGACGCTCACCACCCACGGTGTAGTCCATCCACCACGTTGTGAAGGACGGCGACCATGTGCCGCCGCTCCCCCTTCAGCTCGTGAAGATGCCCGGCACGGGCTCGTGCGTCCTCCTGCCCCCCGCCGTCTCGGGCCTGAAGGCGAACACTCGCAAGCTGCTTGAGCTGGTCCGCGTCTCCCAAATTCCCATTGGGAGAAGTTTGGCAACTTGGGCCATTGAGCAGGGCATCCCCAGCAGCACGGCCTACCGTTCCCAAGATGAACTTTTGGCCGCCCAGTATGTGACCAAAAGTGAGTCATACTGGGCACTTACGCCCGTCGGAGAAGCGGCGTTCTCCCACGTCTCCCAGGCTCTCCCATGAGCCGTTTGGGAGACGCGGCTTTGTTCTCCCAACGACTGGGGGGCTCTAGGAGCCCCCAGTTGGGAGAAAGCTCTCCCAGTCGCTGCGCGACTGCGCCCCACCCCACCACCCCTACCACGGAGCCCCTACGCAATGCCCGATGCCTGGAACGACGCCGAAACGCTAGCGGAACTCGACCGCATAGAAGCAGCCCTCACGCCCCCGTGGGTCCACGGGGCAGCCGCCGCCGCCTGGCAGCGGCAATTCTCGCACTCCTCTCCCGAAAGGAATAATGCATCCACGACCGTTAACCCTGAATCATTCCAAAAGATTAAGCTCGCCGCCGAACACCCTGCGATTGGCTCGGAGTTCATTGGTGAACTCGAACGCCGCAAGCGCATGTCACTCACTGGCGAGTTGACGCCGGAGGCGATGGAGGACGCCGCCAACGCCATGATTCTCAAGCATAGCACCACGCTCATGCGCGATCTCGCGATCGCCGAAGGCCGCGCCCCCGACACGTCGGGATTCAGTCCCGCGCAGCTCGCGAAGCTTCGCGACGCGAACGTTAGCGACCAGAACGTGAGCGACGCCGCGATGTTTGCCGCGCCGGGGCTCTCCCGTGCCGACGCCCTCAAGCGCTGGGTCGCGAAAGGACAGAAGGACGCCGCGCGGACGGCACCGGCCTACTACGACCCCAACGTCAGCGTGCCTGAAGAGTCGGATATTTAGATGAGCCGCTACGGTTATACCCATTCGCTCGTCCTGCTCGACTCCGCGAGCGCCAACAGCAGCACGCGCACGAGCAACCCACTCCTCGTCGCTGACGCCACGACGATCAGCGCGAGTTGGACGACCAACACCGCCAGCGCTTCCAGTCTCACGATTCAGGGCAGCAACGAGGACGGCGCCTCCGGCCCGATAGGGCTATGGTCTACCGTGAGCGTCGTCGCCGCGGCGGGCATCTTCACGGTGACGCCGGGGGCGCGCTGGCTCCGGTTCATTCGCCCGGCCGTGGATTCGCAGGGCAGCGTCGTCGTGGATTATCGCTCGACCTAGCGGTGCGCCCGCTCCCGCCGTCCGCAGCCGACGCCGAACGCGACCGCGCGCAACGCCTCCGCGCGGCCGAACGGCGCCGCCAGGCATTGTTGCAGGGCGCCCCTCCGCTTCGTGCTTCCGCAGCCGAGGCCAACGTCGCCAAGGTTGCGGCTTCCGCTGCGCAGGACATCGCCCCTCGGCCTCTGACGCGGTTGCCGACGAGAATCGCGGTGCCGTGTCCTGCCAGCAACGCCACGGCGCCGCACTGCCCAACGTGTGGCAGTTCGCCGCCGCGCGCGTCGTGCCGCTGGGAGCGCAACCGTTCGCAGAGCGGCATCTGTACCGTGTGTGATTTTCCCATCTGTTTCCGCAGCAGCAACTCAACCTAAAGGAGTCTCAACATTATGAGCAAGCAGCAGAAGCAGTCGCAGAAGAGTCAGAGCCCGCAAGGTGAAACGGCACCCGATGCCGACGAAATGCGCACCTTCAAAATTCACGGGCACGCCAGCGGTATTCCTGGCAGTGAGGGCAAGGTCAATTACACGCAGCACTACGAAGGCAACGTGGGCGACAACCCGCGCTATCAGACGCAGAGCGACACGCCCAGGAAGCGCGGCAAGGCGCCGACCTCGGAGGCGCAGCGCGTGCCCGGCTCGGACGCGGAGAGCGGCAACATCGGGCTCAGCAAGTAAGCGCAAACGGTGGCGCAGGCCGTGCCGTCTGACTCTCGTGCAGCCACCATTGCGCTGCCTGTCAGCTCCGGCCGCCTGCGCTCACCTTCGTTTCCAGTCGTGGCGAGTTACGCCCTAGGTGGGGTGGGGTGGGCTTTTGGGGTGCGCGCACCAGTGCGCAGGGGCGGCGAGCGCCAGCAGCACCAAGCCGACCGGCGCCAGCATGACTAGCGCCAGCGCCATGCCGAGCACGATCACCGCCAGGATCAGCACGACCATCGCGAGCGCCACGATGACCACCACCACCACCATCCCGACGCCGATCATGCCGAGCATCATGATCACGACGAGGATCAGCACGCGCACGACGACGTAGACGACGATCTAGGCGAGGATCACGATGGGGAGCAGGAGCAGGACGACGAAGTGCAGCAGCAGCAGCTAGACGAGCGCTAGCATGACTTAACGGGCTGAAGCACAGGCAGTTACGGAAGGTGTCTTGACAGGTGCCCATGTATCCGTACATTGTACGGCACACCAGAAAAAACGAACCGGAAAGGGTTTATGACCGCTACTGCTAAGGCTTACGTGAGTATGCCAGCCGACGAGCGCCAGGAGTTTCGCTTGCCGAGGCTCCTAAAGGATCACCTAAATCAGGCCGCTGCGTTGCAGGGGGCGAGTGTAGCACAGTACGTCATCGAGGCCGTTGCTGCCCGAGTGACCCGAGACCTCGCCGAGGCAGCTACTTGGGAGCTAACGATCCCCGAGCAGCGCAGTCTCTTGGAGCTGCTTGCTAAACCCCCGGTGCCGACTTCCGAGTTTATGGAAGCGATGCACCGCGCTGACGAACTGTTCGGTCCTCTCCCGGCACGCCGCTAGTCGGTGACGGCCTACACGTTCGCAGTCCTAGCGCCGACGCACAACGTCGGCGCTTTTTCTTGTGGGCACGCTGAAATTGACGATTACCTTCATAACCGTGCCGCACAAGAGCAGGCCGCCGGTTTGTGCCAGGTTTACGTGGTGGCCGATGGCGCCCACCGAGTATGGGCGTATGGAACGCTCTCGCCGCTGTCGTTGAGAGTTGACGGCAATTTGCTAAGGGTTGTAGGGATGGCTCAATCGCCCTATGTGCAGATCGGGGGCTACCTCCTTGGGCGTTTAGGGACCGATCAAACAGTACAGCACGGCGGCATGGGAGCTTCCGTCGTTGCTCGCCTCAGCAAGATCGCGGCTCAACTGCGAGACATAACAGGCGGGGTATTTCTCGCTGTTGATCCTAAAGAGGACTGGTTAGTGAGCTGGTATCAGAAGCTAGGCTTTTCCCGTCTCAGCCCCGATCCCACGCGCAGGAAAATGGTGCTCCCGTTGGCGTCGGTCCCCTGACTTCTTTCTCGCTTGCTTAATTAGGGCTGGGCCGCGCCGGGCCACCACGGCCCGAGCCGCAGCGCGTGCCAGTGCCGCCATCGGTGGGCCACCGGGTCTGCACGAGCCAGATCATTGCTCAAATCTCCGCGTCAATGCCCGAGGATTACGCGACGCACGAAGTCGCCCACTCCCAAGAGGAGCATCGCTAGGAGCGCCGCCGCAATGACGAGCGCGCGCACGAGATCGAGGCCCAGATCTGTGATGAGGCTTCGTGGTGCGAGGCGTCGCAACTCGGCTTCGATTCTATCGAGGCGAGCCGTGATAAGGTCTTGCCGCTCACCGGCGGCCGACGCCTTGATGTGAGCGCGCTTCGCTTGGATTTGCGCCGTGGTGCGCTCCACATCTCGGAGAAGGTGCTCTGGCACCCACGGTTTCACAATGTAGTCTGATGCTACGACTGTGTTGGTGCCAAGGGAGTAGAACTCTTCGACCGTCATCATTTCGTTATGTCCGGTGACGACGATAATGCCAACGGGAACCTTATGAACGTTGACAAGGTGCTTGATGACTTCCATGCCCCCGACTTCGGGCATCATTAGGTCGAGCAGCACAACAAGGACCGCGTCACCGTGAGCCTCAAGGAGGCTCAAGGCTTGCGCACCGTTGGCTGCCTCGAACAAAGGATCATAGCCAGCAGCGGCAAGAGCACGGCTGAGGACTCGTCGAATGGTGTCCTCGTCATCAACAATTAGGACACCTCCTCTTGGTGCGAAGCGCGTGCTATGGGGCAAGAGCGAGGACACTTGTGGGCACCGCCGGTTTTGGGGCCGACACAACATTGAGCCCACCTGGCTACGCCGTTAGGCTGTTTTTGCGGCATCGAGGGGCGGGAATGCGGCATCGGTTCTAGATTGGTGCGGGTTGTTACGTGGCTCGTCGCGGTTGCGCAAGCGTAGGTCGGCCCGCGCTGTGTCACGGCTTCGCCTTCTCCTGCTGTCTCAGCCATTCGCGCAACTGGCCCAACGGTCGCTCCAAGGACGGCGCGTCCTTCATCGCGTTGATCCACCGCTGCGTGAGCGGCGCGTCGCCGTGTCCCGTGGGCAGCCAGCCGTTGCGGTAGTGCTCGGTCAGGGCCAGCTCACCAATGCCCACGAGCCGGAATAGTTGGTGCGCCTGCGCGGCGGTGAGCACGAGGCTAAAGGTTGGCTCAGTCATTTTTGTCTCCGTTGCGCCGTCGCGTTTGCGCCCGCAGCTTAAGAGCGACCTGTTAGGCGGCTTCCCGTATCACTTTTCGCCTCGGAGGCGAACATGTCATCGGATACGAATGTCGTGCTGGTGCATGGCGCGCGCCTCGCCCGCTGCCCTCTTCTCACTCTCGTCGGCCTTCTCGCACTGGCCGCCCCGCTTTGCGGTCAAGCGAGACCTGGCCACTTCTATCACATCAACTACTATCAGGTCCGGCCCGGCGAGGAGAAGGCATACGATTCGGCTCTCGTCGAGGTCGTGACCCCGGTATTCGACGAGTTGGTGAAGCGTAAGGCGGTCGTGTCGTATCTGTTGCTCACTAAGACTGCCGGCTCCGGGCCGCACACGAATGTCGTCATCGTGGAGGTCGCAACGCTGTCGGCCGGGGAGGGCATCTTCCAAAGGGAACTCGACGCAGCCTCGCAGGCTCTGTTCCACAAGCCTTGGAGCGACGCCACCGTGCGGTTCCCTGAGCTGCGCCGATTCATGCACGCCGAGCTGTACACGGCGGCCGGGCAACGGCCCTAAAGGTGATCGCTGGAGCGTCGGGCGTGGGCCACCGGCGCAGTGCGGCGAGTTTGTTTGCGGTCGCTGTCACGGGCTCGGCTGGCGGTCCGCCGCCTAACAAGCGCTTGAAGCTGCGGACGCCAACGCGTTCGGGGTGCCGCCGCTTCGGTTACTGCGGCATGTGAAGAGCGACGCCCCGCAAGCTACCCACGATGATGTGAACGCCGCCTTCAATTCTGGCAGCGTCTTGACCGAGCCCGATGATCGGCTCTTGGACTACCTACGCGTTCTCTGCACGACGCAGATTAGAAGCGACGAGAACCGACTGCTCGCGAATAACCGAGCGATCACAATCAACGCGGTGCTCATGCGGCGATATCTAGAACGCGAGAACCGCACCACGACTCGGCTGACGTGGTTCGTGATCTTCCTCGCTGCGCTGGGTCTCGTCGGCGTTGCGGTGCAGATATGGGTAGCTGTGAACTAGGAAAAACTTGCCCGTAACTTGCCCGGACCGAACCCGACCCACCCGTCCTACGTGGTCCCATCCGTCACCATTGAGCACAACGACAACGGCCCCTCTTGCGAGGGGCCGTGTCCAAAGTCTGGTGTCCTGCCGTTGGACGAGGGGCCAGCGACTATGCTGCGCCTGAACTTAGCGAGTTCGAAAGACTCGCGGGAGACTCAGACTTTGCCGTTGCCTTGCCGTAGCGCTTGGCGACCGCACGCGCGAGGTTCGTCTCGTTCCGGATGAGGTAGCGCTCCAACGCCCGAGTTAAATTCCTCTCCGGCACTTGACTGCGGCTTGAGCGCGCCCGCGTAGCGTCCCGGCAACCTGATCGGGGAGAATCCTATGCGGCGGTGGTCAGCAGTCGTGCCGCTCGTGCTCATGGCAGCCTGCGCATCGGTTGGCGGCATCCGGAACGCAGCGCCGGAAGCGGGCAAGGCACGATGGTTCGACACGTCGGCGGTCGAACTGGTAGATGTCGCTCGGAAGGTCCTCGCGTCGACCCATCACAAGATCCGCGAGCAGAAGCAGGAGAGCGACACCACCTGGTACATCATCGCCACGCTCGGGTCCCGTGTCGGGGACTTCCTTGGGTGGGGGAGCCCGTACGGGTACATGATCGTGCGCATTCGCCTCGTCGGCAGGCCAGACAGCACGCAGGTGTGGGTGCACACCAGGGAGGACCTCGTGAACATCCTCCCCGGGATTTGGTCGGGAATGATCTTCAAGCGAATCGGCCGGGAGCTGTGTCGCCGCCGCGTGCGCGCCGGCCAGCCCTCGGCCAAGACCTCCGCCTGCTCCAAGCCACCCGAAGACAGGTGCCCATGGCCTCCTTCACCCCTCCTCAACCACACGGAAGCCAACCAATGCAGCGATAGTGCATCGTCCACCCAATCCTCACGACCGCAGCGGCCCGCGCACCTCCGCAACTTAAGCGCGATCCGTTAGGCAGCGCGGCACCCAGGCAACGTTCATGAGTGCCTTTTCTCGGGAATGCTGACCAAGGAACCCGCCCCCTACTTGCTCGTTTCTTGACTCGGACACGGCATGTTGTGCGCATGCAGCGACCCAAGATGAGATTCGCTCTCCTGGTCATTGGATTCCTCGGTCTAGCAGAGTGTGGCAACCTTACCGGGCGCGACGGCCCGTGCACGCCCACGATCACGGCAAGCTCCGGAACCACACCGCAGTTTTCGTGGTCGCCTTCGTGCAGGATTCAGGCCCTCAGCGTGGTTTCGGGGAGTGCGTGCGACTTAAGATTTGAGTGCTGGGCCATCGAATCGGTCGACGATAATGGAATCTCGTCACCCGTCCGTTATGGGACCGTTCCAAGCACTGCGCGCGAGCGCTTCGCTCCGATCGCCCTGCGAGTGGGACACCCATACTTGGTGAGGCTCGAACGCTACGAGGATGTCGACAGTGGTAGGGCCCTCTTCGAGGTCTCCCAGACGTTCACCCCTTGAGCCCGCGGATCCGGTCCGCCTGCCGCCGACCGCTGCCTAAGGCCCCAGCTCCACCCCCTGCGTCTGGCCGTGCTGCGTCTGGACATCGTAGGCCCGGTTCCGCGCGCGGCCATCCGCTACGATGCGCTCCGCCGTGCGCGTCGCCTCATCCGAGAGTTTGTCGCAATTCGTCCCGCGCAGCGGCGTGAGCGCGGCCATCACCTCGCGGGCGTTGCGCTCGGCGATCGCCCGGTGCCCGGCTTCATGGAGCCGAACGGCCTTGAGGTAGGCTTGCCACGTCTTCCGGAGCTCG
>DATHKX010000066.1:0-4001 GCA_035488835.1 Gemmatimonadales bacterium
GTCCGGGGAGTTGGTGGACGGTCGGGCCGACATCTACAGCCTCGCCACGATCGCGTACTGGATGCTCACCGGGCAGCACCCGCATAGCGGTCGCACGCCACGCGAGCTGTTCCAACAGCTGCTCACACAAAACCCGGTGCCACTGAACCAGACCGTACCGGGTCTGCGGTTCCCGCCCGCGCTCGAGGCGGCTGTGATGCGGGGCCTCGAGCGCGACCCGAGCCAGCGCCAGCCGACGGTGACCGCGTTCGCCGCCGATGTTACGGCGGCGCTTGCCGCAACGGCCCCGTCGAAGACCGGGCTGTTCGCGACGCTCAAGCGTGCTGTCTTCGGGGGAGAGAGATAGTAGTAGTCATTACTACTACTATATCATGGCCTCGACATCCATCCCGACCCTTGAGCAGCGCCTCCGCGAGCTCCTGCGGGAGCGCTCGGTCACTCACGGGGATTTCATACTCGCTTCAGGGCGCCGCTCCAGTTTCTACATCGATGCACGCCGCACCACGATGTCGGGCGAAGGCCTTGTCGTGATCGGCACGCTCGGGCTTGCGCGCCTCGCGGCCCGCGGCTGGGCGCCCGACCTGGTCGGCGGGCTGACGCTCGGCGCCGATCCCGTCGCCTACGCCGTCGCCGCCGCTGCCCGGGCCCGGGGTGGGTCACTCGACGCCTTCAGCGTCCGCAAGCAGGCGAAAACCCACGGCACCGGAAAGCGCATCGAAGGCTGCTTCACGCCCGGTGCCGCCGTCGTCGTCGTGGAGGACGTGATCACCACCGGGCACTCGGCCGCGGAGGCGATCGCCGCCGTCACCGCCGAGGGCGGACGGGTCCTCGGCGTGCTGGCCGTCGTGGACCGGGAGGAAGGCGGCCGCACGATGCTCGAGCAGGCGGGCCACCCGGTGGAAGCGCTCGTCACTGCCACGGAGCTAGGGTTGCGGTGACGGGAGATTGCCGCCCCGATCGCCTGAAGTGTATGATCAGCCCCGGGTGAGCACACTTCCGACAGGATCATCGCGGCCGTCCCTCGCCTCGCGGGTGCGAGGCTGGAAGGACGACGCCACCGGCCTCGAGCAGCGGCTCAAGGACCTCGAGACCATCTCGCGCAGCCACCGGATGCGGCGCTTGATGATCGGCGTCGGATTCGTCTTCGGCCTGATCGGGTGGGTTGCGAGCGCGGTCAAGACCCGCCCCACGACCATCGTGTTGGTGGCGGGCGGGGCCGCCTTTCTGAACGAGCTGCTGGGCCTCATCCACGAGCGCGGCTGGTATCGCTGGTGGCTGGTGTATGCGCTCTCGCTTCTCGATGTCATCCTGGTCGCGGTCCTGATCGTCTGGTTTGGGAACGGCGGCCTCATCGCCGCCTTCTTCCTCGCGGTGCTGCCCTACGCGTTCGACCAGGGACACACCGTCGGCAACTTCTTGGTCCTCACAGCCGCGCTCGCCTATCTGGGCGCGAGCTTCTTCCACAACCTGCTGTACGAACCCGGCAGCAGCCTGAGGGACGCGGGGCTCGAGACGGTGGTGTTCATCTTCGTGGCGATGGCGCTCAAACGGATTCCGGCGACGCTGATCGCGCGGATCCGCCACGCCCGCAGCGTGATGGGCGAGGCCGAGCGGGGCTACCTGGCCGTGCGCGCGCCGGCGGGTGAGTCCGACGAGCTCGGCTTCCTCGAGCGGAGCTTCAATCGGATGATCGAGGAGATCGGCGGCACGATCTCCACCGTGCAGCGCGAGGCCGACGAGGTGGCGGCGCTTGCGGAGCAGCTCGCCGCCTCGGCCGAGGAGCTCCATGCCACGTCGGAGACCGTCACGCATACGGCCCAGCGGCTGGCGACGGACCTGGGGCAGCAGCGCGAGATGGCGGAGGGGGCGCGCGGCGAGAGCGCCAAAGCAGCCGAGCAGGCGGAATCGCTGCGCGTCCGCGCGGAGCTGATGCAGGCGGACGCGTCGCGCCTGGTCGCCGCGGCGGAGCGGGGCCGGGAGCGTGTGGCCCGCGCCAGCCAGACGCTCCGCGCGGTGGGCGAGGAGGTGCGAACCACGGCCGCGACGGTGGCCGGGCTGTCGGGGATGTCGGAGCGGATCGGGGTGTTCGCCCAGACCATCGCCCGGATCGCGCGGCAGACGCATCTGCTCGCCCTCAATGCGGCGATCGAGGCGGCACGGGCGGAGGAGCACGGCGAGGGCTTCGCCGTGGTCGCGGACGAGGTGCGGGCGCTCGCGGCCGAGGCGGGAAAATCGGCACGCGAGGTGGCGGAGCTGGTCTCGGAGCTGCGCGCGGGCATCGACGCCGCGGCGCGGGCGATGCAGTCGGGTGAGACGAAGGTGCGCGACATCGGCGCCGTGGCGGCGGAAGCAGACGCAGCCCTTCAGGAGCTGCACCAGGGGATCGAGCTGGTGGGCGACCTCGTGAACGCCACGGCGGAGGTGTCGCGCGGCCAGGCGCAGCGGCTCGCCGAGCTGGCGCAGTCGCTCCAGCAGGTGGCGGCCATCTCGAGCGCGTCGTCGGCACGGGCTGACGGCGCCGCGGGCGCGACTCAGGCCGAGATCACGTCGATGGGCGATCTCACCGCGACCTCCCAGCAGCTCGCGCAGCTGGCCGAGCGCCTCCGCGGGAGCATTGCGCGCTTCTCGGTCCTCGAGCGCGGGCCGGAGACCGGAGAGCCCCCCGTCACCCGGGCCGCGGCGGACTGATCACCCCGGCCGGGAAACGCGAGGCACGTTCGGTCCTTGGTCCCACAATCCCGCGTTGAGTGGGCAGAACGCGCGCAGGGTTTCCCGGTACGGGGTGATCAGGAGGTCGACGTAACGCTCGAGCGAGACCTCGAAAGGGAAGCGGCGCCGGAACTCACCCGCGGTGACGCCCAGCATCGCCTTCAGGTGGCGCCCAAAGCTCTGGGGTGACGAATAGTCGAGGCGGTACGCCACGTCGGCGACCGAGAGCCCGGGGTTCGAGAACAGATAGGCCGCGTGCACGAGGCGCATGCCGGCGAGGTAGGTTTTCGGGGACGGCAGGCCCGCCCGATAGAACCGGGACATGAGGGTGCTCGAGCAGATCCGCAGATGCCGCGCCAGCCGCCGCACCGTGGAGAGCACCGGCGCGAGTCGGGCCACCGCCTCGAAGAACGCCCGCACGTCACCCGTCCCCTCCTCGAGCGCGGGGACGACGCGGGCGAGAATGCGGGCCGCGACCGGCGACGCCGGATGTCCGACCAGGTCCCGCAGCCGGCGCCAGCCCGCAGGCTCGGTGCAGTCCACCGCCGACCGGACGCCGGTCGCGCCGAGCCGGAGCAGCGTCTCGGTGGCGCTGCGGTCGTGGCGCGACACGAGGGCGACGGCGGGGATAGCGGGAAACTCGCGCACGAAGCGCGCGACCGCCGGCAGCTCGTCGCTGCGGCACGCGTGGACCGAGAGGACGAGCGCGTCCACTCGCTTGCGCCGGGCCGCCCGCAGGGCGTCTCGGAAGGAGTTGGTGTGGAGCGTCGTAAAGCAGCCGTCGCCCACGGCATCGAGGCGGGGACGCTCCGGCGGCGGCAGGACGGTGCAGACGGTCACCATGCGGGAGAAACGGTAGCGTGGACCCATCAACCCCGGCTCAAGCCGCGCCGGCGCCGGGCCCGGACCCGGTGCGCGGCGCCTCGGCCGCCTCAACCCCCGGTCAACGCGCGGCCCTCGCGCACCGGCTGCGCCGTCATGTCGCGGCGCTCGAAGGCATCCGGCACCCGAGCGCCGCCCCCGAGCGCCATCGTGCCGCCCGCGACTACATCGCGAGCGAGCTGCGCACGCTCGGCCTCAGCGTCGACCTCGCGCCGTTCTTGTTCCGGGGACGCAGGTACCACAACGTCGTTGGCGGCGTGCCCGGGAGTGACGCGCGACGGCCGCGGCTCTTGGTCGGGGCGCACTTCGACTCGACCGCCCACACGCCCGGCGCGGACGACAACGCCAGCGGCGTCGCCGCGCTGCTCGAGTGCGCCCGCCTCATCGCCTCCCGGAAGCCGCAGGCCGGC
>DATHKX010000067.1:0-10945 GCA_035488835.1 Gemmatimonadales bacterium
GGGCCTGTTCGAGCCGATTCACGGATCTGCGCCGGACATCGCCGGCCGCGACATTGCCAACCCGATCGGAGCGATCGCCACCGTAGCCCTGTTGTTGCGCCACGGGCTCGGCCTGGCGGAGCCCGCCGCCGCGGTGGAGCGGGCCATCTCGATGGCGTTGGAGCAGGGCGCGCGGACGCGGGACATCGCCGAGCCTGCGGCGCCGGCCCTCGGAACCCGGGCGATGGGATCGCGCATCGCGGGGCTGATCGCCGAGGCGCACCGGTCGCGGGCGTCGGCAACGCGCTAGACCCGCGACCTACGCGTCCGTCACCGCCCCGAGGCTCGCGCTGGACACGAGCTTCGCGTACTTGGCGAGCACACCCGACGTGTAGGTCGGCGGGCGCGGCTTCCACCGCGCGCGCCGGCGGGCGAGCTCGTCGTCCGGCACCTCGACCTGCAGGAGCCGCCGTTCCGCGTCGATAGTGATCGAGTCTCCGTCTTCGACGAGCGCGATGGTCCCCCCCACGGCTGCCTCGGGCGCGACGTGGCCCACCACGTGGCCGTAGGTCCCGCCCGAGAACCGGCCGTCGGTGATCAGACCAACCGCATCGCCGAGCCCGGCGCCGATGAGGGCCGAGGTGGGCGAGAGCATCTCCCGCATCCCCGGGCCGCCTTTCGGCCCCTCATAGCGAATGACGAGCACGTCGCCGCGCCTGACATGGCCGGCGAGGATGGCCTCGAGACAATCCTCCTCGCAGTCGAACACGCGCGCCGGGCCGGTCATCCGCGGCGTCTTCACACCCGTGATCTTCGCAACGCCCCCCTCAGTCGCGAGGTTGCCGCGCAGGATCGCGAGATGCCCCTGACGATAGAGCGGCCGGTCCCACGGGCGGATGACTTCTTGATCCTTGCGCGGCGCCTCCGGAACGTCTCGCAGCACCTCGGCAATCGTCTGCCCCGTGATCGACAGCGCATCTCCGTGCAGCACGCCATGCGCGAGCAGGATTTTCATGACCTGGGGCACCCCACCGGCCCGGTGCAGGTCCACGGTAACGAACCGTCCTGACGGCTTCAGGTCGCACAGCACGGGGACGCGCGCGCGGATGGTCTCGAAATCGTCCAACGTGAGCGGCACGCCCGCCGCGTGAGCGATGGCGAGGAGGTGCAGCACGGCGTTGGTCGAGCCGCCGATGGCCATGGTGACGGCGATGGCGTTCTCGAATGCCTTGCGCGTCAGAATCTGTCGCGGACGAAGGTCGCGGGCGATCGCGTCCACCAGGACCGCCGCGGAGCGGGCGGCGCTTTCGGCTTTGTCGGCGTCTTCGGCGGCCATCGTGGATGAGTACGGAAGGCTCATCCCCATCGCTTCGAAGACCGAGGACATTGTGTTCGCCGTGAACATGCCGCCGCACGAGCCGGCGCCCGGGCACGCCCGGCGCTCCACCTCCAGGAGCTCGGCGGCATCGATGCGGCCGGCAGAATATTCCCCCACCGCCTCGAACACGCTCACGACCGTGAGGTCGCGCCCCGCGTGGTGCCCGGGCTTGATCGTCCCGCCGTACACGAACACGGCCGGGATGTCCATGCGGGCGATCGCGATCATGGCGCCCGGCATGTTCTTGTCGCACCCGCCGACTACGAGCAGCCCGTCCATGCTCTGCGCATTGCAGGCGGTCTCGATCGAGTCGGCGATGACCTCGCGGGAGACGAGGGAGTACTTCATCCCCTCGGTTCCCATCGAAATGCCGTCGCTCACCGTGATCGTCCCGAACGTCTGCGGCATGACGCCCGCGGACCGCAGGGCGGCCTCCGCCCGCTTGGCGAGCAGGTCGAGCCCGAGGTTGCACGGGGTGATGGTCGAGTACGCGTTGGCGACGCCGACGATGGGCTTGCCGAAATCCCGGTCGCCGAAGCCGACCGCCCGAAGCATGGCGCGGTTCGGAGAGCGCTGGACGCCCTCGGTGATCGTCCGGCTGCGAAGCTCGTGAGCCATGGCGGAACCTAACCCTTGGCGACGGGGATGTCGCTCCTGGGGTAGGCGCCCAGAATCCGCAGGTCGCGCGCGAGTTCTCGCAGCTCGGCCAGGGCCTGGGCCACTCCGCCCCGTGGATCCCCCGCCACGTCCAGGTAGAATGCGTACTCCCACGGCCGCCCGGGTAGCGGGCGGGACTCGATCTTGGTCAGGTCGACTCCGCGCGCCGCGAACACGCCGAGCGCCCGGTGAAGCGAGCCGGGGACGTTGGGTAGCGTGAAGACGAGCGACGTCTTCCGGGCCTGCTCGGGCGGAGCGGGGTCGCGCGCCACCACCAGAAACCGGGTGTAGTTCTCGGCATGGTCCTCGAGGCCTTCCTGCAGGACCGTGGCCCCGTACAGCTCGGCGGCGAGCGAGGACGCGATGGCGGCGTCGGCCGCGAGCCGAGTGTCGGCTGCGGGCCGACCCGCCATCAGGTCGCGCACGCTGCCGGCCGTGTCGTAGGCCGGGACCGCCACGACGTCGGGGTGTTCCGCGAAGAACCTGCGGCACTGCGCCAGCGCGACCGGGTGCGAGGCCACGCGGCGGATGGCGGCGCGCTCGGTGCCGGGGCGGGCGATGAGGCAGTGACGGACGCGGACCTGCGTTTCCCCCACGACGTGGAGCGCGTGCGCGCCCAGGAGATCGTAGTTCTCGTGCACCGACCCGGCGAGCGAGTTTTCTATGGGGACCGCTCCCCGCGCGGCGTCCCCCCTCTCGACCGCCCGAAACAGCTCTTCAAAGGTGGGGCAGGGTACGAGTCGAATGTCGGGCCCGAGCGCCTGCAGCGCCGCCGCATGGCTGAACGACCCGGCTTCGCCCTGAATCGCGACGGCGACTGTCGTCATGCTTCTCCTGATACGTCCGCGCGGCGTGACCGTCAAGCGCACGCCCAAGGCAAGCCGCGCGGGGGTTTCGGGTCGCCCGGGGATCGCCTATCATGCCATTCGTCGCGCGGGCGGCGCACTTCACCGCGCCCAGACGGCGATTCGTCGCAGCGTCGTTCCAGTCTTGACCATTCGACCGGGTATGTTTCAGGTTCCGGGAGAGAGAGCGTAGTCGCCTCGTGATCCCCTCTGGTTTCGCGACGTCGGGCCGTCGGGCTCGCTCGTCGTATCCGCGTTGGTGGGTGATCCTGGCGATCTGGACCGCCTGGGGCTTGTTGCTGTCCACGCAGGTAGCGGTGTACGTGCGCCTGGGCGGCAAGCCCATGCCGTTCCTGACGGCGTTGCGCCTCAACATGCCGGGCGCGCTCGTGTGGGCCATCTTCACTCCCGCGGCCATCTGGCTCGCTCGGCGCTATCCGCCGTTCGAGGGCCCCCATTGGCCGCGCGGCGTCGCTCTCAACCTCCTGGCCAGCGCCGCCGCGGTGTTCCTGGAAGTACTGCTGGTGATCGTGAACCAGCGGTGGATCCGGGGCCCGATGCCGAGCGACGATCCATTGTTGGTGGCCGAGCTGCGTAACTTCGTGTGGTGGTTTCCCCTCGATGGCTGGCTCTACTGGGCGATCGTCGCAAGCGACTACGGCGTCGCGCATTACCGGCGGCTACGGGAACGGGAGCTGCGCGCCTCGCAGCTCGAAGCCCAGCTCTCCGAGGCGCGGCTGGAAGCGCTCAAGATGCAGCTCCAGCCGCACTTCCTGTTCAATGCGCTGCACACCATCGGCCAGCTCATTCGCACCGGTCAGGATGCCCTCGCCGTCCGCGTGCTGGCAGGGCTGGGCGACCTGCTGCGGCGAGTGCTCGATGGTGCGAGTACACAGGAGGTGCCGTTGAAGCAGGAGCTGGAGTTCCTGCGGAGCTACCTCGACATCGAGCAGATTCGGTTCGGGGACCGCCTCAAAGCGGTGGTGGACGCCGAGGCCGAAACGCTCGACGCCCAGGTACCCTATCTGATCCTCCAGCCGCTCGTCGAAAACGCGATTCGTCACGGGATCGCGCCGCGCAGCACCATAGGTCGGCTCCTGATCAGCGCCCGGCGTATCAACGGCAGCCTGCACCTCACGGTCCGGGACGATGGGACGGGGCTCGTTTCCGTCCTCGAGAGCCCGGAAAACCGCGGCGTGGGCCTCACCAACATCAGCGCGCGCCTGCAACAACTGTACGGCGATGAGGCGTCGTTCGAAGTGGTGAACGCGGGAGATGGCGGAGCGATCGCGCACATCGTCGTGCCGTTCCGGCTCGCGGCTGCCGATTGGCGGGGGGCTTCATGAGCGTTGACGGGATGCGGGCGATTCGGACGTTGATCGTGGACGACGAGCTCGCCGGGCGCGACGGCATACGGCACCTGCTCGCGGCCGACCCGGAGATCGTGGTCGCCGGCGAGTGCGCGAACGGTCGGGACGCCGCCGCGGCGATCCGGGACGTCACACCAGACCTGGTGTTCCTGGACGTGCAGATGCCCGAGCTGGACGGGTTCGAGGTGCTGCGCGAGGTGGGCGTCGAGCGAGCGCCGGCCATCGTATTCGTGACCGCCTTCGACCAATACGCGCTTCGCGCCTTCGATGTGCACGCCATCGATTACCTCCTCAAGCCGTTCACCGACGAGCGGTTCAGGCACTCACTGGAGCGTGCCAAGCTGCAGGTGCGTCACGGCCGTCTGGGGGAGCTGTCCCAGAAGCTGGCGGCCCTCCTGGGCCACGGAGAGCCGTCGCGGGCCGCTCACGCGCCGTACCTCGACCGTCTGCTCGTCAAGTCGGGCGGCAAGGTGACGCTCTTGCCCGTGGGCGAGATCGAATGGATCGACGCGGAGGGGGACTACGTGCGCATCCACGTCGGCAAGAGCTGGCACCTGCTGCGCGAGACGATGAAGAACCTCGAGGGTCAGCTCGACGCGACCCGCTTCGTCCGGATCCATCGGTCGACCATCGTGAACCTCGAGAAGGTCAAGGAGCTCCAGCCCTTCTTCCGCGGGGAGTACGTGGTGGTCTTGCACAACGGCACCACGCTCAAGCTGTCACGCGGCTACCGCGACAACCTCGAAGCCCGGCTCGGTCGCGCGTTCTGAGACGCGTGTCCTGTCGCGCTGCGCCCGCGGCTTGGCGCGCGCCATCCTCCGCTCGTCGTGTGGGGCTTGGTCCATCTCCCGTTTCCGGATAGCGTGGTAGCGCGCTCCCGACGGGAGTGTGAAGTCAAGGTCGCGCGTCGAGTGTGACGGCCACTCGTCCCGACCTGCCAAGCCCGGTGCATCCGCACCGGGTTTTGGTTTTCTGGTGGCGGGTCGTCGCGCGCCCAACGGTGGTCGTCGCGCGGGTACCGCGGCTCGTCGCATTTCCGTAGCGCCTCCTGGAGTCCCGCCGTAGCGTGGCGGGACACTCGCAGTCCGCCCGTTCCCTGCCGTCCAGGAGGACCCATCATGCGCCTCATCGTTCGAAGCGTGTTCGCGGCGGCCGCACTCGGCTTGCTCGTCGTGTCCCGGGCTTCGGCCCAGGAGCCGGTGACCATCACTGGGAAAGTAACGAGCGACGGCGGCCTGCCCCTGGGACAGGTTGAAATCGCGATTCCGGTCCTGGGGCTCGGCGCCCTCAGCAAAGATGACGGGAGCTACACCATCGTCGTGCCCGGCGCGCGGGTGTCGGGGCAAACGGTCACACTGCTCGCGCGGCGCCTGGGATACAAATCGCAGAGCGCCCAGATCACGCTCGCCCCCGGCGGCGTCACGCACGACTTCGTGCTGGCCGCCAATCCGCTGCAACTGGGCGAAGTGGTGGTGACCGGAGCGGGCACCACCACCTCCACCGAGAAGCTCGGCAACGTACGCAACAGCGTCGGTGCGGACCTGATCGCCAAGGCGGGCGAGACCAACATGGTCCAGGCGCTCGCCGGCAAGGCGCCCAACGTCACGGTGATTCAGCAGTCGGGCGATCCCGGCGCGGGCTCTTTCATCAATATCCGCGGCACGAGCTCGATCCTCGGCTCGAACCAGCCGCTGTTCGTGGTGGACGGCGTGCCGATGGACAACTCCACGTTCTCGACGTCCAACTTCCTCGGGCCGGAGGACGCGGGCGGTACCCTGCTCCAGGCTGGCCAGACCGAAGGCACGGTTGCCACGAACCGCGCGGCCGACTTGAATCCGAACGACATCGAGTCGGTGGAGATCCTGAAAGGGCCGGCCGCGAGCGCGATCTACGGCGCCCGGGCCGCGGCGGGCGTGGTGCTCGTCACCACCAAGTCCGGGCGCTCGGGTCCGACGCGCTTCACGTTTCGGTCGTCGACCTCGTTCAACGACATCAATCACACCTATCCGCTGCAAATGCTCTACGGGCAGGGCACCCGGGGCATTCATGCCGACACGAGCCTGGGCGGTGCCTGCGACGGCGGCGCGGGCATCTGCTCCCGCTCGTGGGGTCCGGCGATCCCGGCGGGAAACAGCTTCGGGGCGCCGTTCGACCATGCGAACGAGCTGTATCGGGTCGGACACACCTTCGATAACGGCTTCACGGTCGCCGGGGGCAACGACCGCACCACGTTCTATCTCTCGGGGAACAACAACTACGACCAGGGGGTGATCGTCGGGCCGAACGACTATTTCTCCCGCACCGCGGCGCGGCTCAAGGCGACGCACCGGGTGGCGGACAATCTCCGGCTCGGCGGCGACCTGTCCTTCGCCGACACGCGTGCCAGGTATCTCCAGCGCGGCAACAATACGAACGGCGTCCAGCTGGGGTTCCTGCGCTCGCCCCCCGATTTCAACAACCAGCCGTACGTCGTGACCACACCGAACGGCAGTCAGCAGCAACGCTCCTTCTTCGGTGTCCGCCACCCCACCGACGCCAGCCTGGGGGACGACCGGATATTCGACAACCCGTTCTGGTCGATTTACGAAGCGCAGAACTCGTCCGACGTGGGACGGGTGTACGGCAACGTGAACGCCGAATACCTCCCGACGTCGTGGCTCAAGGTCAACTACACACTGGGCGCCGACTATGCGGCCGACGAGCGCCTCGAAGGCTGTGCCATCACTTCGGCCTCCCCGTGCGTCGAGGGACGGGTGATCGAGGGGAAGATCATCAACTACGCGATCGACCATAACCTCACGGCCACGGCGAATTACACGATCAGTGCCGACTTGGCCGGCACGCTCACGCTCGGGCAGAACCTGAACACGCGCAACCAGCGCACGCTCGGAAATGTGGGCCGGGGTCTCGTTGCGCCGCAGCCCTTCAAGGCCTCGAACACCGTGGCGCGCGATCCGGTCCTCGATCAGGAGCAGGTGATCCACGACGCGTCGTGGTTCGGCCAAGGGACGCTGGACATCAAGAATCAGCTCTATCTGTCGGCGGCGTTGCGCAACGACGGCTCCTCCACGTTCGGCCGGTCGAACCTGCGCAGTTGGTTCCCCAAGGGCAGTGCCGCGTGGGAATTCACCAAGCTGATCGGCGCGCAGTCGTGGCTGTCATACGGGAAAGCGCGCGTCGCGTACGGCCAGGCGGGGCAGGAGCCGTTACCCTACTTCACCTCGCAAACGCTGTCCGAGGCCCTGCTCGTCACCGGGATTTCGCAGGGCACCGCGAACACGCCGACCCAGAACGGGCTGGGCGGGATGGTGACGCGCTCCGAGCTGCGGGCGGCCACCGCGCTCAAGCCCGAGCGCTCCAAGGAATTCGAGGCGGGCGTGGACTTGGGCTTTTTCAGAGACCGGGCGGACGCGAGCATCACCTGGTACAACAAGAAATCCACGGACGTGATCCTACCGGAGCCGCTTCCCGTGTCGACCGGCTACTTCGCCCAGGGCTCGAACGCGGCCTCGATCCAGAATCGCGGCTGGGAGGTGTCGCTCAACATCCGTCCTGTGCAGCGGGCGGACTACGCCTGGGAGGTCGGCCTGCAGTGGGCCCGCAACCGCAACAAGGTGCTGGCGCTTGGCGCGGGCGAGCAATTCATCGTGATCGGCGACTTCAACAACCAGGTGGCGATGGTGGGCCAGCCGATCGGCGTGTACTTGGGCAGCGGCTTCCTGCGGTGCGGTATCTCCAACGGGACCACGAACATCGTCGACGTCGCCGGCGGGGGAACCGACAGCCTCGGCGCCGTGTGCCAGGGCCATCCGAAGGGCGCCCTGTACATCGACCCGAACGGCTTCCCGCTCCAGGACGCCGATCCGCGCATCGTCCAAGACCCGAACTACGACTGGACCGGCAGCGTCCGCTCGTCGTTCCGTTACAAGAAGGTTCAAGTCTCCGGCCTGCTCGACATCCGCCACGGCGGGCAGATCTGGAACGGCACCAAGGGCGCGCTGTGGAGTTACGGCACGCACAAAGACACGGAGCAGCGCGCCGTCTGCACGGTGCGGAGCGAAACTGGCTGCACGGGAAACACCAAGATCTTCGGCCAAGGCGGCTGGTATGATGGCCCGGTTGTGGGCCCCGGCGCCGGCGTGCCGGCCCCGATCGGCGAGTACTGGTATCGCGATGTTGCGGGGTGTCCGTTCGTCGGGATCGACGAGCCGTGCATCGAGGACGCGGGCTTCGCGAAGCTGCGCGAGGTCTCCCTCACGTACACGCTCGACGCGCCCTGGGTGCAGCGCTCCCTCGGATTCTCGAGTATCGACCTACGGGTCTCCGGCCGCAACCTACACACCTGGACCAACTACACCGGCTACGACCCCGAGACGAACCTCGGCGGGGCGATCTCGGCGGGGCTGGGCGCCGGAGGAGTGGACTATTTCAACAATCCGCAGACGCGCTCATTCACGTTCTCCGTCACCTTGAACCATTAACCCCGAGGAGACCGACATATGCGTCGCAACACGACTGTCGCGCTCGTGTCACTGGGGCTGCTCCTCGGGACGACGGGCTGCGATGCGTTCCTGACCGGGACCAAGCTCTCGGAGAATCCGAACCAGCCGACGGCGGCGGCGATCCAGCCGCTGTTCGTCGGGGTGCAGGCCGGGCAGTTCACGTTCCAAGAGGCCACGGCGTCGATGATGACCTGCATGTGGGTCCAGGCCTGCGGGGCGACCAACGGCCGGTTCGTGGAGCAGGCGGGCCACTACGTGTTCGGCGAGACGTCGAACACCGGCGCGAACTTCGGAGACTGGCTCCAGGTGTACGGCGGCGGGGGCCTGGTGGACATTCGGCGGGTGAAGGCGCTGGCCCGCGCGGCCGGCGATTCGACGTGGCTCGGCATCGCGAAGGTGTGGGAGGCGTTGACGATCGGGACCGCGTCGGACCTGTGGGGCGACATTCCCTATTCCCAGGTCGATACCAGCGCGACGAACCCCCCGCTCGACGACCGGTTCGCGATCTTGAGCGCGCTGCAGACCTTGCTGGACGAAGCGATCGCCGAGCTCGCGGGCGGCACGGGCGCCGGGCCGGGTATCCGGGACCTCATCTTTAACCCGCTCGGCGACCAGACGGCGGCGGGTCAGCGCGCGAAGTGGATCCGGGCCGCGTGGACGCTCAAGGCCCGCTATTTCATGCATACGGCCGAGTCGTTGGGGGTACCCGCCTACAGCGCCGCGATCGCCGCGGCGACCAACGGCATCAACGACGCGAGCGGGAATGGCGACTTCCGGTCGTTCCACACGAAGGTCACCGCCGAGCGCAACATGTGGAACCAGTTCCAGACCACGTCCGGGTTCGGCGCCGACCTCGAGGCGGGCCGGTTCTTGGCCGACTATATGAACGCCCGCAACGATCCGCGTCGCGCCGCCTACTTCTGCCTGAACGCGCTGGGCGGTTACGGCGGTGACGACTTCAACGTCGTCGTCAATGCGGATTCGGTGTCGAACTTCGCTTGTCTGCCGTCGCGCTTCGGGCCGGACGCACGCATCCCGTACGTGAGCTACGCCGAGAACGAGCTGATCCTGGCGGAGGCGTACGCGGCCACGGGCGACACGGCCAGCGCCCGATCGCATTTGAACGCCGAGCTCGCCACGGTACCGCTGGCGGCGGTGGCCAGCGGTTTGAGCGCCACCGCGCTGCGCGACACGATCATGATGGAGAAGTATGTGGTCCTGTTCCAGAACATCGAGACGATCAACGACTACCGGCGTACCTGCATTCCCGCGATTACTCCGGCGGGGAATGCACAGGGATTCACGCACGTGCCCGGACGGCTGTTCTACCCGCAGGCGGAGCGGAACGCCAACACCAACATCCCGGATCCGAGCACGCAGCTCGCGACCCACGGGTTCCGCAACAAGGGGGACGTGCACGCCTGCCAGGGCAGCGATGCACTGCCATGAGCGGGACGTGTGCCAGGATCGGGTTGACCGCCCTCTGCCTCACCGGGGGGTGCTATAACTACCACCCGCTCGCCACGCCGAGCCCGGAGCCGGGGAGCTACATCGCGGCGACGCTCACGGACCAGGGCGCCACGGACCTCGCGCGCTATCTGGGACCGAACGTGTTCGCCGTGCGTGGACGATATCTCGGAGGGAGCGACGCGGGAATCTCGCTGTCCGTGTCGTCGGTGGAGCTCAAGCGAGGCGACGACGTGGGGTGGGCGGGAGAGACGATCACACTCCCGCCCGGGGCGGTGCGCTCGCTCGACGTGCGGCGTCTCGCGAAGGGCCGGACCCTGCTCCTCGCGAGCGCCGGCGCGGGTAGTCTGGTCCTCACGACGCTGGCGGCGTCACTGCTCGCCAACAGCACTGCGATTCAGAGCGGAGGTGGTCACACGGTAAAGAAGTAGCGCGCGCTCGAGACCGGCCACACCACGCTCGCGGACGCCACCGCGAGCGTTGCTTGCTTCCAGCCCCATCAAGCCGGTGCCTTGCCTGGAGCGCCATCGAGCCGCAGCTTCCGGGCATGTCGCCTCGAAGTCACAGCTCGCTTCGCGAGGGCGTCATCCTCGGCCTAGTGGTGGCCACCGGTATTTGGGTGTGGATCGCGCTGGTTGACGTCATCGTGGGTGAACCGCTTCGGACTTTTGCCGTGCTCGGCGGCGTGGCACGCTTCACCACGCTGCACTATGTTTTCTGCCTCGTGTACGGGGTGGTCGCCGTCAG
>DATHKX010000068.1:0-2135 GCA_035488835.1 Gemmatimonadales bacterium
GTACGACCGGCGCTGCGTCGAGTCGTTGATCCCCCCCGACTGGAAGCCGGCGGTGATGCTGTTGCCCATCGCCACGTACCGCTGGAACATGGCGCCGCCCGCGTAGGGCGGCACACCCGGGCTGTTCAGGACATCATTCTGGCAGGCCGCGACCAGGAGCATACAGCCCAGGCCGGCGGCAAACACGACACGACGCTGCGTCATCGTCCAGGCTCCTCTAGAACGCGTAGCCGAGCGACACCCCGAACAGGTGCGCGTGGAAATCGTAGACGCCGTGGTTCAGGAGCGTCGTGGGTGCCTGATTGAACAGCGCCTCACGGGTGCGCCCGCGCCGGTCGTTCTGCTTGATGTATTGATACGCCACGTCCGCGCTGAAGCCCGGTGAGAGCTTGACGGTAAAGCCGCCGGTGAACTCGTTGCGGCTCCCTTCGGGGAGCAGTGGCGTCACCGTCTGGTCGGGTGCCGCGCCCTGGTGGCGCAGGTAGCCGCCCCGGAACGTCCACTTCGCGTCCTTGGCCCACTCAGCGGCGAGCCGGATTCCATTGGTGTTCTGGTAATCTTCGTGCAACACGCGGTTCAGCACCGGGTTTGCGAAGTCGATGTTGACTGTCTCGAACCGCTCGCCCCAGCGCGTCCACTGGTAGTCGACGAGCAGCGTCCAGTCCTTGCGCGGCTGATACGCGAGCCCGAGGATCAGCTGCTCGGGATTCGTGATCTGGGTCGTGACGGTCTGCGCGGTCAGGACCGTATTGAACAGATCGAGTCCTCCGCTCGTGACCGGGGCCGCGAGCAAGGCATCGACCGGCGTGCCGGCGGGGATCGTGAATGCGCCGACCGTGATCGTCGCCGGGATCACCAGGTTCGTGAGCACCTGGGAGAATTCCGCCGTGCCCTCGTAATCGAACGTCGCGTGCATCAAGTAGCGGCCGCCGATCGACAGCTTGTCGTTGATCTTGATGATGCCGCCCCAGTGCGCCGTGACCGTGGTCTTGCTGGCCTCGAGGTGCGCGTCGGCGAAGTCGGTACCCGGGGCGATGCCGAACTGCCCGAAGATCGTGCCGGCGGGGACTCCCAGCGTCGTCGGCACGGGTGCATCCGCTAGATCGAGCCGCTGGTTCAGCTCCACCTTGCCGAGCACGATGTCCAGGCCGCCACCGAGTGACAGCCACGGCGTGACCTGGTAGGCGACGGTGGGCTGGATGTACACGGACCGCAGGATGTTGTCGTACCCGGCGAATCGGCCGTCGAACGTGAGCGGCCACCGAGTCTGGAGGCCGTAGGGGGCGAACAGGCCGATTCCCACGCCCAGCTTCGGCGTTACCCCGTACGCGGCGTACACTTGCGGTATGGCGAGCAGCGGATCGTCCAGGCTGCTCTTTTGCCGAGAGACGTCGTCAGTGAAGCCGCCCTGCACGTCGAGCAGGGTGACGCCAATGGTGGCGCGCCCGCCCTTGAGGCCAGCTAACCCCGCGGGATTGAAGAAGATGGCCGAGCCGTCGGCACACGGCGCCGCCACCCCGGTACCGGCGCGCCCCATCGCGCAGGTCCCTTGCTCGTAGATCCCGAAGCCTTGAGCTCCGAGCAGGGCCGGACACCCGGCGAACAAGACCAGCACGTACCGCAGGAACCGCCGCATACGCTTGTCTCCGGATGGCTTTACGAGAGATGGTGGAACGGGCTGGCCAACGGTAGCATTCGCCCCAACCCTTGTCAAACCCATGCGTGGCAACGCGTCAGCGCTGTTCCGCGCGACGTTTGGCGGCGCGCCACGCGCCGCCGCCTCGTCGCCCGGCCGCGTCAACCTGATCGGCGAGCACACCGACTACAACGGCGGCCCCGTGCTGCCGGTGGCGTACGCGGCACGCACGTACGTCGCTGTCGGCCCGGGGGAACCGGGTATGCTCGAGATGGTCTCCACGCGCGAGGCACAGGTCGCCCGGATCGACTATCGAGCAGGGGCACTGGCGGGGTGGGGCGCGTACGTCGCGGGGGTGATGCGGGAGCTCGTGGCCCTGGGCGCGGCGCCCCTGGCGGGCGGGGCTCGCGTCGCCGTGGCGAGCGACGTACCGGTGGCTGCGGGACTCGCGTCGTCCGCCGCGCTCACCGTGGCCGCGGCCAAGGCGCTCAGCCTCCTC
>DATHKX010000069.1:0-6229 GCA_035488835.1 Gemmatimonadales bacterium
GCCTGACCGCCCGTCCGCCCTGTTGCTCGGTGCCGACGCCGGAGGCTCCCACTCCACGGTGGTGATCGGCTCACCCAGGAAAATTCTCGGCCGTGCCGACGGGCCGGGCGCCGCCATGCGGCCCGGCGGCGCGGCCAAGTCGGCGGC
The DNA here is from genome assembly GCA_035488835.1 of Gemmatimonadales bacterium. Lineage (GTDB taxonomy): Bacteria > Gemmatimonadota > Gemmatimonadetes > Gemmatimonadales > GWC2-71-9 > AG41. The sequence continues at coordinate 148 of DATHKX010000069.1, forward strand.
CGTGCTCGCCGAAACGGCGCGGCGCGCCGCCGCGCAAGCGGGACTGGAGCTGCCGGTCGAGCGGGCGGTGGTGGGCGCCGCCGGAGCGGGGCGCGCCCAGGAGCAGGCGGAGCTCGAGGCGGCGCTCGTCGAGGCCGGTGTGGCGCGGCGGGTGCGGGTGCTCGCGGACGGCGAGGTCGCCCTCGCCACGGCGTTCGGCACCGGCCCAGGCATCCTCGTCAACGCGGGCACCGGCTCGATCGCCTACGCGCGTGACCCCGCGGGCGAGCTGCACCGCGCCGGCGGGTACGGTTGGCAGCTGGGCGATGAGGGCGGCGGGTATTGGCTGGGCCGCCGCGCGCTCGACGTCGCGGCTCGCTCGCAGGACGGCCGGGGCGAAGGCTCCACCCTGCTGGCGCGGTTGCTGGGCGCGCTCGGCCTCCAGCACTTCGATGACCTGGTGCGTTGGACCGCCACCGCCACGCCGGCCCAGATGGCGGCGCTCGCGCCGCACGTCCTCAACGCCGCGCGCGAAGGCGAAGGCGTGGCACGTCAGGCGGTGGACGAGGCGGCGCGCGAGCTCGTGGATCTGGCCGCGATATTAGCGCGGCATTTTCCGGGAACGGGACCGGTGCCGGTCGCCATCGCGGGAGGCTTGCTGCTGCCGCAGTCGCCGCTCACCGCCGCGTTCCGAGAGCGGCTCGGCAACGCGCTCAAGCGGGCGCGCCTCGTGCCCGACCGGATCGATTCGGCGCTGGGGGCGCTGAAACTGGCGGCGGACTTAGGCGGCTAGCGTAGCGTCCGCGCTCACGGAGCGCGGATCCCACTCGCTTTCCGTTCGGGCTACGTACACCGCCGCGCTCATGTCGCCCACAACGTTGATCGTGGTCCGAGCCATGTCCAGGATTCGGTCCACACCGATGATCATCGCAATCGTCAATGGCTCGACGTTCACGGCAGCCAGCACGCCCATCAACAACGGCAGGGATCCACCCGGGACCCCGGCGGCGCCGACGGCCGTGATGACGCTGAGGATCATGACGACGACCTGCTGGGATAACGTGAGGGGAACGCCGAACACCTGCGCGAGGAAGAGCACGGTGACGCCCTCGAACAGCGCCGTGCCGTTCATGCACATCGTCGACCCGAGGGGGAGCACGAAGCCGGCGATCTTGGGGGGGATTTTCAGCTCCTCTTCCGCGACGGCGATGTTGGTCGGAAGCGTGGCGTTGCTGGAGCTGGTGGAGAACGCGGTGATGATGCTGGCCCGGATCCGGCTGTAGAACACCCGCGGCGAGAGACCGCCGAATACGCGGACCAGCGCGGAGATCGAGATCGCGCCATGCAGGAAGAGCCCCACGAGCACGACGGCGACGTACAGCCCCAGTTTTTGCAGCAGCGCGAAACCGAACCGGGACGTCACGACGAAGATGAGCCCGAACACGCCGTAGGGGGCGAGCCGCATAGCGAAGTCGATGATCTTGACGATCGCTTCGCCCAGGGCGTCGAGCACCCGCACCATCGGCCTGGTTTTCTCTTCGGGGAGCAGCGTCAACGCGGCGCCAAACACCAGGGAAAAGAAGATGATGCCCAGCATGTCGAGCGAGGCCGCGGCCTTGATCGGGTTGCTGGGCACGATGTTCACGAACATATCGACGCCGAACTTGCCTCCCCCGCCCGCCTGTAACCCCTGCGCTTGGGCGCGGTAGGTCGCCAGCAGCTCCTTGACGAGGGCCGGATCGAGCCCGACCCCAGGGCGGACCACATTGACGAGGATCAGTCCGATCGTCGCCGAGATGGCGGTCGAAACCAGGAAGTAGGCGATCGTCCGCCCGCCAACACGGCCGATCTTGCGGATATCCCCGAGCCCTGCGACGCCGAGCGTCAGCGAAGCGAATACCAGAGGCACGATCGTCATCAGGAGCATCCGCAGGAAGATCTGGCCCACCGGACCGGCGACGTTGTCGCCCACCCATTGCACCTTATGCGCGGCCCACTCGGAGGGGATCCCGATCCACGCGACCCAATCCGCACCGGTCGCGAACGCGTTCGCCACGATGCCGACGCCGGCGCCCGACAGCAGCCCGATGATGATCTTGGTGTGGAGCTTCACCGCTTGTCGAGGCCGAGGCGGCGCACCCGGCTGTGGTGTACCCCGTACAGGAAGTAGATCGTCACGCCGATCGCCATCCACAGACCGAACCGCACCCACGTGAGCAGGGGCAGGTTGACCATGAGGTAGACGCAGAACGCCGCGGACACGAGCGGGAGGACGGGCACCCACGGCGTCCGGAACGGGCGGGGCCGGTCCGGCTCGCGGCGCCGCAGCACGATGATGCCGAGCGCCACCAGCACGAACGCGAACAACGTCCCGATGTTGGTGAGCTCCAGCACCCAGCCGATCGGAGCGAACGCGGCGGAAACTGCGACGAACACTCCGGTGATGATCGTGGTGATGTGCGGCGTCTTGTACTTCGGATGCACGCGCGCGGCCCAGGGGGGCAGCAAGCCGTCGCGCGCCATCGACATGAAGATCCGCGCCTGGCCGAGCTGGAACACCAGCAAGACCGACGTCATCGCGGCCACCGCCCCGAGCGCGAGGATGCCGGCGGCCCAATCGGCGTGGATGTACTGCAGCGCGACCGCCAACGGATCGGGCACATTGAGCTTGTCCCACGGAATCAATCCCGTCAGGACGAGCCCGATGGCGACGTAGAGCACCGTGCAGACGATCAGCGAAGCGATGATGCCGCGCGGAATATCCCGCTGCGGATTCTTCGCCTCCTCGGCGGCGGTGCTGACCGCGTCAAACCCGATGTACGAGAAGAAAATGATGGCGGCGCCGACGCTGATCCCCTTCAGGCCGTTCGGCGCGAAGCTGGGCGTGGTCCACAGCTCGGGCCGGATGTACTTGACGCCGACGAACAGGAACAGCCCGATGATCCCCACCTTGATCGCCACCATCACCGTGTTCACACGAGCCGACTCTCTGGTCCCGATGATGAGGAGCCAGGTGATGAGGCCCACGATGGCCAGCGCGGGGAGGTTGAAGACGATCGGGATAGGCCCCAGGTGCGGCGCGGCGGCGAGCAATGCAGGGTCGCCCAGGGCGGTGCGCAGGTCGGTCACGAGCCAGCGCGGCAGGTCGACCCCCAGGCCCCGCAGCAGCGAGTCGAAGTACCCGGCCCATCCGATGGCCACGGCAATGTTGCCGACGGCATACTCGAGGATCAAATCCCACCCGATGATCCACGCGACCAGCTCGCCGAGCGTGGCATAGGCGTAGGTGTACGCGCTTCCCGAGATGGGAATCATCGCCGCGAATTCGGAGTAGGTGATCGCGGCGAACGCGCTGGTCACGCCGGCGAGGAGAATCGACACCACGATCGCCGGGCCGGCGCCGACGTGGCCGGAGTCCCCCGAGATCGCGGTCCCGATCGCGGCGAAGATCCCTGCCCCGATGACCGCGCCGATGCCCAGCGCGGTGAGCTGAAGCGGACCGAGCGAGCGCCTGAGCCCGCCGCCGACCTCGCTGTCGGCGATGCATTGATCGACAGTCTTGCGACGGAAGAGCTGTGCGCTAGACAAAGAGCGGCGCCAGCACGAGCGTGACCGTGCTCAGGAGCTTGATCAGCACGTGCAGCGACGGACCCGCCGTGTCCTTGAACGGATCGCCCACGGTGTCACCGACCACGGCGGCCTTGTGCGTCGGACTCCCCTTCCCACCGTACTCGCCGGTCTCGATGAACTTCTTGGCGTTGTCCCAGGCGCCGCCGCCGTTGTTGAGCAGCGTCGCCATGAGAATCCCGGCGATCGTGCCGACCATGAGGAACGACGCCACCGTCTCGGCGCCGACATGGAAGAACACCTTGAACACCAGGCCCACGGCGATCGGCATCCCCACGGCGAGCAGCCCGGGGGCCACCATCGCCTTGAGCGCCCCGACCGTCACGATATCCACCGCCCGGCCGTAGTCGGGACGCGACGTGCCCTTGAGGATCCCGGGGTCGGCCTGGAACTGCCGGCGCACCTCCTGGATCACGCTGACGGCGGCCTTGGTCACGGCACTGATCGCAAGCGCCGAGAACCAGAACACCAGCATGGCGCCCAGCAGACCGCCCACGAACACCTCGGGCTTCGAGATGTCCACGGAGGCGAGCGGCGAGCCGAGCGCGGCCACCTCGTCCAGGTACGCCGAAAACAGCAGGAACGCGGCGAGCGCCGCCGAGCCGATCGCGTACCCCTTGGTGAGCGCCTTGGTGGTGTTGCCCACGGCGTCGAGGCGGTCGGTCCGCTTGCGGATATCCTCGGGCTGATGGGACATCTCGATGATGCCACCGGCATTGTCGGTGATCGGGCCGAAGGTGTCCATCGCGAGGATGTACGCCGCCGTACCCAGCATCCCCATGGTAGCCACCGCCGTGCCGAAGAGCCCCGCGTGGGCCAGCCCGCTGGACGCGCCCAGCTTGTAGGAAGCGATGATCGCGGCCGAGATCGTGATCGTCGGGAGCGCGGTGCACTCGAGCGCGACCGCAAACCCCGCGATGATGTTCGTCGCCGGGCCCGTGACGGACGCAGCGGCGATCGATTTGACGGGGCGGTAGCGGTACTCGGTGTAGTACTGCGTGATGTAGACGAACGCGATGGACGTGGCGATCCCGATGACCCCGCACAGCGCGAAGTGCCACCACGCGGCCGCGAAGCCGGGCGGGTTGAGCAGCCAGTACGTCCCGCCCACGAAGCCGGCGGCGGCGAGCAGCGCGGTCCACATGTACCCGCGGTTGAGCGCATGCATGGGGTCCTCGTCTTCCCGGGCTTTCACCACCAGCACACCGATGATCGACGCCACGAGTCCGAAGGCGCGCGCGACGAGCGGGAACAGCATCAACCCCACTACCTGCGTCGGACTGAAGACGCCCGGGTTCGCGAGGGCCAGTCCCGATCCCAGAATCATCGCGCCGATGTTTTCGGCGGCCGTGGACTCGAACAGATCGGCGCCGCGCCCGGCGCAGTCGCCCACATTGTCGCCCACCAGGTCCGCGATCACGGCGGGGTTGCGCGGATCGTCTTCCGGGATCCCCGCTTCCACCTTACCCACGAGATCGGCGCCGACGTCGGCGGCCTTGGTGTAAATCCCGCCGCCCAGCTGCGCGAACAGCGCCACGAACGACGCGCCGAAGCCGTAGCCCACGATCATGAGGGGGATCTTGGTCGGCTCGAAGTGCAGGGCCTCGAGAATCGTGTAGAGCAGCCCCACGCCGAACAAGCTCATCGCGACCACGAACAGCCCGCTCACTGCCCCGCCCCGCAGCGCGATCTGGAGCGCCTTGTTGAGGCTCGTGCGCGCCGCGCTCGCCGTCCGGATGTTCGACCGCACGGCGACGTACATGCCTACGATACCGGCGACGCCGGAGCAGACGGCGCCGAACATGAAGGACAAGGTCGTGGTGAGCGCGAGTGTCGCGGCGGCTGGCTCGTCGCCGTGGGGCTTCCGGAAGAACGCGTACAGCACGTAAATCACGACCCCCAGCGCGATGCTCAGCGTACCGATGGTGCGATACTGGCGCCGCAGGAAGGCCTCCGCGCCCTCCTGGATCGCGTCGGAGATCTTCCGCATGTCGGGGGTGCCGTTGTCTTGCCGGAGCACGTAGCCCCGCAGGCCCCAGGCGACGGCCAGGGCGAGGACAGAAAGCCCGAGGACGAGAACCATCAGCATAGTAGGTTGTGGCTCCTTGGCGCCCGCGAGAGCGGCGGGCTAGTGACCGATTCGAATTGGGATCGTGACGACGTTCGCTACGCTCCGCCCGTCCCGGGTGTGGGCCGGGTAGAACTGGTACGCCATCATGCGCTGCTGGAACTCCCGGCCGTACTCCACATCGGCGATCGGTGGGTCGACCTCCACGCGCGTCACACGGCCCTCGGCCGAGACCCAGAACTTCACGCGGTAGGTATGACCGGCCACCGAGCCGGGAACCTTGCCCAGAGATGGCACATTCGCCCTCCGTGGCGCGGCGGGAAAAATGTAACCCGCTTCGTCGCCCGTTCCAGGCCCCACGCCGACGCCGGCCGCCGTCCCCGGGCCCGTCCCCCGCCCGGCGGCCCC
>DATHKX010000070.1:0-5283 GCA_035488835.1 Gemmatimonadales bacterium
GGGAGGCGGAGAAGGTCAGGCCCTCTTCTGCACCATGGGCCCGATTCGGGTCAGGGAGATTCTGAATTGGGGAGATGATCGCCCATTGCCGACCGACGTCACGTTAGAGGGCCTTCAAGTTCTCAGTTCGGGAACGTATGACGTTCTCAACGCCCTTGTCTCGTCGAACGGTAACCTCCGTCTCGTCGTGGACGGCCAGACGAGGGTTGTGCCTGCGGCCAGCGTAGTCGGCGCGGGCCAAGCGTCGGCCCAAGTCTGATGGCCATGACACCCGACGCGTGCACAAAAGAACCCGCGGGAGCTCAATCGTCCCGCGGGTTCTCCGTTGGGTAGTGAGGGTGCGAAGCTCCTGTGTCATCGTTTCTGTCCTCGTAAGGTCCGACACCATCGACATTTTCAGGTTTTGCTCGTGAGCACCGTGCTGGCGTGCTATAGGCGGAGACCGCGAGCCCTCAATAAATCTGCTAGGTCTAGCGGAGATCTGTTTGGTCTACCGGGCTGTTCTGGAATCGCGCAGAACAACCTCGACGTGGTGCGCAACCGCTGCTCGTCCAATGAAAGACTAGGTCGTGATCGAGCGAGCTCGATCGTTGCGCCGAGAGCCCGGCGCGCAAGTCGGGTCACTCCGCGCGGGGAGAGGCGCTTTGCAGGAGGATCAGCGCGCAGCGAGGAGCCGCACGCAGCGGGTGAGAATCGGGAGTTCGGATCCTGGTCCGCCGGCGAGCTGCTCCACGACGCGCCGCGCGATCGCGTCGAGCGCCTGAGCGGCGGGCGAGCTCGGCTCGGCGGCGACGATCGGCTGTCCTGCGTCCGCGAGGAAGATTTCGGTGCGCTCGCCGCAAGTGCGGGCACTCGAAGTAGCTCATGTTCTCGACGATCCCGATCACCCGGCACGCCGACGCGCTCGAACATCTTCGCGCCGCGCAGGGAGTCGCCCACGGCGACTTCCTGCGGGGTGGTGACGATGATGGCGGCGCGGATGTGCACCGACTTGGGCGAGCGACAGCTCCGCGTCGCCGGTGCCGGGCGGGAGATTCACCAAGAAGTAGTCGAGCTGGCCCCACTCCACGTCGCGCAGGAACTGCCCGATGACCTTCATGATGATCGGCCCGCGCCAGATCGCCGGTGCGTCGCGCTCCACGATCAGGCCGAGCGACATGAGCTTCACGCCGTGCGCTTCGAGCGGGTGGATCTTGCCCGCCTGCACCTCGGGCTTCTGGTCCACGCCCATCATGCGTGGGATGGCCCGTAGATGTCCGCGTCCATCAGCCCCCCGCGGTGGCCGGCGCGTACTTCACTAGAATTGTCAACTACAATACAACATCTTGTAGTGTACTTGACAAGTGAAGTACATTGCAGCATCTTGTGGCAGTTGGTACGCTTGATAGTTAACCGCAATCGACTCACGACAAACAAGGAGCCACGAAAGGAGCCACGTTATGTTCAGCGTTACACAGAGGGACCCGATGCTGGAGCTGCTGCATCACCTGGAGCACCGCATTGGCCGGACCTTCAACGGCGAGCCGCTACGCGCGTGGGAGTGGCCCGTACCCGAGGCCGCGACGACCGCCTGGCAGCCGCTGGTGGACATCTTCGAAGAGCCTGATGTCATCCGCCTGGTGGCGGAGGTCCCTGGGGTGAAGCCCGAGGACGTGAAGATTTCAGTAGAGGCCAACCTGCTGACGATCAAGGGCACGAAGGAGCAGGTGGCGGAAGAGAGGGCCGAGAAGGTCCATCGCTATGAGCGGACCTATGGCGCCTTCGAGCGGACGTTCCGGTTGTCGGCCTCGATCGATCCCAACAAGATCAAGGCGACCTACGACCTCGGCGTGCTGACGATCACGCTGCCGAAGGCGGAGACGGCCAAGCCCCATCTGATCACGGTGGAAGTCACGGCACAGAAGGCGTTGAAGGCCTAACCTAAGGGGGAGGAGGGCGGCCTGGTTGGTCGCCCTCTCGTCCGGAGGCGACACGGTTACCGAGCACAGACGGAGCATGGAAGGCCTGCTGACACACGTCGGCACGGCCGACTGTTTCATCAGTCTCCCTCATCCGGCGCTGGAGTGCGGGATCGTCACGGCGTGGTGGCAGTGCCAGATGGAGGCGGACCCGGCCATGCAGCAGCAGCAGGAGGACGAGTAGCGGCCGCCGTCGTCTTCGGCATCGAGTAGATTCGGTTATGCCCACCGCTGAAGATACGATGCTCCTTTCTGAGTCCCCGAAAAGCTCGCGTAAATTCTTCAAATGCATGGAGTGTCAACGGTACGCCACGAGGTCCCGGATGCGGGAACTCCTAGCCCTCGCTGCAGTCGCCTGCCTGGACTTCTGGCCGGGCGAGCTTGTCGAGCGCCGCATCTACCTCACCTGGCTCGCGTCGCGCGATCCGTGGTTCATGCTCCGCACGATTCCCGGCACGGTGCGGGGAGTGGGTGGCAGCGTCGTTCCCTCGTCGCTCCCGGCGAATCCCGCGGATCACGTCATCGCGCCACGACGGCAATCCGAAAGGCTCTTCGCCACGCTGTTACCGAAGGACGCGCAGGTCGAAGTCGAGATGCCCGACGGCCGGCGCTTCCTGATGCCCAGAAGGCGCCCTCGGGGTCGGCCCGCCCTGCTCGCTGGACTGAATGCGCGCGAAGCGGGCGAACTCCTCGCACGCGAAGCGCACGAGCTGGTCGCCTTTGGACGCCATATCGACGGGTTGTTGTTCATGAGCAACGGCACCGAAAAGTTGCACCAGGGCCGTGGGGCACCCCGCCATGCAAGATCCGCGGTCTGCGCCCACGTCTCGGAGGCGACCGGCGACGGACTGCTAGTGGTCGTCGCAGCTCGAGTGGTCGTCGATTACTGTCGCGGGCAGCACTGGACCGAGGCTCGGGCTCGCGCGGTAATCGGTCAGCTGTTGGATCTCTGCGTCACGACCAAGCCGCCCGAGCCCGAGCCGGAGACCAGCGAAGCCACCGTCCTCACTGAGGTCCGCAAGGCGCTCCAGCGCCCGCAACTCGCGCCGTCCGGCGCCGAAGCTAGCTTCCGGCTCCGCAATAGCAACTGACACGTGTCGGGAGCGGTCGCTTCCCGCGCCCAAGACGACGCGGACCCGCGACATCCGGAGGGACGAAACCACGCGATGAGAACGCCGCGCCGTGAAGCTTGCCGTGGCACCATGGGCAGGTCGCCTTGGCTGACGCCCTGAGGCTGCTGCTCCGCCCCTTCGGGGGCGGCCGCCGGCCGGAAGCCGAGAAACCTCTCCGCGCTGAGCTCCTCAGCATCGAGCGCCTGGAGGAACGGGCCAGGGCCCTCGCCGCCAGCTTCACGCTGGCCCGGGATCCGCGCCGCAAGGCCCGCCCATTCTTCTCGCGCCTGGAGGACAACGCCCGGGTGCTGCGCAAGGCCTATCGCGTCCTGGCCGACGATGTCCACGGCGGCGAGTTCGTCCCCCCGGCGGCGGAATGGCTCCTCGACAACTTTCACCTCATCGAGGCTGAGATCCGGGGCATCCGGCACGACCTTCCGCGGCAGTACTACCTGGACCTGCCCAAGCTGGCCTCGCGGGAGATGGCCGGCATCGCGCGGGTCTACGCCATGGCCCTGGAGCTGATCCGCCACACCGACGGCCGCCTGGATCGACAACAGCTCGTGCGCTTCATGGCCGCCTACCAGACTGTGGCTCCCCTCACCATCGGCGAGCTGTGGGCTTGGCCCAGCATGGTCAAGCTCGCCCTCATCGAGAACCTGAGGCGGCTGGCGGACGAAGCGCTCCAGGGCCGGGACGCGCGTCTCACGGCCGACGGCTATCTGGCCCAGATCGGTGGCGCCGAGGATGCGGCGCCCCTGCCGTCCCTGCCCGAGGTCCTGGACACGGCCTACGTCGTGCGGCTCCTGCAGCGGATGCGCGAGTACGGGCCCCTTGTCGCTCCCGTGCGCGCGGCCGTCGAGGAACGCCTCGCCGCCCAGGGCATGACGGCGGAGGATTCGATCCGGACGGAGCACCAACGCCAGGCCGCGGGGCAGGTCTCCGTGGCCAACGCCATCACCAGCCTGCGGCTGTGCTCCACTCTAGACTGGATGCGGTATTTCGAGAACGTCAGCTTGACCGAACAGGTCTTGCAACGCGACCCGGCCGGCGTTTACGGGAGCATGGACTTCCTCAGCCGGGACCGCTACCGGCAGGCGGTGGAGGAACTGGCCGAGGCCACCGGGGAGGCCCAGCTCCGTGTGGCCCTTCGCACCGTGGAGAGCGCCCGCCAGGCCGCCGAACTGAGCTCGGCCCACGACCGCGCTGCCCACGTGGGCTACCACCTGATCGGGAAGGGCCGACGCGACCTCGAAACCGACGTGGCCTACCGGCCGCGCCTCGCGAACCGCGCACGGAGCTTCATGTTCGCCCACGCCACCAGTTTCTACCTTGGGTCGATCGGACTCGTCACCGCCGCCCTGCTGGCCCTGGCCGTCGCGTACGTCCAGGCCGAGGGCGGCGCCCCGTGGGCGCAGGCCTGGACCGCAGCGCTCCTCCTCCTGCCGGCCAGCGAGTTCGCCATCGCCCTCGTCCAGCGCCTGGCCGCGCACCTCGTACCGCCACGGCGCCTCCCCCGCCTCGACTTCCAGGCCGGGGTCCCCGAGGACGCGCGGACCATGGTTGTCGTCCCCACGCTGCTCACGAGCGTGGCCGGGGTGGTCGAGCTGCTGGAGCATGTGGAGGTCCTGGCCCTGGGGAACGTCGACCCGCGCATACACTTCGCCATCCTCGGCGATTTCGCCGACGCCCCCACGGCCGAGATGCCGGCAGACGACGAGATCCTGGACGCCGCCCGCGCTGGCGTCGTCGACTTGAACGCCCGCCTCGGCCAGGGGCGCACCGACCGGTTCCACCTGTTCCATCGTGCGCGTCAGTGGAACCCCGGCGAGGGCTCGTGGATCGGCTGGGAGCGCAAGCGCGGGAAGCTCGAAGAGTTCAACCGCCTGCTGCGGGGGGCTAAGGACACGAGCTTCCGCCTCCACGTGGGCGACCCGGAGGTGTTGCCCAGCGTCCGCTACTGCCTCACCCTGGATAGCGACACCCGGCTTCCCCTGCACGCGGCCCGGAAGCTCATCGGCATCATCGCCCACCCCTTGAACCGTCCCTCCTTCGATCCTCGCCTGCGCCGCGTCACCGAGGGCTACGGGATCTTGCAGCCCCGGGTCAGCGTGACGATGGCGAGCGCCGCCGGGTCGCTGTTCGCCCGCGTGTACGCCGGGCACACGGGCGTCGATCCTTACACCACCGCAGTCTCGGACACCTACCAGGAC
>DATHKX010000071.1:0-6760 GCA_035488835.1 Gemmatimonadales bacterium
GGAGATGGTGATGCCGGGGGACAACACGAAGATGACGATCGAGCTGATCACGCCGATCGCGATGGAGGAGCAGCTGCGGTTTGCGATCCGCGAAGGCGGCCGCACCGTCGGCGCCGGCGTGGCCACCAAGATCTTGAAGTAAGGCGGAAGCGATGCCGCGGGAAAACATCATTATGGAATGCACCGTGTGCAAAGGCCGGAACTACTTCACGACGAAGAACCGGCGGAAGCACCCGGAACGGGCGGAGTGGAAGAAGTACTGCCCGCGGTGCAATAAGCACCAGCAGCACAAGGAATCGAAGTAGTGACGACGGACGCGCTCGCCAGCCCGAAGCCGAGCTGGCTGGCCCGGGTGGTGGGCTTCCTGCGCGACGTGCGCTCGGAGCTCCGCAAGGTCACGTGGCCGACCTGGGACGAGCTGAAGAAGGCGACGGCCGTCATTATCGTCTTCGTCGTCGCCTTGGGGATCTTCATCGGACTGCTGGACTCGTTCCTGCAGCTCGTGTTCGTGACCTTGGTCGCGAAACTGTTCTGATGTCGGAGCATCGCTGGTACGCGATTCAGACGACGGCGGGGCACGAGAACAAGGTGCGTTCGCTGATCGAGCGCCGAATCAAGGACGACCCGCGTCCGGAGGACGAGAAGCCGATCCGGCAGGCCTTGGTCCCCACCCAGGAAGTGGTGGAGATCAAGAACGGCAAGAAGGTGACGGTGGAACGCAAGATCTATCCGGGCTACGTGCTCGTGAACATGGTCTTGAATCAGGAGACGATCCACGTCATCAACGGCATCCAGGGCGTGATCAAGTTCGTGGGCACCGGGCGGCTGCCGATGCCGCTCCGTCCCGAAGAGGTCAACCGCCTCCTCGGCATCGAGGAAGCGGCGAAGGAAGAAGAGCCGCAGGAGACCATCCCGTTCCTGATCGGCCAGGTGGTGGAGATCACCGAAGGGCCGTTCTCGGACTTCTCGGGCACGGTGGAAGAGGTGATCCCCGACAAGGGGAAGGTGCGGGTGGCGGTGTCGCTGTTCGGCCGGCCCACGTCGGTGGAACTGGACTACTTACAGTTGAAGGCTCATTAGATGGCGAAGCCCATTGCCGCAGTCGTGAAACTCCAGGTGCCCGCCGGGCAGGCGACTCCCGCCCCGCCCGTGGGTACGGCGCTGGGGCCGCACGGCGTGAACATTATGGAGTTCGTCAAGCAGTTCAACGCCAAGACGGCCCAGGCGCAGGGGATGACCACGCCGGTCGTGGTGACGATCTTCAAGGACCGGACGTTCACCTTCATCACCAAGACACCCCCCGCCGCCGTGCTCCTCAAGAAGGAAGCCGGCATCGAGAAGGGGTCCCCCACCTCCAACCGGCAGAAGGTGGGGAAGGTCACCCGGGCGCAGCTCAAAAAGATCGCGGAGCTGAAGATGCCCGATCTGAACGCGAACGACCTCGACGCCGCCGTGAAGATGGTGGCGGGTACGGCCCGCTCGATGGGCCTGGAGGTGGTGGACTGATGCGCGTGCACGGCAAGCACTACCGGGCCGCCGTCGCGACCCTCGAGCCCAGCAAGGTCCACAGCCCGCGCGAGGCGGTGGAAAAGGTGAAGGCGACGGCGTACGCCAAGTTCGACGAGTCGCTGGACATCGCGGTGCGCCTCGGCGTCGACCCCAAGCACGCGGACCAGATCGTCCGCGGCACCGTGAGCCTGCCGCACGGCACGGGCAAGAAGATCCGCGTGCTGGTGATCGCCCAGGGCGACAAGGCGAAGGAAGGCGAAGCCGCGGGCGCCGACTTCGTCGGGATCGAGTACGTGCAGAAGATCAAGGACGGCTGGCTCGACACGGACGTCATCGTGGCGACCCCGGACGTGATGGGTCAGCTCGGACCGCTGGGCAAGGTGCTGGGGCCGCGGGGCCTCATGCCCAACCCCAAGGCGGGAACGGTGACCATGGACGTGGCCCGGGCGGTCAAGGAATTGAAGGCGGGGAAGATCGAGTTCCGGGTGGACAAGAGCGGCATCGTGCACGCGGCCATTGGCAAGAAGTCGTTCACGGTCGAGGCGCTGGAGGAGAACCTGCGGGTGTTCATGGAGGCCATCGTACGGGCCAGGCCCGCGGCGGCGAAGGGGCACTACATCCGGTCGATCACGGTTTCGAGCACGATGGGGCCGGGCGTCCCGGTGGATCCGGCGGTGTTCGCATGATGCGGACCAAGGCGGAGAAACAGGAGATGGTGACGGCGCTGGCGGCGCGCCTGCGTCGCTCCTCGACGGTCTATGTGACCGACTTCACGGGACTCGACGTTGCGAAGATCACCCAGCTCCGGCGCCGGCTCCGGCAGGCGGGCGGGGCGGGGGACACCGACTTCGTGGTCGTGAAGAACACGCTGGCGCGCCGGGCGCTGGCCGAGGCCCAGGTGCCGGGCCTGGAAGCGCACCTCACGGGGCCGACTGGCCTGGTGCTCTCCGGAGCGGATCCCATCGCGGCCGCCAAGGTGCTCGCGGACTTCGCGAGGGAATTCGAGAAGCCGGCCATCAAGGTCGGGCTGGTGGACGGCAAGACCGTCACGCCGGATCTGGTGAAACGGCTTGCCAGTCTGCCTTCGAAACACGAGCTGCTCGCCCAGCTGGGCGGGGCGCTCCAGGCGCCGATGGCGGGCTTCGTCGGCGCGTTGAACGGCTTGCTGATGAATATGGTGGGTGCCCTCGAGGCGCTCCGGAACAAGCGCGCCGCGGGCGGCGCTTCTTAACCCAGTAGGAGACCGGAACAATGGCGACGCAGACGTTGAGCAACGACGACATCATCGAAGCCATCGGCAACCTGTCGGTGGTCGAGCTCGCCGAGCTGATCGAGAAGTTCAAAGAGAAGTTCGGCGTGACCATCGCGGCGCCGGTGGCGGCGGCGCCCGCGGCGGGGGGTGGGGCGGCAGGCGGCGCAGCAGGTGCGGCCGCGGCCGAGGAGAAGACCGAATTCACGGTCATCCTGAAGGGCGCGGGGGAGAAGAAGATCCAGGTCATCAAGGAAATCCGAGCGATCACCAACCTGGGCCTCAAGGAGGCCAAGGACATGGTGGAAGGCGCGCCCGGCACGGTGAAGGAAGGCGTGTCCAAGCAGGAAGCCGAAGAGATCAAGAAGAAGCTCGAAGCGCAGGGCGCGGCCGTCGAACTGAAGTAGACCACGGGGTTTGACGCAGCGGGCCATAGGGGCCCGCCGGCGCGACTCTGGGGTCTTCTTTGGTCGACGACATGCGCGGATTTGCCACACACCTGCTCGCTTGTACGAGCCCCTCGGTTCACCCCCGACCGGCATCCCGGCCGGGGGCGGCTGGGCCTTTTGCAATTGCCTGAGGTTACGACATGACGAAGACGCTGCCGGTGTTGTCGTTCGCAAAGCTCGACCAGGGGATGCCGATGCCGCACCTCCTGGACATCCAGACGCGCGCGTTCGCGTCCCTCCTGCAGCCGGACGGGAAGGGTGCCGAGCGCACCGACGTCGGACTGGAGCGGGTGTTCAAGGACGTGTTCCCGATCCAGGACGTGAACGGGAACTACTCCCTCGAGTTCGTGAAGTACGGGCTCGGGGAGCCGAAGTATTCGGTGGAGGAGTGCATCGAGCGGGACATGACCTATTCGGTGCCCCTGAAGGCGACGCTGCAGCTGGTGGTCATGGAAGAGGTGGGCGAGACGGTCAAGACCAAGCGGCCCAAGAACATCATCGAGAAGGAAGTCTACCTCGGTGAGCTGCCGATCCTCACGCCGCTCGGCACGTTCGTGATCAACGGCGCCGAGCGGGTGATCGTGTCGCAGCTGCACCGCTCGCCGGGCGTGGTGTTCGAAGAGAGCATTCACCCCAACGGCCAGCGGCTGTTCTC
This sequence comes from Gemmatimonadales bacterium, assembly GCA_035488835.1. GTDB lineage: Bacteria > Gemmatimonadota > Gemmatimonadetes > Gemmatimonadales > GWC2-71-9 > AG41. Next base: position 3,863 of record DATHKX010000071.1, read on the forward strand.
GGCGCGCATCATCCCGTTCCGGGGCTCGTGGGTCGAGTTCACGATCGACATCCATGACGTGATCTACGTCCACATCGACAAGAAGAAGAAGTTCCCGGCGACGGCGCTGCTGCGGGCCTTCGGATACGGCACCAACGCCGACATCCTGAAGCTGTTCTACGCGACCAAGGACATCGACATCACCGGCAAGCTCGAAGGCCGGGCCCAGAAGCGCGAAGTGCTGGGGACGCTACTCGCGGCCGACGTGCCCGACCCCGAGAACAAGAAGGGTGAGCCGCTCGGCAAGGTTGGCGACGAGCTGACGCTCGAGAAGTTCAACACCTTCCGCCGGGCCGGGATCAGCAAGGTGAAGGTGTTCGCGGGCTACACCTCGCTCGACCTGCGCGACGAGGCGCAGCCGACCTCCACCCGCGAGCGCCAGGGGAGCTATGTCCTGGCGTTCGACGTGGCCGACCCGGAGACCGGGGAGGTGGTGGCCGAGGGTGGGCGCGAGCTGTCGGACACGCTCAAGAAGAAGCTCCTGAAGGCCGGCGTCACCAAGGTGGACGTGCTGCTGCCCGCGGGGCGCAGCGAGTCGCCGCTCATCAAGAACACGCTGCTCAAGGACCCGACGCACACGGAAGCCGAAGCGCTGGAGCAGATCTACGCGCTGCTGCGGCCGGGCGAGGCGCCGAACCTCGAGACGGCGCGACAGGCGCTCGAGCGGCTGTTCTTCCACCCCAAGCGGTACGACCTGGGGCGGGTGGGCCGCTACAAGATCAACCAGCGGCTCAAGGTGAACGTCCCGAAGGACCACACGGTCCTCACCGAGGACGACTTCATCGCGATCATCCGCTACCTGATCGAGCTGCGGGAAGGGCGCGGCTACACCGACGACATCGACCACCTCGGCAACCGCCGCGTGCGCTCGGTGGGCGAGCTGATCGCCAACCAGTTCTCGGTGGGCCTGTCCCGCATGGCGCGGCTCATCAAAGAGCGGATGAGCATCAACAACGACCCGGAGCGGATCACCCTGGACGACCTGGTGAACGCCCGCACGGTGAGCGCGGTGATCCAGGCGTTCTTCGGCAGCTCGCAGCTGTCGCAGTTCATGGATCAGACCAACCCACTCGCCGAGCTGACGCACAAGCGGCGCCTCTCGGCCCTGGGTCCGGGGGGGCTCACGCGCGAGCGCGCCGGGTTCGAGGTGCGCGACGTGCACTACAGCCAGTACGGCCGCATGTGCCCGATCGAGACGCCGGAAGGCCCGAACATCGGGCTCATCACCAGCCTGTCGTGCTACGCGCGCGTGAACGACCTCGGCTTCATCGAGACGCCGTATCGCGTGGTGAAGAACGGCAAGGTGACCGACGAGACCCGCTGGCTGTCGGCCTCGGAGGAAGAGGAATACGCGGTGGCGCAGGCGAACGCCCGCCTCACCGAGGACGGCCACTTCGCCGACGAGCTGGTGCTGTGCCGCAAGCGGGACGACTACCCGCTGCTGCCGCCGGCGCGGATCGACTTCATGGACGTGGCGCCCGAGCAGCTCGTGTCGATCGCCGCGGCGCTGATCCCGTTCCTCGAGCACGATGACGCGAACCGCGCGCTCATGGGCTCGAACATGCAGCGGCAGTCGGTGCCGCTCCTCTTCCCGCAGGCCCCGCTCGTGGGGACCGGGCTCGAGGAGACGGTGGCCCGCGACTCGGGCGCCGTGGTGATCGCCCGGCGGGCGGGCGTGGTCACCCGCGTCACGGCCGACGAGATCATCATCGACGCGGGCGAGGAAGAGGTGAAGTCCGGCGATCACCCCCTGGCGCGGCTCAAGCAGCATGACCGCTACCGCCTGAAGAAGTTCTGGCGCACCAACCAGGACACGGCCATCAATCAGCGGCCGCTGGTGCAGCTCGACCAGAAGGTGAAGGCCGGTCAGATCGTGGCCGACGGCGCAGGCACCGAGCGGGGCGAGCTGGCGCTGGGCGCGAACGTGCTGGTCGCGTTCATGCCCTGGTACGGGCACAACTTCGAGGACGCGATCGTGCTGTCGGAGCGGCTCGTGAAGGACGACGTGTACTCGTCGATCCACATCCAGGAGCTCGAGCTCCACGTCCGCGACACCAAGCGCGGGCGCGAGGAGATCACGCGCGAGATTCCCAACGTCGCCGAGGAGTCGCTCGTCGATCTCGACGAGCGGGGCATCGTCCGCATCGGGGCGCACGTCAAGGCGGGCGACATCCTGGTGGGCAAGATCACGCCCAAGGGCGAGACGGAGCTCAGTCCCGAAGAGAAGCTCCTGACGGCCATTTTCGGCGAGAAGGCCAAGGATGTGAAGGACTCGTCACTCAAGGTGCCGCCGGGGATGGAGGGCGTGGTCATCGACGTGAAGATCTTCTCGCGCATCGAGGACCAGGTGGTCGAGAAGGACCGCGGCGAGCGCATTGGCGAGGTGCGCCGGCTCGAGGCGGACGAGAAGGCCCGCATTTCGGAGGCGATGTTTGCCGAGCTCCGGGAGCTGCTGGCGGGGCAGGAGGTCGGCCTGATGCTCAAGGCCGGCACGGTGGAGGAGTACCTGCCGCAGGGCACGAAGCTGTCGCGGCAGCAGCTCGCCGAGATCAACTTCGCGGACGTCGACCTGAAGACGCTGCGGGTGACCAACAAGCCGGTGAACGAGCGGATCCGTGCGGTGCTCGATGCCGCGGCGGCCGAGCGCGCCAAGATCGAGGAGAAGTCCGAGGACCAGATCGACAAGATCCTCCAGCCGGACGAGCTCCCGCCGGGCGTGATCCAGCTCGTGAAGGTGTACGTCGCCGAGAAGCGGAAGATCTCGGTCGGCGACAAGATGGCGGGACGCCACGGCAACAAGGGCATCGTTGCGCGCATCGTGCCCGAGGAGGACATGCCATTCCTTCCGGACGGGCGCCC
>DATHKX010000072.1:0-22130 GCA_035488835.1 Gemmatimonadales bacterium
CGTCGCCGGCATGATGCCGGCCGTCTCGATCACCTGATCGAGGAAGCCCGTTCCTTCGCGCCGGCGATCGAGCGAACGTGGTCCACAGTGCGCTCGGCCACCTCGAACAGGCGGTACAGGTCGGCATGGAGCGCGTCGACACTCGCCTGCCGCTGCGCCGTGTGCTCCAGGGCTCGCATGAGCTGCGCTTCGCTGGCATGCCATTTGGCAAGCTGCTCCTCGAACTCCGCCATGCGCTTGTGTACGAACCGCAGGTTGCCGGCGCGACTCTCGAGATCGTCGAGCGTCGTGGTGAGCGCGGCGGTGCGGTCGGTGGCGCCGGTGAGGGCTCCGTTGAGCTGGCCGGCGCGCTCCTCCAATTGCTGCGCGATGCTCGCCGCCTCCGCACGCAGCTCCGATGCCCGCTCGAGATGCTCGGTGGCGGAATCGAGCGCTGTCCGCCGCACCTCGAGCTCCCGCCCCAACGCCCTGGTCTCTTCGGCGAGCGCTTCGAGGCGCTGGGCGCGGCCTTCGAGACCCGTCACCGCCGCATCCATCTGCGTCATGCGGCGTTCCGCCCGTTCCACCGTCCCCATCACGGTCGGCACCAGTTTCTCGATGCGCGCGGCTTCGGCGGCGTGGGCCGTGACGGCCAGGAACTGCTGGTCGGCGGTCGCCATCCGCGCCACGAGGCCGCCGGTGCGCTCGTCGAGCTGCGCTGCGGCGGCCGCGAGGCGGGACAGCCGGGTGTTCACCTGCTCCACGAGCTGGCGGCGCGATTCAATCTGGGCCATGGCGTGCGACAGGCCGTCGGCATCGCGGCGGACCGACTCGACCGTCGGCTTCATGTCTTCTACTGCCGCGAGCTCGCCGCGCAGCGCCTCCACCGATTGGGTGACGTCGGTGAGCCAGGTTTTCGTGCCGGCCTGCGCCTCGCGCACCCGTCCGATCTCACCTTCGGCCAGCTGCATGCACTCCAGCGCATGCTTCACCTCTTTGTGGGTCCCCTTGAGACTCGCGAAGTCGCGTAATGCGGCGTCGAAGGCCGGCTGCGCCTGCTCCAGCCGCGCCACGCGCTCGGTCATGTGCTCGATCGTCTGGGCGAGCTGCGCGGCATCCCCCTCGAAGCGCTGGACGGTCTGCTGCGCCTCGTCCCGTAGCCCGTTCAGGCGTCCGTACAGCTCTCGGTCGGTCTGGACGATCTGGTGGTGGCGCGCGCTGATCTCTTGCGACTGCGCCAGCAGGTCGCCGTGGAGGGCCCGCAACTCGGTGACGCGGGTGTCGAGCGCGCCCAGACTCGCGGCGTTTTCTTCCTGGGTGCGAGTCTTCGCGTCGATGTCCCGCAGGATGTCGTCGAGCTGCGTCGTCTGACCAATGGCGCGATCCACCGCGTCGCGCTGCTGCTCCAGCACCGCGACCTTCTGCGTCACATCGTCGGCGATGGACTTGAGCGTCCCCAGCTGTCGTTTGGTGTCGGCCGCGTCCGCCGCGGCCTGACCGAGATGGGCCAAGGCCTGCTCCAGACCGGTCACGCGGGTCTGCGCCGCCGCGACGCCTCCCTGCACCTGCTGCTGCCGCTCCTCGAACGCGTGCAGCCGGGTGGCCGCTGCCTCACCGGCGCGGCTCAACTCGTCCTGGCGCTGGCGCGCGCGGTCGAACGTGTTGGAGAGGTTATGCACCTGGCCCGTGAGCGCGTCGGCGTCGGCGCGCAGCGACGTGAGGCCTCCGGCGGACTCGAGCAGGCTCATGAGATCGCCCTTGAGTGCGAGCGCCGCGTCGAACGTGACGCGCAGCTGCTCGATCTCGGTGCGAAGGTTCTTGACGTCTTCCGCGGTGTGCTCGACCTGCGTTTCGGTGCGGCGCTGCGTGCGTGACACGTCTTCGGTCTGCTCGTCGAGCGTGGCCAGGACGGGGACGAGCCGCTCGAGGGCCTTGACGCGCCCCTGCAGCTCCGCGACGACCTTCTGGGCCTCGGCGATCGGCTGGGTGAGCTGCGTGAGCTGCTGAGTAGAGTCACGCGCCCCGGTGGTGAGCGCCTCGAATGCGACGCGCTCGCGCTGCATTTGGGCGAGAATCGAACGGAGCTCCGCGGGAAGCTGCGCCGGGGTGGTTTCGCGCCCGAAGAGCTTCCAGGTCATGTCAGTCCTCTGAAGAAGAAGGAGAGCGGCGGCGGTGCGGGGTATCTGGGTTGAGGCAAAGGATATGCCCGGCTGTCACGTTCGCCGTTACGTCAATGGGGGCGCCGGGTTACCGGTTGGGAGGTGCCGCACCGGGGCGAGCGCGGGTCTCGCCTAAGGCGTGACGCATTGCATAATCCGGTGGTGACATGCGACCCGCCGCAGGGTGATGCTCATCACCCGGCCGCCTCCTGATGGGCCTCTCTCGACTTAAGTGGACAGCACCACGAGCTTGCCGCCGCCGGTCACCACGATCACGAGATTCATCACGAGGAGCATGAGATCGTAGTGCCAGCCGGAGCCCCCCTTGCCCCAGAAGCCGGTCTTCCACACGAAGATCTTCTTTTGGATTGCGCCGAGCATGATCAGGATCAACCCGAGGGCGGCGAGCTGAATCAGGACGCCGAACGCCACGCCCAGGCTGCCGAGCACTTCTCCCGAGCCGAGCACGATCGTGAACCCGGTACTCGCGCCGATGCCCTTGGCGCGCTCGGCCGGGTGTTTCAGATGATTCAGTCCGCTCGTGAAAAACACACAGGCGACCATGAGTCGTAGGAGCAGGAGCCCCACGTCGCTGAATCGCAGCAGCTCCGGGAAGAGGATGTTCATGCAACGCTTATACGCTAGTATTCATGCCGCTGCAATGGGCGAGCCCGCGCCGGTCTTGTTTCAAACCGTGAGCGGGCTCACTGTTGCGAGGGAGTAGCGGAAGGTGAATCTTGCTGTACCCCGGGAGGGCGATTCACGGTGACCGTCTGGCAAGAGACCATCGCGCGCCGGCTGCGCGAGTTCCACCTCGACAGCATCCGGAACCAGATGCTGGTGTTCGCGGTGGTGGCCACGCTGGTGCCGACGCTTGCCATGACCGTGGTGTCGTCCCGCCAGAGCCGGCGGTCGATCGGCGACCAGGTCGCCCAGGAGCTGCGCGGCACGAGCACGCAGGCGGCCTGGGAGATGGATCTTTGGCTCGGCGATCGACTGCGCGATCTGCGGGTGGCGGCGACGGCGTACGCGGTACCGGAGAACCTCGCCCGGATCCAGGGAAGCGGGGGTGCCGAGGCGGTCAGCCGGCTGCGCGAGTACCTCAACTCGGTGCGCGAGCGCTGCCCGGACTGCGACGCGCTCCTGGTGGTCGACGGGCGCGGCCGGTTCGTGGCCAGCAGCGGTGGCCGGATGACCGGTGTGCAGTTCTCCCAGGACCGGTTGAGCGCCCTGCGGACGAGTGACGCACTCGTGGGCGACGCGTACTGGGACACGGGGCTCGGGAAGGCCGCGATCGCGCTCGCCGTACCGATCCGCCAGGCGGATGGGAAGTACGTCGGCGCGCTCATGGCGAAGCTCAATCTGCGCGCGGTGGCCGACGTGCTGCAGCGACTCGCTCCGCGCGATGAGGGCGGGGGGAATGGGGGCGGGGGCGACGTGTACGTGATGACGGACCAGGGCAGGCTGATCCTCCGATCCCGCGTGAGCTCCGCGGACCTGATGCGCACCAAACTCCCGACGGAGACGGTGCAGGCACTGGTCGATCGGGAAGGCTCGAGCGTGGAGTACAAGCGCGCGGATGGGCAGGACGTCATCGGCATCCTGCGCCGGGTGCCGGCGCTGCGCTGGGCCGCGGTGGTCGAGGTGCCACGGGCGGAGGCGTTCCGCCAGGCCGGTGGGGGAGGCGGCACGGGCCTGGTGCTGCTCGCGCTGCTGGTGGCAGCCGCATTGGCGGCGTACGTTGGGCTGCTCATCGTACGCCCGCTCCGACGCCTGTCCGGCGTCGCGGCCAAGGTGGCCGCCGGGGACCACTCGGTCGAGCTCCCGACGGGCGGTGGCGGCGAGATCGGCCAGCTGACGCAGGTGTTCAAGAACCTGGTGGCCCGCGTGCGCGAGCGGGAGGGCCAGGGTGAGCTGGAGCGGCTCTCTGTCACGGACGCGCTCACCGGGTTGTACAACCGGCGGCACCTGATGGGCACGCTCGCCAACGAGGTCCAGCGGTCGCGAAGACTCCGACGCACCTTCTCGGTGTTGCTGGCGGACGTCGATCACTTCAAGCAGTACAACGACACGCACGGGCACCTCGGCGGGGACGCGGTGCTCGTGAAGATGGCAGAGATCCTGCGGCAGACCACACGCGGAGTGGACAGCGTGGCCCGGTACGGCGGGGAGGAGTTCGTGGTCATGCTGATCGAAGCGCCGATCGCGACGGCCGCCGCCGTGGGCGAGCGCCTCCGGGCGCGCGTGGCGACGGAGGAGTTCGGCGCCGGGCGCGTGACGGTGAGCGTGGGCGCCGCTGAATACCCGACGCACGGGGAGACGCCGGAAGAGCTGATCGCCAGCGCCGACGCGGCGATGTACCAGGCGAAGGGCGAGGGTCGCGACCGCGTGGTGGTCGCCGGCCGGAGAGCGGAGCGGGAGAAGGAGGGGAAGCGGCGCCGCAAGGGAGAGGGCTGAGGGCGAGACACCCCTGCCGCATTCGCACCCGTCCGTGCCGCAAAAACGCCCTAGGACCGGGCCTAGTTGCATCCCACACTTGATGACCTAGATGCAAGAGCACCGTCGCGAGGTTTTGCGCGAAGCGAGCGTGGCCCTGCAGGGGCGAGCAGTCACCCTGTGGGAAGTCTCGTCGCGCGCGGAAGTGATCCCCGTCATGACCAGCGCCGGGACTGCCCAGTCCGCGGACACACGCCTCGACCTCGACAGCACGCTCCATCGCTGGGGTGCCCCGATCATCCAGGGTAGCCGCTGGGTCGGCTGCCGGCTGGACGACCCCGGCCTGTGGTGCATCGCCCCCGTGCGGAAGCAGCCTGCCGCGCCCCCGCCCGATGGCGTCGAGCGCCGCAGCCGGGAGCGCATCACCCTCGAGCTGGCGGGTCTCTGTATTGGTCTCGTAGACCAGCCGCCCGTGGTCAGCCGGCCCCGCCTGCCCGAGCCGGACGCCCTGGCCGAGCTGGTCCGCCAGCCCAGCGTGATTGCCCACGAGGTCGCCAATCCACTGACCGCCGCGCTCGCGAGTCTCGATCTCTCCCTCGACCTGATTCGGACGACGACAGCGCTCGCGCCCAGCTTCCGTGCGGAGCTGCTCCAGGAGCTCGCGGGCGTGGGCGAAGGCATGGAGCAGGCCATCCAGTTCCTCCGCTCGATTCAGGACCGAGCCCGGGGAGGGCTGGCCCGCTCGGAGCGGTTCGACGCGGCGCAGGTCGTCCGGTCGTGCGTGGCGTTGGAGCGGCCGCTCGCCCGCAAGCGCAGCGTCGCGCTCCAGGAGATCATCGGCGTGAGCGGCGTCTTTCTCCAGGGTGATCCGAACGCCCTGTATCAGGTGCTCACGAACCTCATCCGCAATGCGGTCTCGGCGTCGCGGGAGCGGAACTCGCCGGTCGTGATCACCCTGGGGCAGGTCGGCGAGGCGCTGCGCCTGGCGGTCCAGGACCAGGGGGTGGGCATTGCGGGGGAGCATCTCGAGCGGATCTTCGAGCCGGGCTTCACCACCAAGGAGTTCGGCTCCGGCTCGGGGACCGGATTGACGGTGGTGCGTCAGATCACCCAAGACATGTTCGGGGGAGCGGTCAGGGTGGATTCCGCGGTGGGTCGCGGCACCACCTTCGAAGTCACGCTTCCCATTCCCGTGCAGCGTACGCCGCGCGAGCGGCGGCAGGCCTAGGGGATCAAATGAAGAAGGGGGAGCAGGACCGCTCCCCCCACGAGCCTCAGCCGTGACGCGCCAACCGCTCAGGAAGCGGTCGTTGGACCGTGGCCGTTACCGTTCCCGTTACCGCCGCCGTTGTTGAACATCTTGGAGCGACCGCCTGTGACGGCCAGCCAGCGCTTGCGCGCGGCGATCAGGTCGTCGAGCTGCTGACGCAGCCTGGCGATTTCCGAATCCACGGACTGGATCCGCCAGTCGATGTAATGCTCGGCCTGCTCCGGGGTCCAGTCGGAAGAGCCGGTGAAAATGACCTGCTCCTGCAAAGGCATGTCCTGCGCCAACTTCAAGCCTTCGCGCTCGAGTGCACCCTCACCCTCGACCGCGCCCGCCTTCGCTGCCAACATCTCTACCTTCCGTCCCATGTGGTCCTCCTGAAATGCCGCTGAACGGTCCCAAGCCATCTGTTGAGCACTCCGTACGCCGATGATCATCCCTAGTCCGAGCACCAGTCATCTCTCCTTAATGGGCACACATGCGCGGGTCATTGTCCCTCTTGACGGCAGCCTGCAGGCGTGACAGCTTGTCCTCATTGGGGCTCGCTACCGACGCTCATCTAGTGCCTATTAGGTCACTAACCTAGGACTCATTTGTCATCTGTCAAGGCTGCAAAAGGATCTAAAAGGGGCCCTGTATCGGAACGGCTGGCTCGGCTCTTGGACGTCTTCAGCCCCTGGACCGGTATCTCACTGACGTACCGCCAGTTCGCTGCAGAGCTCGGGCCCCCGGTCACCGAGGCCGGGATCAAGAAGTGGCCGCAGCGCAAAAAATTTCCGGCGGATGTGGCGCGGCTGATCGTGGCCAAAGCGCGTCAGCGGGGCCTTGAAGGCGTGACGCTGGAGTGGCTGCTCTGGGGCGAGGGTCCGGGGCCTCAAAAGCGCCTGCAGGAGACCCACAATAGGCCGACGGAGCACGCAGGTCCCCAGCCGCTGCGCCAACAGTCCCATGGCGAGTTCGCCACGCGCATCGCTGCAGCTCTGCAGGCGGACCTGGGTCACAACGAGTTTGGGCAGTGGTCCTCACCCGAGGTGCAGCACACCGTCATTTGGGCGTTGAAGGATCTGGCCCGGCGCCTCCGGGCGCTGCAATTCGACATGGGCGAGACGTTCGAGCTGACCGACGGGTGGGCGGGAGACATCGGGCTGCCGGTGCGTCCGAAGGAGGCGCAAGACCAGGTCCCCTGACCCAAGTGTCACCATCGAGACACGATCCGGTCAGCCACGCAACCGTTTCCGACCGAGCGTTGTCCCACAGGTCGTGCGTCACGCCACCCACGCTCTGACCGCTCTGCGAATCACCCTGCTCGTCACCACCGTCACGCTGCTGTCGTTGTCCCCTGGCGCGCTCTCCGGAGCCCAGGGGAACGCGTCCGAGCTTGCCGGTCTGTGGGCAGCGAAGCTCCGCTTCGGCCCTGACATCCGCGGACCGCTGACCATCGAGCGCGCGGCCGGTGGCTGGCGGGCGGAGATCGCAGGGGTGAGTAGCAACGCCCGTGTCCTGGGCGACACCATCAGCGTCGATCTTCCCGACGGCCGCGGCGGGTTCCGTGGCCTGATGGCGCCCGGGCGACGGCGCATCGTGGGCCACTGGATCCAGGCGACGACGGTGTCGAACGGGTCGCCATACGCGTCGCCGGTGACCCTCGCGCGGTTGGGCGGCGCGGAGCGCTGGCGCGGGGATATCGATCCGCTCGCCGACGAGTTCACGATGTACTTGAGGGTGGAGCCGAGCGCGGACGGGTCGATGCGCGCGTTCCTCAAGAATCCCGAGCGGAACATCGGGCGCTTCACGCGGATCGCGGCGCTCGAGCGCGCAGGCGATGTCGTGCGCTTGCTCGCCACGCCCGCGAGTGGCGCGAAGGGACAGGTAGTGGCCGAGGGGGTACTGCGCGACGGCGTGCTGTCGATCCCGCTGCGCGGGGGGACCTACGACTTCCAGCACGTAGACGCAAACGCGGCGAGCGATTTTTACCCGCGCTCGCGTCCTGGGACAGGATCTGCGTACGCATACCGCGCCCCGATGCTGCTCGACGACGGCTGGCCCGTAGCAACCCCAGAGGAGGTCGGCCTGTCGCGCGCGGCGCTCGAGACGTTGGTGCGCGCCATCATCGATATGCCCATCGACAGCTTGAGCTCGCTCGAGATCCATGGCGTGCTGATCGCGCGGCATGGGAAGCTCGCGCTCGAGGAGTACTTCCACGGCGAGCACCGCGACAAACCGCACGACACGCGCTCGGCCGCGAAGAGCGTGACGGCGACGCTGCTCGGGGCGGCGATCCAGGCAGGCGTGCCGCTGAGCGTGCGGTCACCGGTCTATCAGGTGATGAACGGGGGCAGCTTTCCGGCGGACCTCGAGCCGCGGAAGCGCGCGCTGACGCTGGAGCACCTGTTGACGATGAGCTCGGGGCTCGACTGCGACGACGCGGACCCCAACTCGCCGGGCAGCGAGGACGTCGTCACGCAGCAGGCCGAGGAGCCGGATTGGTGGAAGGTCACGCTCGGGCTCAAAATGATCCGGGAGCCTGGGGAGCGCGCCGTGTATTGCAGCGTGAACCCCAATCTGATCGGCGGCGTCATGCAGCGGGCGGCGGGGCGTCCGCTGCCGGAGCTGTTCCACGCGCTCATCGCTGAGCCCCTCGCAATCCGCCGCTACTGGATGAACCTCACCCCGACGGGGGACGCCTTCATGGGCGGCGGCGTGCGGTTCCTGCCGCGGGACTTCATGAAGCTCGGGCAGCTGATGATGAACGGCGGCACGTGGGGCGGGCGGCGGGTCGTCAGCACGGAGTGGGCGAAGCGCGCGACGTCACCGCTCGTATCGTTGGGGAGCCAGAAGTACGGCTATCTGTGGTGGGTGATGGAGTATCCGTACCAGGGGAGGACGTTGCAGGCGTTCTACGCGGGCGGGAATGGGGGGCAGGTGGTCATGGGAATCCCGGAGCTCGATCTCGTCGTGGCGTTCTACGGCGGGAACTACAGCGATCCGGTCATGTTTCGGACGCAGCAGCGGTTTGTCCCGGAGCACGTGTTGCCGGCGATCGTGGGGAAGTGAGTCCTCGCGCGACTGCGAGACTTGGCGCCCACCTAGGGCCGCCCGCCGCCGACGGCCTCTTGTAACTGGCGCAGCATCTCCCCCAGCCGGGTCAGCTCCTCGCCGTAGCGAGCCCAGTCGCCCGCGCGCTGCGCCTCGACGGCGCGTCGGTACGACTCGACCGCCCGGCGGGCGAGATCGGCTGCGCGCGTGTCGCCAGGACGCGCGGTAGTCGGCGCGGCCGCGACCCCGGCCGGCTTGAGCGCGCCACCGAACAGTTGCGCCAACCCGGCCTCGAGCGTCTCCTCCATCGCCACCTGGTTCTGGTGGGCGACGACGACCCGTTTCAGCTCAGGGATGCGTCCACCCTCGGCGCGCAGGTAGAGCGGCTGCACGTAAATCAGCGATTCCTCGATCGGGATGACCAGCAGGTTGCCGCGGATCACTTGGGAGCCGCGCTGGTCCCACAGCGAGATCTGGCGCGCGATTTCGGTGTCCTGGTTGATGCGGTTCACGATCTGCGCCGGCCCGAAGACCAGGCTCTGCTTGGGGAAGCGATACACGATCAGCTGGCCGTAGTGCTCGCCGTCGTTCCGCGCCACCATCCACGAAGCCAGGTTGTCCTTGCCCCGCGGCGTAAACGGCACCATCAGAATGAACTCCGCCTGCCGCTCCTCGGGGAGCCGCATGATCATGTGGCGCACGAACGGATCCGGCGCCTCGCCGGTGCGCGACAACACCGGCTTCTGCCACTGGTCCTCCCGGTGATAGAAAATCTCCGGCTCGGACATGTGGTACGTGGCGTACATGTCGCTCTGTACCCGAAACAGGTCTTCGGGATAGCGCAGGTGCCGACGTAGATCCGCCGGCATCGCGTCGAGGGGCTGGAAGATTCCGGGGAACACCTTCGCCAGCGTGCGCACCAGCGGGTCGGCGGCATCAGCTTGGTAGGCCGTGACGGTGCCGTCGTACGCGTCGATCACCACCTTCACGCTGTTGCGCAGGTAGTTCGTGCCGTCGGGGAGCGGTTGCGCGTAGGGGTAGCGGCGCGTCGCGGTGTAGGCGTCGAGGATCCAGCGGAGCCGGCCCGCATCGTCGATGACGAGGTAGGGATCGCGGTCGAACACGAGGAACGGCAACGCCGTGTGTGCTCGCTCCCGGATGTTGCGGATGTACATCGCGCGGCTGTCGTTGGTGATGTCGCTCGAGAGCAGCACCTTGAGCGAGCCGAGGTACGCCGCCAGCACCAGCCGGCGCCAGAAGGAGCCGACCCGGACCCCCCCGGTTCCCTCGTACGTGGCGAAGATGTTTTCGTCGCCCGAGGGGTAATCGAACTCGCGCTGTTGGGTGTGGGCGAATACCCACGGCTCGCTCAGCTCGCCGAAGTAGATGGCCGGGCGCGTCACCCGCAGCGACACGCTGGACGCCGGCGGCAGGTCCTTGATGAACAGGACGGGCAGGCCTTCATCGGTCACCTGATTCACCGGCCCGAGGGTGAGTCCCATCCCGTGCGTGAACGTGAGCCGCTCATTGATGAAGGTCCGCGTGGGGAGCGAAGCCGAGTTCAGCTCCCGCGGGGAGAGCATCACCTGACGGTACTGCCCGTCGATCCAGTAGCGGTCATCGTCCACCGAGACGAAGTCGTAATAGGTGCGGATCTCCTGCAGCTGCCCGAACGTCTGGAGCAGCGGATCGCGATCCCACAGCCGGACGTTGTCGATCGTGGGCCGGTTGGCGCGAATGTCGCGCTCGGTGAGCCGGGCTTCACCGGTCAGGTCGCGGGTCACGACCCCGTCCAACCCCCAGGCGCGTCGCGTAGCCGCGATGTGAAGCGCGAGCTGGGGCGTTTCCTTCACCAGCTCGTTCGGCGCCACAATGAGTCGCTGGACGATGGTGGGGTACAGCGCGACGCCGAGCAGCGACACACCGAAGTAGAGTCCGAGCGCGAGCACCGTGTTGCGGGCCAAGCGCTCGCTCTTGGCTCCCCACAGGACCAGCGCGGCGCCGGCGAGCGCGGCCAGCCCCGCGACCCGCAGGCCGGTCAGCGTGGCGTGGAGATCGGCGAAGCTCGCCCCGACGAGCGGCCCGGTGGTGGAGTACAGGAGGCCCGGGAGTCGCACGAAGTACACCCGCAGCGCCGTCAGCAGGAACAGCAAGGCCATCAGCAGAGCGACGTGGAGCCGGGCCGAAGGCTCCACCGTTACGCGCCGCCCGAACACGACGACGTCACGGCGCAGCACATACAGTCCAACGGCTGCCACCAGTGCCAACGTCGTCAGGGTCGTGACGATCCCCAGGGCACCCGCGACCACCGGCACCGTGAACACGTAGTAACCCAGGTCCCGGCCGAACACCGGATCCGTCGTGCCGAACGGCGTGCGGTGCAAGAACTGCAGCACGCTCAGCCAGCTCCCTTTGGCCGCCACGCCAAACAGCAGCCCGAGGCCGAGCGCCGCGGGCAGGGCCAGCCGGCGCAACAGCCGCGTCACATCCAACGGGGGTGCTGCGGCGCTGAAGGCGAGCACCAGCGGGTTGGGCACGACGCCGCGCTGGGCGATCCGCAGGTTGGCGTAGAGGAAGGCGAACGCGCCGCCGCCGATCAACCCGCCGAGCAGCACCTGGCTCACGAGCCGGGTCGCGAACACGCGCTGGTAACCCAGCGCCCCGAACCAGGGCCATTCCGCGGCGAGCTGGACGAGAGCGGGCAGCACGAGGATGAGAACGAACAGCACGCCAAGCACCACCAGGCCGAGGCGATTCGGCCGGCGGGCCGGCAGACGGAGTCTGGTTGGGGGAGCGGCCATCGGACGTAAGCTAACGAACCGCCGGGAGGTTGCGAGCCGGCGACCAAACGACGTCATCACTACGTCCAAACGACGTCATCACCACGATGGATAGCCCCGCGGCACGCACTTCGGGTAAGCTGCGCGCAGTGTTTTTGTGCCGAGAAGACCCTCATCACACGAAGCTCTAGGAGCAGTTCTATGACGCATTTCATAAAGAACCGAACGCCAACTCTCTTCGCCACCATCGCGGTCGTTGGGGTACTTGCCGCGGCGTGCGCGGGTTACACAGCCAAACTGGCCACCATCAGCGTCAGGCCCGACGCCAACCTGACTGCCAACTCCAGTCAGCAGTTCGTCGCCGAAGGCCGGGATGAGCGGGGATCGCTCTTCGCGATCACGCCCGCCTGGTCCGTCGTGGCGAGTGGCGGCACCATCGACGGCTATGGTCTGTTCACCGCTGGCTCCACGGTCGGGACCTTCCCCAACACGGTCACGGCCACCGACGGCAGCGTTTCGGGCAACGCGTCGGTCACCGTGACGCCCCTGCCCTCACCCCTCCTGGCGACCATCACCGTTTCGCCAGCGGGCCCGGACACCATTCCGGCCACGACCACTCGGCAGTTCCTGGCCGACGGTAGGGACGCGTACGGTAATCGCATCGCCTGGTTGTCGCCCAACTGGTCCGTCGTAGCAGGTGGCGGCACCATCAACGGCGCCGGGCTGTTCACCGCGGGCACGGTGCCCGGGATCTATACCAGCACGATCAAGGCAAGCAGCGGCAATGTTGCGGGGTACGCGTCTGTGACGGTGGCGTCGTCCGCCGCGTCGCTCGCGACGATGCGGGAGCTGGTGCACTTCGCGTACGACCAGTCGGATCTCACCGCGGAATCCCGCGAAGCGCTTGACGGCAAGGTCAACGTGTTCCGGGCCAATCCGGCGATGCGCATTCTCATTGTGGGGCATACGGACGATCGTGGCACCGGCGCGTACAACCTCGCGCTCGGCACCCGGCGTGCAGAAGTGGTGCGGGACTACCTGGTCGCGCAGGGCGTGGCCTCGAGCCGGATCGAGCTCGAAACCCGTGGCGAGACGCAACCGATGGCTTCGGGGAATTCGGAAGGCGCCATGGCGCAGAACCGGCGTGACGCGTTCTTGATTCTGTTGGCTTCAGACAGCAAGTAGATATTTGAGAGAAGAGGAGTTGCCGGGCGCGGAAGATCGCGCCCGGCTTTTTTCGTGCCGCATCAGCCCCGGTCGTATGCTTGCTGCAGGCCCTTGATATCGATCTTTTTCATTTTCAGCATGGCCAGCATGACCCGGTTTGCCTTCTCGGGATCCCTGTCGCCGAGCATCGTGCCGAGGGCGGTGGGAATGATCTGCCACGACAGGCCATACTTGTCCTGCAGCCAGCCGCATTGGTCTTCTCGCCCGCCTGCCAACAGCTTCGCCCACAGGTCGTCCACTTCCTGCTGCGTCTCACAGTTCACGAACAGCGAGACCGCCGGCGTGAATTTGAACTGCGGGCCCCCGTTCAGCGCGTAGAACTGTTGTCCTTCGAGCTGGAACGTCGCGGACATGACCGTGCCCTTCGGTCCCGGCCCCGCCGCTCCGTAGCGCGTGACGCTGAGCACCTTCGAATTCTTGAAGATCGAGACATAGAAGTTCATCGCCTCTTCGGCCTTGCCGTCGAACCACAGAAACGGGACGATCTTCTGCATACAGTCCTCTCTAGTGGGGTGGGGGAGTCGTGCTCGCGCCGTTCATGAGCGCCCCCGAGCCGGCGCCGACGCCAAGAGGTCGGCCAGCCTGTCGTAGCTGGCAGCCACGCCCTTTTCCATGTTGGACTTGATGACCGCGTCGCGCGCGTCCCGCGACTCGTAGCGCATCGTCTGCGTGAGGGTGGTTCGTCCACCTTGCTCGATGAGCACGAGGGTGTTGAGGGCCTCGCCGGGGTACCAGGCTTCGTCGAACCGTTCGGTGGTGACGAGCCGCTCGGGCGCGACGATTTCGCGGTAGACGCCGCCCATCCCCATCTCGGTTCCGTTGCTGTCATGTCGCCACACCCAGCGGTACGTGCCGCCCACCCGCACGTCCATCTCGCACACGGGCATCGACCAGCCGGGTGGCCCGAGCAGCCACTGCCTGACCAGATCGGGCTTGGTATGGGCGTCGAAGACCAGCTGGCGCGGGGCATCGAAGACGCGCGTCATGGCGATCTCGCGATCCGAGGGCGTGGTGAGTTTCAGGGTCCCCATTTTTTCTCCTTGGTTTTCAGCGCCTCGAGCAGGGCGTCGAGGCGCTGGTAGTTCCCTTCCCACAGCCGGCGGTAGCGCTCCAGCCATTTGGTGGCTTCGCCGAGCCGCTTCGGCTCGAGGCGGCGGGGCCGCCGTTGCGCGTCGCGGCCACGCGAAATCAGGCCGGCGCGCTCCAGCACCTTGAGATGCTTGGAGATTGCCGGCTGACTCATCGCGAACGGCTCGGCCAGCTCCGTCACCGACGCCGCACCCGAGGCGAGCCGGGCGAGGATCGCCCGCCGCGTGGGATGGGCGAGGGCCGCGAATGTGGTGTCGAGGCCGTGCGTGGCTTGCATAACTGAATGGTTATATACTGGGCGACCCGCGGGCCGTCAAGCCCTGAGGATGTGGTCAGGCGATCCGCGTTCCGGGAGGGTGTTCCAGCGCGCCGCCCAGGGTTCGCCCCACGTCGACGAGGCGATGGGCCAGGCGCGGTGCGTTCGGGCGCCAGACGAGCGCGATCCAGCATGGGATCGGAGGCTCGACAAAGGGGCGATAGACGATCGCGGTCGGGGTCGTCCGGTAGGGGGCGGCGACCGCCTCGCTCGCCAGCGCCCAGGTTTCCCCGGCGGCGATCTGTACGTTGGCCGACGGCGTCTCTTTTGGACGCTCACGACTGTGGAGCGGGACCAGACCGCGGTCGCGTAGCGCGTCCTCGATAATTCGGAAGAAGCCAGGCCACCGTTGGGGCGAGGAATGGAGCCACGTGAGGTTCCGTAGGTCCGCCAACCGCACGGACGGTTTGGCCGCGAGCGGATGGCTCGCCGGCAGGAGCACGCCCTTGCTCGCGCAGTCGACCAGGCGAATCGCATCGAACCCGGCGACCGGCCACTGGGCGATGAATACGGATGCGACGTCGATGTGCCCTTCCCGCAGGGCCAGGTCGGTATCGGCGTCGCTCATGCTCGACACACGCACCTGCGCCTCGGGGTGCGCGTGTCGAAACGCGGCGAGGAGGTCTTCGATGACCGAGGTGTACACCGCAAGCTCGCCGTGCGCGAACTCGAGATCGGAGGTGCCGACCTTGGCGGCACTGCGAGCGCTGGTGACGGCGCGCCCTGCCGCGGTCAGCGTACCGCGCGCGTCGACGAGGAAGGCCTCGCCCGCGGGCGTGAGCCGGATCCCGCGCGGCAGGCGATGGAACAGCGTCACGCCCACTTCCCGCTCGAGGTCCCGGATCTGTTTGGAGAGCGCCGGTTGCGCCACGCGCAACCGGCCGGCCGCCCGGAGGAAGCTCCCCTCCTCGGCGACCGCCACGAAGTACCGCAGATGCCGAAGCTCCACTCAGGTCAATCCTTGTAGGGCGGTGTCGACGAACCGCTGGATCAAGCCGATCGCCATTCCGGAGCGGGCCAGCAGAAACGCCCCGGCCGCGGTGCCCAGGAGGTGGTCCGCGCAGGCCGGTACCTTCAGGTCGCGGGACAGGCTGCCGTCGCGGCGCGCGTTCCCGAGCGCCCGCGCGAGCAGCCGGCGCACCCGATCGAAGTGCCGCCGCACCCGCCCCGCGGCGGCGGCATCGAGCGCCCCACGCTCGAACGCCACATTACAGATGAAGCACCCCCGCCCATCGCCGGGGCGGCGAATCAGGTCGAGCACGCGATCGAAGAACCGCCGGATCTCGACTGCTGAAGCCCGCATGTCCTCGAGCGGCTCGAGCATCGGGTCCATGACGGCCTGCGAATAGCGCTCCAGGCTCGCGAGTAACAGGTCCCGCTTGCCGCCGAACGTGGCGTACAGGCCGTAGCGGCTGGCGCCGGTGCGGCGCACCAGCCGGTCGAGCGGCGTCGCGGCGTACCCCTGACGCCAAAACAGCTCCATGGCGCAGTCGAGAGCTTCTGCGGGCTCGAATGCCTTGGTCCGCGGCACGCGTCTCCCCCGTTCAAGAACGCCTATTCTGATATAACGATGTCGTCCCGCACCACGCGTGTCAACCGGAGCAGGAGAGCGCCCGGGAGCTATCGCTCGGAGCGCTACCTCCCCTAACAAGGAAGTATTGGACGGGAGTCGCCTCGGGGAGGCATGTGTCTACATGAAACCAGTGCGCCACTACGGAGCCAGTCGATGCCTGTCCCGCTGCGGGTGCTGATCGCGGAAGACTCCGAGGACGACGCTCGGTTGCTCCTGCGGGAGCTTCAGCGCGCCGGTTACCAGCCGACCTACGAGCGGGTGGACAACCCGGCCTCCATGACGTCCGCGCTCGATCGTCATGCGTGGGATCTCGTGATCGGGGACTACAGCATGCCGGCGTTCAGCGGGCCGGCGGCCCTCGCGCTGCTGCGAGCACGCGATCCCGATACACCCTTCATCTTCGTCTCGGGCACGATCGGCGAAGACGTCGCCGTGGAGGCGATGAAGGCGGGGGCGCAGGATTTTCTCACCAAAGGAAATCTCCGGCGGCTGATCCCGGCCATCCAGCGGGAGCTACGGGACACCGAGGTGCGCCGCGAGCGCCGCCGGGCCCAGACGGCCCTGCTCGAGCGGGCCCGCCTGGCGGAGCTGACCTCCGAGGTGGGGAGCGCTCTGACGCGAGGAGAGGGACTGCGCGAGACGCTGCAGCTCTGCACCGAAGCGCTGGTGCGCCACCTCGACGTGGCGCTGGCTCGTATCTGGATCCTCCACGAAGCCACCGGCAGTCTCGAGCTGCAGGCCAGCGCCGGCATGTACACGCAAGTCGACGCACCTCACAGCAAGATCGGCCTGATCGCCCAGCAGCACCGCCCCCACCTGACCAACCAGCTGGTGGGCGACCAGCAAGTTCAAGACCAGGAGTGGGCCCAACGCGAAGGCATGGTGGCGTTCGCCGGCTACCCCCTGGTGGTGCAGGAGCGGGTGCTCGGCCTCATGGCGATGTTCGCCCGCCAGCCCCTCTCCGAGTTCGTGCCCAAGGCGCTGGCGTCGGTCGCGAGCGCCGTGGCGGTCGGCGTCGAACGCAAGCGCGCCGAGGAGGCGCTGCGGCAGTCCGAGGAGCGGTTACGCCAGGCACAGAAGATGGAGGCGGTCGGCCGTCTGGCCGGCGGGGTGGCCCACGATTTCAACAACTTGCTGACCGTGATCACCAGCTACAGCGCGCTGTTGCTCGAAGATCTCGGCGTGGACGATCCCAAGCGCGACGATGTCGACCAGATTCGCAAGGCGGCCGAAGGCGCCGCCGCGCTCACACGCCAGCTGCTCGCGTTCAGCCGCCAGCAGGTGCTCCAGCCCAAGGCCCTGGATCTGAAGGCGACCGTCGCCGGCACCGAGAAGCTGCTCAAGCGTCTGATCGGAGAAGACGTTCGGCTGACCACCTTTCTCGCGCCCGATCTGGGAGTGGTGAAAGCCGACCCCGGTCAAATCGAGCAGATCATCATCAACCTCGCGGTCAATGCCCGCGATGCAATGCCGACCGGGGGCCGGCTCACGATTGAGGGGTCCAACGTCGACATGGACGAGGCCTACGTGCGCGGCCATGCGCCCGCCCGCCCAGGCCGATACGTCCTGCTCGCACTGTCCGATACGGGCATCGGAATGGACGAGCAAACCAAAGCCCGCATCTTCGAGCCGTTTTTCACGACCAAGGAGCCGGGCAAGGGCACAGGGTTGGGCCTCGCCACGGTGTACGGGATCGTCAAGCAGTCGGGCGGATTCATCTGGGTGTACTCCGAGCTCGGTCACGGGACCACCTTCAAGGTCTACCTGCCAAGGGTGGATGAGCCCGCGGAGGCCGCCGCGGCTCCCGCGGCGACGGTCGAGCTACCCCGTGGCACGGAGACCGTGCTGGTCGTCGAGGATGCGGCGTCGGTCCGCATGGTGACCCGGCAGGTGCTCGAGCGCTATGGCTACACGGTTCTGGAGGCGCCCAATGGCGACACGGCGCTGCACCTGGCGGCCAAGCATCACGGTCCCATCCATTTGTTGCTGACGGATGTCGTCATGCCCGGGCTCAGCGGGCGGCAGCTGGCGGAGCAGTTGGCGCAGCTGCGACCCGACATGAAGGTGCTGTATGCGTCGGGTTATGCGGACCGCGCCATCGTCCATCACGGTATCCTCGAGTCCGGCATCGCGTACCTCCCGAAGCCCTTCACCCCGGAGACACTCGGGCGGAGAGTGCGACAGGTCCTGGATTCACCGCCGGCCGCGTAGCGGCGGGGTGGCAAGAATTCTCGTGGTGGATGATGATGCGCTGCTCCGGGGCGCGCTCCGGGTCGCACTGGAGGCGGCGGGCTACGAGGTGCTTGAAGCGGGGGACGGAGATGCGGGGTTGCGGCTGCAACGGGAGCAAGGCGCCGATCTCGTACTGGTGGACATCTTCATGCCCCAGCGGGACGGGCTGGAGGTCATCCGAGCCCTCCGCGCCGAGGCGCCTCAAACGAAGATCGTCGCCATGTCCGGTGGGGGGCAGACCGGACAGATTGAGGTGCTGAGGGCCGCGGCGGCCTTCGGTGCTGCGCGCATCCTGCTCAAGCCGTTCGCGCCGCGGGACCTGCTCACGGCGATTCGTGAATTGTTGGGCGAGCCTGCAGCGCCGTGAGGGACGCCCCAGTGTCGCGAAACGACCCCTCGGTGCCGCAAAAACGCCCTAGCACGCCCCGGACGGACCGCCATGTTGGGGTTCGCCGTTAGGGTGAGTGACATGGGTCACCACGGCTCTGTGCCAGAAGGGCATGTTGTTCGGGGATAATTCGCGACGGCCACGACCGCGATCGACCAGGGGGTACCGACCGATGGCTGAAACGAGGATCGTTGCGGCCGCGACAGCGATGCTCCTGACGTTGGCTCTGGTCTGCTTCCCTGGGTCCGGGTTGGCCCAGCAGCCGGATTCCAGCCCGTCCGCCGAAGCCTTGAAGAAGCTCAGTATCGAGCAGCTGATGAACCTGCAGGTCACCTCCGTCTCGAAGCGTCCCGAGCGACTGTCGCAGACCGCCTCGGCGATCCAAGTGATCACGCAGGAGGACATTCGCCGCTCCGGCGCGTCGAGTCTCCCCGAGGCCCTGCGCCTCGCCACTAACTTGCAAGTCGCACAACTCGATTCGCGCCAATGGGCCATCAGTGCGCGCGGGTTCAATGGCACCGCCGCCAACAAGCTGCTGGTGCTCATCGATGGGCGCACGGTGTACACACCGTTGTTCTCCGGTGTGTTCTGGGACGTGCAGGAGGTACCCCTCGCGGACATTGACCGGATCGAGGTCATCAGCGGCCCCGGGGCGACGCTGTGGGGGTCCAATGCGGTCAATGGGGTCATCAACGTCATCACCAAGGACGCCAAGGACACGCAAGGGCTGCTGCTCGCGGGTGGCGGCGGCACGGAGCAGCACGGCTTCGGAACCGTTCGCTACGGAGCGGCGCTGGGCTCCACTGTTCGCGCGCGCGTCTACGGCAGGGGGTTCGATCGCGATGCGACGGCGTTACCCAACGGCCAGGATGCCGCGGACGACTGGCACCTGGGGCAGGGTGGGTTCCGCATGGATTGGGAGGCGTCGAGCGCGAGCCGCGTCACCCTGCAGGGCGATCTGTACGATGGCCGCATCGCTCAGGACTCGGGGGGCGACATCGCCGTCAGCGGACGCAACGTGATCGCGAAGTGGTCACGCACGCTGTCGGAAAGATCGAGCCTCGCGGCTCAGCTGTACTACGACCGGACCCACCGCGACATCCCGGGCTTGTTCGCGGAGGATCTCGACACCTACGACGTCGATCTGCAACACGCTACGCGATTGGGCACGCGTCATGATGTGGTCTGGGGGCTCGGGTACCGGAACATCAACGATCGCACCGCGATCGGCTCGGACTCGACGCTGGCATTCCTGCCCACGCAGGTCGCGCGAGAGTGGTTTACCGGGTTCGTGCAGGACGAGATCGCGCTCGTTCCCAACAGGGTGCACGTGACCCTCGGCACCAAGATCGAGCACAACGACTACACGGGCTTCGAAATTCAGCCCAGCGGCCGAGTGAATTGGACGCTCAGTCCGTCCGCGACGCTCTGGACGGCGGTGTCTCGCGCGGTGAGAACACCCTCGCGCGTCGACCGGGAGCTGTTTGCTCCCGCCAAACCGCCCTATTTCTTCGCTGGCGGCCCGGACTTCCATTCAGAGGAAGAGCTGGCCTACGAGCTGGGATTCCGCCACCAACAAGGGTCCATCGCCCTCTCGGTAGCGACGTTTTACAGTCACTACCACGGGCTCCGCAGCCTGGAGCAGGTCAACCCGCCGGCACCCGTCCCCCTGATCATCGGCAACGGGCAGGACGGCGAGTCCTATGGCGCGGAGCTGACCGCCGATTATCGAGTCACCGATCGCTGGCGCTTGCGCGCCGGGTACACGGAGCTGCGCGTTCATGTCTGGCCCAACCCCGGCAGCACCGACATGTCCCGAGGTGCGACGGAGTCCCAAGTTCCCGATCGCCAGTTCTTCCTCCTGTCGTCGGTGGATCTGCCGGCACACCTGGGACTCTCCGCCTGGTTCCGTGCGATCAATGACATCAACAATCAGCTCGTCCCGGCGTATGCCGAGCTGAATGTCACGCTTCACTGGCAGCCGACGTCGCACCTCGATCTCTCGTTGGTCGGGCAGAATCTGCTGCACGGTCAACACCGGGAGTTTGGCGCGGCGACCAGTCCCACTCGTCGGGACATCCAGCGTGGCGCGTACGGGGCGGTCACATGGCGCTTTTGAGAGCGATCACCGCGTTGCTGCTGGTGTGCGCCGCCCGTCTCGAAGCGCAAGCGGCGAAGGCCTCCGAGGCGCAGGTGAAGGCCGTCTTCCTGTTCAACTTCGCGCAATTCGTCGATTGGCCGCCTGAGGCCGTTCCCGACTCGCAGGCGCCGCTGGTCATCGGGATTCTGGGTGGCGACCCATTCGGCGACTTCCTCGATGCCACCGTGCGCGGGGAGCGACGCGGCGCGCGGCCCTTCGTGGTCCAGCGCTATCAGCGCGTGGAGGACATCACGCGCTGCGACATCCTGTTCATCAATCGGTCCGCGGGCGCTCAACCGGAAGAGATACTGGCGCGTCTCAAGAATCGGCCCATCCTCACGGTGAGTGACGCCGACCGATTCGCCGAGCGGGGAGGCATGATTCGCTTCGTGACCGACCGGAGCCGTATCCGGCTCCAGATCAACCCCGAGGCAGCGGAAGCGGCGCACCTGACGATCAGCTCCAAGCTGTTGCGGGTGGCCGAGGTCATCACCCCGACGGGGCGCTGACATGGCGCTGCGCGACTGGCCGATCAAGCAGAAGCTGACGGCGATGCTCGTGTTGATCAGCGGGCTGGTCCTGCTGCTCACGTCCGTCGCGTTCGCTGGCTACCAGTACTGGTCCCTGCGGCAGGCGACGCGCGACGCCCTGTCCGTCCGCGGTCGGATCATCGCGGTCAACAGCACTGCCTCCCTGGCCTTTTCCAACGAGGCCGACGCCAGAGAGCTGCTCGCCGCGCTCCGCGCCGACCAGCACATCGTGGCCGCGGTCCTGTACGACAAGAGCGGCCAAATGTTCGCCGCGTACCCGGCGCACGTGGCCGCCGACGTCGTCCCGGCGGCGCCGGGACCGGACGGCTACCGCTTCGAGCGCGGGCTGCTGATAGGGTTCCAGCCGGTGGAGGAAGCGGGCAGCCAGCGTCTGGGCACGTTGTACCTCGCGTCCGATCTCGGGGTCGTCTACGACACGTTTCGATTGTCCGGCGTCATCGGCATGGCCGTTCTGGCCGTCGCCTTGCTGGCGGCGTACCTCCTGTCCCGGGTCCTGCAGGGTACGATTGCGGAGCCCATTCTGGCACTGGCGGAGACCGCCAAGGCCGTGTCCACCCGGCAGGACTACTCCGTGCGGGCGCCCAAGCGCGGCCAGGACGAGCTGGGCGCGCTGACCGATGCCTTCAACCAGATGCTCGGCCGTATCGAGGACCAGAAGGACGAGCTGCAGCGCTACGCTTCCGATCTCGAACGGCGCGTCGAGGAACGAACCCACGAGCTGCAGGAGCGCAACGAGTCGCTGCGGCGCAACGCGGCGGAGCTCCTCGCCGCCAACAGCGAGCTGGACGCATTCGCCTACTCGGTATCGCACGACTTGCGGGCACCGTTGCGCAGCATCGACGGATTCAGCCAGATACTGCTGGAAGACTATGCCACGCAGCTGGACGAGGCGGGACGGGAGTCGCTGCACCGGGTGCGCGCTGCCAGCCAGCGGATGGGCACGTTGATCGACGACCT
>DATHKX010000073.1:0-107341 GCA_035488835.1 Gemmatimonadales bacterium
GAACCTGCTCAAGATCGCGCAGAAGCACGGCGCCGCCCTCGCCATCGACGACGCGCACGCGGTCGGGGTGCTGGGCCCCCGGGGCGACGGCACGGCCGCGCACTTCGGTCTGAGCGATGACGTGGACCTGATCGTGGGCACCTTCTCGAAGTCGCTCGCGTCGATCGGCGGGTTCGTGGCGGGTCCCGAGGGCGTGATCGAGTTCCTCCGCTACAATGCACGGCCCCTCGTCTTCACGGCCGCGCTGCCGCCCTCCAACACCGCCGGCGTGCTCGCCGCGCTGCACGTGATGCAACGCGAGCCGGAGCGCCGAGAGTGTCTCTGGGTCAACGCTCGCCGGCTCCAGCAGGGCCTGCGCTCGATGGGGTTCGACATCGGGACGACCGAGACACCTATCGTCCCGTTCCTCATCGGGGAATTCCAGAAGACGCTGCTCTTCTGGCGCAAGTTGTTCGACGCCGGCGTGTTCACCAACCCGGTCGTGCCGCCGGCGCTGCCGCCGTCGCAATGCCGGCTGCGGACCAGCGTGATGGCGACGCACACGGCCGATCAGATCGACTACGCCCTGGAGACCTTCGGCAGGCTGGGAAAAGAGCTGGGGGTCATCTGAGCGCTCCGCAGATCGCGCCCGTCACGAACGGGCGCGGTCTGGAGCGGTTCATCGGCTTTCCCTACAACCTGCACCGCGGCGACCCGCTCTGGGTGCCGCAGCTGCGGATGGACGTCCGGACCCTCCTCACGCCGGGCAAGAATCCCTTCTTCGAGCATGCCGAAGCGCAGTACTTCACCGCCGAGCGGGACGGCCGCACGGTCGGCCGGATCGCGGCTATCAAGAACGACGCCCACACCCGCGAGCACGGGGACCGCGTGGGGTTCTACGGATTCTTCGAGAGCCTGAACGAGCAGGCGGTGGCGAACGCCCTGTTCGACGCGGCCGCCCGTTGGCTCGCGGACAAGGACTTCCGGGTGATGCGCGGGCCGATGAACCCATCGGTCAACGACGACTGTGGGTTGCTGGTCGACGGGTTCGACACCCCTCCCACCATCATGATGCCGCATAACCCCCCATACTACGTCGCCCTGCATCAGGGCTACGGCTTCACCAAAGCCAAGGATCTGATCGCGTTCGCGAGCCCGGACGGCCCCCCCCCCGAGCGCATCACGCGGGCCGTGAACGTCATCGCGGAGCGGAAGGGAATCACGTTGCGCCCGCTCAACATGAAGCGCTTCAAAGAAGAAGTGGAGCTGGTCAAGGCGCTGTACAACCAGGCGTGGGAGCGGAACTGGGGGTTCGTTCCGCTGACCAATGCGGAAATCGACCACCTGGCGAAGCAGCTCAAGCCCATCGTGGTCCCCGACCTGGTCTGCTTCGCCGAGCGGAAGGGCCAGGTGATCGGGTTCGCGGTCGCCCTGCCGGACTTCAACGTCGCCCTGAAGCACAATCCCTCCGGTCGGATCTGGGGCATCCCCAAGATTTTATGGTACGCCCGGCACATTCATCGCTGCCGCATACCGTTGTTGGGCACGCTGAAGGAATACCGGGGGGCCGGTGTGGATGCGATGATGTACCACTGGATCTGGACCAAGGGCGCGATCCACGGCTACTACTGGGGCGAGGGTGGCTGGATCCTCGAGGACAATGTCCCGATGGTCAACGGCGCCCTGCAGCTCGGCTTCCGCCCTTACAAGACCTACCGAGTCTACGACAAGCCCTTGTGAAGGCGTTCGTCACCGGCGGCACGGGATTCGTCGGTGCGCATCTGGTGCAGGCCTTGCGCGCACGCGGCGACCAGGTGACCTGCCTCGTGCGGAACCCCGCGAAGGCACAGGCGCTCGGCTGGACCGACGTGCGGCTGGTCCGGGGCGATCTGGACGACGCCGCCGCGCTGCGCGACGGGTGCGCCGGCGCGGAGGTGATCTATCACGTGGCGGGGCGCATCAGCGCCCGCGATCTGGACGAGTTCATGCGCGCCAACCGCGACGGGACGGCGAACGTGCTCGAGGCCGCGGCACAGGGGCCGCCGCGACGCTTCGTGCTCGTCTCCTCGCTCGCCGCCGCCGGACCGACGGTTCCGGGGCAGCCGATCGATGAGACCCGCCCGCCGTCCCCCGTCACCCCGTACGGCCAGAGCAAGCTCGCGGCCGAGCTGCTCGTGCGGGCGATGGCCGGCTCGTGGACCATCGTGCGCCCGCCGACCGTGTACGGCGAGTGGGATCGCGAGGTCTTCAAGGTGTTCAAGCTGGCCCGCGCGGGACTGGCGCCGGTGTTCGGCGACGGATCGCAGGAACTGTCGGTCATCTACGCAGGGGATCTCGCAGCCGCGCTGGTCGCGGCGGCCACCGCGCCCGCCACCGCCCGCCGAGTGTACTATGCCGCCCATCCCGACGTGACCACCAGCCGCGAGCTGGTCCGGGCGATCGGGCGGGCGGTGGGACGGCAGCCCCGCATCGTGCCGCTGCCGAGGCCCCTCGCCCGGGCCCTCCTCTGGACGATCGGCTCGATTGCGCACCTCGCGGGCCGGGCGACACTCTTATCAGGCGACAAAGCGGCGGAGTTCCTGGCCCCGGCATGGACGTGCCGCGCCGATGCGCTGGCCCGCGACGCGGGGTGGCGGGCGGAAACCGATCTGGAGACGGGATTGCGGCGAACGGCAGCCTGGTATCGGAAGGAGGGGTGGCTGTGAGGGCACCGCGGTACGACGCTATCACGCTACGCCTTCGGTCGTCAGTTATGACGTGGCGTCGTGGCGTCGGACAACGGCTCACCGCCGTCGACGTCGTCACACTGCTCTACGTCGCCGTCGCGACCGCCGCCGTCCTGGCGTTCTCCGGCTACGACCACGCCAGCTGGGACCTGTTGCTCACGGCGCACGTGCTGCTCGTGACGCTGGTGCTCCTCGCGCCCCTCGCCCGCCAGGCCGGCCCCTTGGGTCGGTTCCTGGGTGACTGGTACCCGATGCTGCTGCTGGGGGCGCTGTATGCAGAGGTCGGCGTGCTCAACGTCGATTTGGGATACCAGCACGACCACGTCATCCAGCGGCTCGAGCTGTGGGTGTTCGGCTCACAGCTTTCCTACCGCTGGATCCGCGAGATGCCGAACCCGCTGCTCTCCTGGTTCCTGCACAGCTGCTACCTCGCGTACTACGCCATTCTGTACGCGTCGCCGCTCGGCTTATGGTTCAGCGGACGGCGGGACGCGGCGCGCCGCACCATCTTCGCCGTGATGGTGACCTTCTATATCTGCTACGTGGTGTTCCTCTTCTTCCCCGTGGCGGGCCCGCGCTACACGTTCGATCTCGCCCACAATGCGGCCACGTCCGTCTGGCCGGCGCGCGCCACCCAGTGGCTGCTCGACCTCGGGGATTCGTGGGGCGCCGCCTTTCCGTCCTCGCACGTGGCCGCGGCCGTGGTCGCGGCGCTGTGCGCGCTGCGCTACTGGCGGCCCCTCGGACTACTGCTCACGCCGTTGACGGTCGGCCTGGTGCTGTCGGTGGTGTACGGGCAGTTCCACTATGCGGTGGACGCCGTGGCGGGTCTGATCGTCGCGTGCGCGGTGCTCGCCTCGCAATACATCTACGCGTCGCACCCGGCCACCGTCGCAACGCCACTCCCGGGGCGCGAGCTCGAGACCGGCCCCGCCTAGGGAGCGAGACCGGCCGCTCGCGAGGCCACCGTATCCAGGTCTCCCCCCAACGCGTCCATCTTGACCTGAAAGCGGCAGTCGATGATGAGCAGCCCGATCACATAGCCCGCGAGATTCACCAGGAAGATCACGCTGAAGATCAGCGGATACGGGAGCCACATCCCGAAGTAGAGCGCGAACCGCTTGACCCCGGGGTCGAGCTTCGAGCGGTCGGCGATGCTCGTCATCAGCAGGATCGCGGCGAGCGCGACCAGCACCAGTCTCCACGACACGAGGCCCCCCCAGGCGAACCCCGCAAAGATCGCTGCCTCGGACAAGCGATCGAGCAGCGTGTCGAGCCGCCGCCCCGCGTCGGACGCCAGGCCGTACTCGCGCGCGATGCCGCCGTCGATGCCGTCCAGCACCTGGCCGAGCGCCATCAAACCGAGCCCCCCCGCCCAGCCCGATCGGCCCATCGCGACGGCGACGCCCGCCGCCACGCTCGCCACGAATGCCGCCCACGTCACCTGCGCCGGCGTGAGTCCGAGCGTCTCGTGGCACAGCCGCAGCAGCGGCCGGAGCGCGCGGTCGAGCGAGCGTCCGACCGCGGGGGCAAAGTCAAACACGATGATGGAGCCAGTAGAAGCCAAGGTTGGCCGCGAGCAGCAGGACGAACACGATCCCCTCTTTCACCTTGTCGGGGATGCTCGTCAGCCACCCGCGCGTGACCCATGGAGAGTACGGGTAGAACGGCATCTTCTCGAAACGGACACTGTAATCCATCACCACATGAATCGAGAAGAACAGGATCGGCAGCAGCGTTCCGAGAAACACACACAACGGCACGATCCAGAGCAGCGCCACCGGCTCCTGCAGCGAGGATCGCCAGTAGTAGCCGCGCTTGTCTCGAAGACCGACCGCCCGCAGGTAGAACGGCAACTTCACCGCGTGGTCGATGTCGACGCCCATGCCGAACGCATAGGCCAGCACTCGGTCCCGCCCGTCCAGACCCATCGCCTGAACGCCAAGTGTCGTGGCGAGGAAGTGCGTAACGATGGTCACGGGGCCGCGGCGCGCTCTTGCGCCCGCCGTCCCGAGAACCAGACGAGGGCGAGTCCGCCCCCGATCCAAACAAGATCCCGCAGTCGGCTCACGATAGCGGTGTATACGCCGAGGGCCGGATCGAGCCCCAGCAGCTGGAACACGAGATAGAGCGAGCCTTCCTTCGTTCCGACTTCGAACGGCACCACGAAGATGACGTTCTGCACGAGGGAGGTGAGGCCGCCGATGACGTACGCCTGCGCGAACGTGATGTTCAGACCGACACCCGTCGCGATGAGCACGTACTCAAACATGAAGATCGAGCGGCTGAGGTATTCGAGTGCCACGGCCTGGACAAACCGCCGCGGGCGGCGGTGATAAAACTCGGTGATCTGCTCGTCCATTTGGGTCAGGGTAGCCCGTTTCGGCTCGAGGCGTCGTGCCAGCCGATCCAGTAGCGGGATGCGATGCAGCAGGTCCAACAGTCGCGCGAGTCCCCCGCGACGGTGGCCCGTCAAGAGCAGCAGGATGAGCGCGGCCAGCGCGACGAAGGCGAGCGCTAGGCCCGCGAGGAGCGCCGGGTATGGCGGCAGCAGCAGGGCCCCGAGCACCACCGCGGTGAGGAAGCTGAGCAGCATGCCCAGCGTGTGCAGCATCTGGTAGATCACGACGGAGCCCGCCGCACGACGCAGGCCCAGCCATGGCGCGATCGCGGCGATCTTGAACGGCTCGCCCCCCACGTTGACCATCGGCGTCATGAAGTTGAGCGAGAAGCCCGCCACGGTAATCGCGTAGGCCCGCCAGAACGGCGGGGGGCTCGGCTCGTCCGCCATACTGAGCCACCACGCGCCCGCGTTGCAAGCGCACACCACGCCATACAGCAGGACGATCGGCACGAACAGCCATCCGGTCCGCACCGCGTCCGCGAGCAGCTGCCCCACCCCGATGCGGGCCACCAGGTAGGCGAAGACCGCGGAGCCGCACACGAACAGCAGCAGCTGCAGCTTGCGGCTCACGCGCCGTCCGGGATCGCTACCGTGGTCCCATTCCGGGCGGCGACGTACGCATGCTCCACGACGTTCGCCACCCGCCGGATGTCCTCCAGGAAGGGTCCCGCTGCCGCGCCGGGATCGCCGCGGTCGAGCGCCGCCACGAATCCCTCGAACAAGCCCGCGAACCAGCGGTGATACGCCGTCTTCTCGAGCTCCGCCGAGTAATCGAGCCGCTCGACGGCGCCCGCGCGCTCGAGGCGTAGCTCGCCGCCCGTCCACTCGATCGCGCCCGCGTCCCCGACGAAGCGGATGCGGTTCTCGCGCGTGCGCGCGGCCCACGTGAAGAACATGGTGACCAAACGGCCGGGATATTCGAACCGCAACGACGCCGTGTCCTCCACCTCGTAGCGGGCGTGGCGCAGGCGGCCGGTCCACGCACTCACACTTGCCGGCATGCCGGCGATGTCGAGCAGCTGATACACTAGGTGGGTGCCATGGTCGAGCAACACGCCACCCCGTCCCGCCGCGCTCGTGCCGCGCCAGGGTGTGCCCGCAACCACCCGGCCGGGGTCGGCCGTGGTGCGATGGACCGAGAACTCGGCCAAGTGCCACCGGCCGATGGCGCCGCTCGCGAGCCATTCCTTGACCTTCATCCACACCGGATTGTGGCGGTATTGATGGCACGGCATCACGATGCGCCCGCTGGTCCGGGCCGCGGCGGCGATCCGGTCCGCCTCGCCGCGTGTGAGCGCCACCGGCTTCTCGCACACCACGTGGTAGCCTTGCTCGAGCCCCCACAGGGTGAGCTCGAGGTGGGAAGCGGTCGGCGTGCAGATGTCGATGAAGTCGAGCGGGGCCAGGTCGCGGAGCTGTTCGCGTCGAGCGAGCAACGGGATCGCGTCTACGGGCGGCACGTCGACGGCGCTATCCACCAGCGCCACGACCTCGACGCGACCGCGGAGAGCGGCGGCGTCGCGAAGCGCGGGGAGGTGGGACTGTCGCGCGATGCCGCCCGCCCCGATGACGGCACCCCGGTACCGCCGCGGCTCAGGTGACTCGGGCGTAGCCATTGCGCTCGGGGTCGAGCAGGCCGCCCAGTGCCGTCGCGTTCCACTCGTGGATCCAGAGCAGCACGACGAGCAACAGGCTCATCCAGATGGCCTCCACCCAGAGGAACGCGGAGACGTGGGCGGCGACCGCCGCGACGCCCAACAACACGAAGCGGATGTTCTGGCCGAGCCAGGCGCACAACGGCAACACCACCTCCTGGCGCGCGCGGTACTCGGCGCGGAACGCGTCGGTGACACCGCGGCTGCGCAACAGGCGGATGAGCTTCACCGATCGCGGGAACAGGTGCGCTTGTCGCCGCACGTAGTCGCGGTAGACGCGCGTGCCGAACCGCTGCAGGACGGTCCCCCGCCCCGCGCCGGCGACATCTTCCGGCAGGTCCAGCTCGCCCCCGTTGCCGACGCCAATGTACAGGAAGGCGTTGCGCACGAAGTCGATGGCGGCGCTCTGGAAGGTGTGGGCGAGTCCCGCAGCAGCGACCAGCAGAAACGCGCCCGGCCCCCAGAACCCGGCGTGGATCAGCCGGTAGATGAGGTGGAAGTACAGATTGACGAACCGGAGGTTGTCGCTGATCCCGTCCAGCGCGCGGCCGAACCGGGTGGAGGAGCCGCGCAAGCGCGCGAGCTGGCCGTCCGCCGAGTCGAAGACGTCCGAGACGATGAACAGCACGAACCCGATCACGTTGGTCCAGCGGTCCTGGTACGCGAACAGGTGGCCGGCGACGAGCCCGATCACGAGCGACCACAGTGTTACCTGGTCCGCCGAAATGCCCGTCGGCTGGAGCGCGCGCGCGATCCGGATGCCGATGGGGCGGAAAAAATGCAGATCCGCCCATTCCTCGACCGCCTGGCCCTTATGCAACAAATCGTTCTGCGGCTTCACCGAGCACATCCTTCATGGTGGCAAGGGCGCCCATCGCCTGATCCTCGTCGATCACCAGGGGCGGGTTGATACGAACCTCGGGGTTGTAGATCATCGCGAGCACGCCGCGGGCCAGCAACGTGTCGAAGATCCAGCGGGCGGTCTTCTTGTCGAGCAGCTGGCGCGTCCCGGGAACGACGAGGTCCATCCCGATCATGAGGCCGCGCCCGCGCACGTCCGACACGATCGGCAGCTCCGACTCCCAGCGCTTCATCTCCGCCAGCATCTTGTCGCCGAGCCGGCGGGCATGCTCTACCAAGTGGTCCTCCACGATCGTCTCGATCGTGACGCGCGCCGCCGCCGCCGCCAAGGGATTGCCGCCGTAGGACGAGGAGCTGCCGCTGGGGTTGGCCCACGGTTTCGAGAAGGCGATCTCCTCACGCGCGATCAGACCGCTCATCGGGAAGCCGCCGCCGAACCCCTTCCCGACCGTGAGCACGTCGGGCAGCACGCTCTCGTGCTCGATCGCGAACATCTTCCCGGTGCGCCCGAACCCGGTGATCATCTCGTCGCAGATCAGCAGCGCGCCCAGCTCGTCGGCGAGCTCGCGCAGCAGCTTCAGGTAGCCCGGCGGCGGCACCACATTCCCCGCCGTGCCCTGGATCGGCTCGACGATGATCGCCGCCACGTCCTTCGTGGTTTCGAGCTCGATCTTCTTCCGAAGGAAGTCGACGCAATGCCATTCGCACGACGGAAACGTCTTGTCGAAGGCGCAGCGCGCGCACGACGCGTAGGGTGACAGGTACGCGCCGGGCATGAGGGGCCCGAGCGCGTGCTTGAAGCTCGAGCCGAGCAGCGGCAGCACGCCACCGGTCTTGCCGTGGAACCCGCCCCAGAAACCGATGACTTCCGTATGGCCGGTGCGCGACTTGGCGAGCCGCAGGGCGGCCTCGATCGCTTCGGCCCCGCTCGAGTAGAACTGCGAACGATTCAGATCCCCGGGCGTGAGCTCGGCAATCAGCTTCACGAGCGCCGCCCGATGCTCCGTCGTGAAGCTGCCGACGTGCACGCGTGCGATCTGCCGCTGCATCGCCGCGACGTATTTGGGATGGGCGTATCCGATGCTCGCCACGCCCACGCCGGCCAGCAGGTCGACATACCGGTTGCCGTCCACGTCGTACAGCAGGGCGCCCTCTCCCCGGTCGATCGCGAGCTGGCTGAACAGCGCCACGCTCTGCGTGCCGGGTGCCAAGTACATCGCCTCCGCGTCGAACAGGGCCTTGGACCGGGGGCCGGGAAGGGAGAGCTGGGTGCGGCGCAGCGTATCCGTCACGAGTGTTTCCGCTGTGCGACGCGATGGGTGATGTAGGCCGCGATCGCCTGCGCCGCGTCCTCGCGAAACGGCGCGAAGCTCGGCCAATCGTTGATGTCGATCAGCACGGGGCGGTCGGGCTCCGGAAAGGCGACATCGCCACCGAACACCTCGAGCCCGAGGGTGGCCGCGGCCTGGAATGCGAGCGCCTTGAGCCGGTGCTCGTCCACGGCGGGCCGCGCGCCGGCAAACCCCGCCTCCGAGCCGTACCAGTTGAAGAAGTGACCGTCCGTCACGCCGTAGAACTTCACCACGGGACCGGGTACGTGCTCCTGCAGCGCCACCCAGCGAATGCCGCGCCGGGTGAACGCCCGCAGCGTTTCCCCCACCTGCTCGAGCGGGGTCGCGACCACGTCTTCGGGCCGTTCCGCGTGCACGTCACCGCGCTTGACCCAGACCTTCTGGTGATCCGGGCACAGGGCCTTCAGCTCGCCGGCTGGCGGGAGCGGCGCAGAGGTGGCGTGAATGAGCGTGTGGGGGAACGGCACCCCGCTGTCGCCGAGCCGCTTCACTAGGCGATAGCGGTGGCAGTTCAGCGCGCTCGACGGACGGTTCACCACCACTACCCCGTCGCACTCGAGCGGCATCAGCTGCTCGGCCGCGAGCGAGCCCTGGCACATGTTGAGGTATAGCTCCGCCGCGGGAAGGCAGCCCTGCTCGACCTCCCGTTCGCTGGTCTTGATCGCCCGCCAGCCCCGGGCTTCGAGTCGCGCGACCGTCGCGTCCAGGATGGCTGTGTCGTTCACGCCGTGCTGCAGCGGTGAGTACGAGGGGTTGCGGTAAATCGCGACCAGTGGGCGCAAGGCGACGTCGCTCCTCGAGTCCGATATCTAGGTTTCGCGCGCGGCGAGCCACGCGTTGGCGTGCTGGAGATCTGATGGCCGATCGATGTCGATGATGCGCGGCACTTCCACCGACCCTACGCGCCGCCCGTCCGCCACAACCGCCTTCAGGAAACCACGCATCCTGTGCCCGCCGGCGGAAACGGCGTCCGCCGCGGCGCGGCGTATCCCGGGGCTCAGGCCGTAGACCCCTCCGGTGACGCACGGAGGATGGACCGGCTCGTCGCTCAGGGCCCGAACCTCCCCGCCCACTCCCCGGGTTACGTACACAGGAGACTCGTCGTCCACGTACGGCGTCACAGCTAGCACCATCTCCGCGCCCCCCTCGAGGTGCCGCTCCGTCGCCTCGTAGACCGCCCGCCAGTCCGCTGGCCGCATCACGGTATCCACCATGCTGCAGAATACGGGGCCCGGCGGCACGGTCCGCAGCCCCTCGACGAGGGTGTGCAGCGACGACGGCGTGCGACACTCCACCACCGTAAGGAGGGGCCCGAACCTCCTCCCGTCAAGCAAGCGCGTGACGGCCGGGAAGTCCGCGCGAACAGCACAGGTGAGGCTCTGGCACCCCAATGCGGCGAACGTCTCGAGCAGAGCCACGATCTGGGGCCGACCGGCCACCTCGACCAGAGGCTTCGGCACGCCGATGCCGCCGGCGGCGAGCCGCGACCCTTCCCCCCCGGCGAGGATCAAGCCGTGCACGTTACTCGAGCACCTCTTCGACGTCGGGAAGGCGACTGATCCGCACCGTGGGGACGAGCCCCGCTCCTGGCGGCGCCGTCCGCTCGGATGGGGCGAGCCAGCACGTGCGGATCCCCAGCCCGGCGGCTCCGCGGATGTCCGCCTCGAAGTTGTCGCCCACCATCCAGGCGCGCTGCGGCGATACCTGGAGGGCGGCCAACGTGTGCGCGAAGATGCGCGGGTCGGGCTTGCTCCACCCGACCAGCGTGGAGTCGCTGAGCACGGCAAAGAATCTCGCCAAGCCGAGCTCCTCCAAACAAGGTCGCAAGTTGCCGGTGAAATTGGACACGACGCCGAGGCGGTAGCGCCGGGCGAGCCGCTCGAGAATCGGAAGGTTACGTGCCACGATCTCCAGCGCGTCGGCGTGCAGCCGGCGCGCGAGTGCAGCGGCGTCCACCTGGTCAGGCAGGAGCTCGACGACCAGCCGAGCCTCCGCTTCGATCGCGGCGCGGAACCCGAGCGCCTCTATGCCAGGCAGGCGCGCGAGCGCGTCGTCCGAGACCTTGAAGAAGGAGTCGAAGGCGGCGAAGTCGAGCCCGCCGCCGACCGCGCGATAGGCGGCGTGAAACCGGGGACTCCAGTGCACCCCGTCGGCGTCGAGGGTGCCGCCGAAGTCGAAGAGGACGACGTCGGCCGGCGACTTAATGGCGGGCGTGCGAGGGGTGCGCGTGCGCGCCCATCTTCATGGGCATCGACATGGGCTTGCCCGCCATCTCCATCATGTGGTGACCGCCCCCCTCCTCGAGCCGCATGTAGTGCCGATAATCCTTCTGATAGAGCGAGTCCCCCGGCTCCGCGGCGGGCCACGTCACGCCGCGGTCAGGCACGAACAGGCCGCCGACCACGCCCATGCCCCCATCCGGGATCGGTGCGCCGGTTGGGTTGTCGTAGGATACGGCGATGCGGTAGCGATGCTCGGGAACGATGTGCACGCCCAGGCGCGTCCAGCCGTAGAGCATGGCGATCGGGATCGACGCGATGCGCCCGCCCGAATCCGCCACGGGCGCGGCGCGGTAGATCACCTGGCCGGTCGTCACGTCCGCGAATTCGATCACGCGCCCGTAGTCGTGCATGTGCCCGCCCAGACCGACGATCTTGCCGGGCACGGCTGGGCTGCCCTCGTAGGCGCGCGAGGAGCGACCCGGGGGAAGCGTGAACGACTTGTCCCCCACCGGAAACGCCACATCCATCTGCCACGGCGAGGCGGAGAACAACGGCCAGGGCCGCTGCGCGGGCGTGAAGCTCATCACCAGCCGCACGCGGGCCCGACGATAGGCGGCCGGCGTGAGGTTCTCGACCATGGCGCTCGCGACGACGTGCTCCCCGCGCTTCAGTGGCAGGCCGAACAAGAGCCGCGGCAGACGGATCGTGCCGGTCTCGTGACCCGCCGCCAGCAGCCGCCGCGAGATCGGAAGAAACAGCTCGCGGTGGTCCGGGTCGATGAGATTGAAGTGATGGATCAGCTCGTCGGGGAGCATGTGCCCGGCGCTGTCCACCACCTGTACGCGGAAGCCGTAGATGGACCCGGTCTCCGGAATCTCGAGCGTCGCGACCGGTGGCTGCGTGAGCGCGTGGTGCGACGTGTTCGCGGGGAGGTCGATCGGCGCCAGGTCGAGGACGAGTGTGCCCGCCCGGTCATCCAGGAAGATACGGGCACTGTTCGCGTCGGCGGAAGACTCAGGCCCGGGCAGATCGCCCGTCGCGACGACGAGGATCAGGCTCAACAGCAAACGATTGGTCATGACGCGGGGAATTGTAACCACCCTCCAAGGCCCGGGGCAACGGACCCTACGACGCCCGCAACCGTCGCACGGCCGCGACCACGGCGGCAGGCTGCTCCTCGTAGATGAAGTGCCCTGCCCCGGGCACGCTATCCACGGCAAATACCGGGAGGGCGGCGGCGAGGATCGCAACTTCCTCCGCGCTGACCCCGCCCTCGTGTGCGGCCGTCCCGAGGAGCAGACGGACGGGGCACCGCACCTCGGCGAGATGAGGCCGCAACCGCTCCGGCTCGCGCCGCTCCGCCATGGCAACAAACGCTTTGAGCGTGGCGTCCAGATCGTGCGCGGCGCCCGCCGTATAACCGTCCACGACCCTCTCGCTCACCCACGATGAATCTCCCGAGGCTCTGATCAGCTGCCCGCGGATCTTCTTGCGCACCAGTTTCACTCCGCCGAATAGCTTGATCCAGGGCGCGAGCTTCATGGCGCGCCGAAACGCACGTGTGGCAGCACCCTCGGCCGGCCCGCCGTCGAGCGAGACGATCCCGGCGACGAGGTCGGGTCGCCGATAGGCCAGGCGAAACGCCATCGACGCCCCCAGTGAATGCGCAACGACGACCGCGTGGCGCACGCCCAGCCGGTCGAGCGCAGCCGCAATGCGGTCGGCCTGGGCCGTGAGGGAGTAGTCCGCATGCTCCGGCCGCGCCGAACCGCCGATGCCGAGCGGTTCCACGACGATCGCCCGGTACCCGGCGTCGGTGAGCAGCGGGATCAGCGTGCGGTATCCGAACGCCGAGCCGAACAGCCCCGGCACCAGGACCACCGGCTCTCCCGTTCCCGTCACGGTGACGTCGACCGACTCGGCGGGCGAAAGCGCCAGGGAGAAGGTATGAACGGTGTCGGCGACCAGGGCCAGGGCGAGGAGCCACATGATCCACTCCGATCAAAGACGGAATCCCGCAAGGGCGCGAGGCCCCTTGTGCAACGCCACGACGACGCCGGCGACGACCGCTGCGATCGCGCACGTGACGAGCACTTGCGTCGAAACGGGAATGACGAGGCCGAGGGTCGCGAAGAACCAGACACGGGGCGCGCGCCCGAGGAAGGTCGCGAACAGGTATTTCCGCATCGAATACTGCGACATCGGGGCGAGCACCGACACGATCCAATACGGAATCGGGCTCCAGGCACACAACCAGACGGCGAAGAATGGGCTTCGCTGGAACAGTGCGAGCGTCTTCCGGACCACCCAAGAGCTCCGCGCCGCCTCGAGTCGCGGATGCCGCATGACGGCGCCGTACACGTGGTAGTTCACGTAATCCATGTACAGGTTTCCGGTGACGGCCAGCAGCGTGACGAGGAAGGGGTCGTAGAGTCGTCCGGCCACCATCAGCATCGGCTCGAACGCTGCAGGCAGGACCATCGAGATCGGCCCGCTCACAAACAGGGTGAGACAGAGAAACCCGGCCAGCACGGCCACATCCGGCCAGCGGAGAGCGGGATAGATAGCGGCCAGCGCCAGGATCCCGGTGGCGCGGAGCACGGCGTCCCACTCCGCCGTGCCTCGGCGGACGAGGAGC
The DNA here is from genome assembly GCA_035488835.1 of Gemmatimonadales bacterium. Taxonomy (GTDB): domain Bacteria; phylum Gemmatimonadota; class Gemmatimonadetes; order Gemmatimonadales; family GWC2-71-9; genus AG41. The sequence continues at coordinate 13,838 of DATHKX010000073.1, forward strand.
GAGGACACGACGCCCGTCATACGGCGACGCCCGACGGCACGAGCCGCGAGAAGGGAACGCCATCGAGGCCGGCCGGGATCGGGAGGCCGAGCGTTTCGAGCATCGTGGGCATCAGGTCCACCGTGCGGATCGGCGCGTCGGGCAGCGGCACGCTCGCCGCGACGGGGACCTCCATGTGGTCCGCGATCAGACTACCGTGACCTGCCCGGTGCTCGGGAATCTCCCACTCGTCGCGGAAGTCGCTGCCGCGAGCGGCGGCCAGCACAACGTCGCCGGTGCGTGAAGCGCTAAAGAGCTGCACCAGCTGCCGCGGAGCGTCTGGAAACGCGGTGCGTCGCGAGCGTGCCAGCAGCTCGCGATCGTCCAGGGAAATCCGCGCAGGACCCAGGCCGAGCGGATCGCCCAGCAGCGGCTCGTAGTGAACGCCGTCGGCGTCCGCGCTGACGCACGCCCGCTGCCATCCGCTCGCGACAATGACGTCACCGTGCCCGTCCCGCCAGGCACCGAGTTGCACGGCCGGCAACCCCAGGAGCTGCTCGGTCAAATCGGACGGCACCGCCGCGCCGCCGCGCGGCATCACACGTCCGCACCGCGGACGGAAGTAGACGTGGGCGCAGCCGTTGCCCGACACCATGACCGCGGCCTGCGCGCCCCGGCGCCAGACGTGCCACGGATGTCGGAGCGTGGGCACGCCCCACGCCTCGAGGGCGAGCGCGATATCGCAGTGTTCACGGACGGCGCTCGCGCCGTGATCGGCGGCCACGAACAGCGCTGGGACTTCACCACCCGCGCGCACCCGGGCGACGAACTGGCCGAGCGCTCGGTCGATCCGGCGGTAGGCATCAAGCACCAGGGGATGGCAGGGATCGAGCAAGTGGGAGAGGCCGTCCGGACCGGGAAAGACCACGAACAGGAATCGCCACGGGTCCCCCGCCGCCGCCACCCAAGCATCGGCCACGGCGCGATCGAGCGCGCCGTAGGTCCCGAAGTAGTGGGCCGTGATACCGAGAAGCGCACGCCTCGCCGGCATGAGGTGCGCTCCCCGACGCAACCCGCGGATGATCGGCGTGCAGATCGCGAGACTCTGTGGCACCAGCTCGAAGATCGACGGACCGCAGGCGATATCGCGGTTGATCCAGCTCGCCTGAACGCCGCAGTAGCTCCGCGCGGCGCGCCACTGGGCGCGCAGGCCGCCCCCGGCAGCGCCGCGGTCGAGCCAGCGGATGCCCGGGACGTTGGCAGTCCCCGGGTACCGGCCGAAGAGAAACGGGATGTACGCCACGCCGCTGGTGGAGGGGAACACCGTCGTCCCCACCGTCATTCCACCCGGCTCGATCACCCACCGCGCAAGATTGGGAAGGTCCCCTCGCGAAAGAAGAGCGCGCAGGACGTCGTGGCGCGCCCCGTCTATCAGAACGAAGACGACCCGGCGGTGCTGAGGATCAGGTGCGAAGACCATCGGGTATAGTATCTCCGTATAGGGGGCGGGTAACACGTTGGATCGACGACCTCAAGCAGTTATCAAGTCGGGAAGTTCTCCCGATAGCGGCGAGCCTGTCCGGGCGTGACCATCTCTTGCAGCAGGACCGCCCGCTCGATTGGGGCTGCGAACACATAGCCCCGTGCGTCCGCGACGAGCCAGCGGTTCCACTCGAGCAGGTCGAGCGCCCCCTCCACGATCGGCCGATCGAGGGCCGTTGCGCGCCCTAGCCGATCCGCGCTCAGCCGCTGGTCGAGCGCCGCCGCCGCGCCCAACACCTGTTGGGCGGCCGCCGGCAGGGCGCGAAACCGCAGGCAGATCCCGCCGATCACGGCAGGCGGGAGATCACCCGGCAGCGAGTCGACGAGCGTCCGCTGCCGTGACGGCCACGCCGGCGCCTCGGTTACCGGCTTGAATCCGGCCACGACGGCCTCGAGCATGGCGACGGCGAGGAGCGGGAGTCCGCCCGTGTCGCGCTCCACGCGGCGGGTCAGGCGCTCCGCATCATCCGCGTCGTAGCGGGGAAGCGCCCAGCGCACGAGCTCCCGCAGCGCCGCCGCGTCGAAGCGTCCCAGGCGCACGACCGTGCCTTCGAGATCGCGGCCCAGCCGGGCGCGCAGCTCGTCCAACCGCTCGCCCTCGGGTGACCCGCGGGAAACGCCGAGCAGGAGGAGCACTCGTCGCGCCGCCGTGTCGCGAGCCAGCGCGGGGAGCGCCGCAAGTGTGGCCGGGTCGGACCACTGCGCGTCGTCGAGCGCAATCAGGAGCGGCCGCTCCGCCGCGACGGCGCCCACGGCGGCGCCGAGCGCTTCCCCGACGGGAGCAGCGGGCCCCGCAGCGCGGAACCTCGCTCGCAGGTCACCATCAAGCCCGGCGAGCCCGGCCAGGGCTCCCGGCGGCGCGCCCGCAAGCCCCGGCGCGTCGCCCAGCCCGCCGGCGAGCAATCCCGCAAGCGCGCTCCACTCCGCTTTCTGTTCGGCGGGCACAGCGCGGGCCGTGGCGACGCTGGCGTCATCCAGCCGCGCATGGGCCACGAGCTCCTCGATGAGCCGGGTCTTCCCCTCCCCCGGTTCGCCCTCGACGATCACCACTTGCCCACGCCCGCTGCGTGCCCGCTGCCACGCCGCCGTGAGCATCGCCAGCTCGACGCTCCGGCTCACCAGCGGCGGCCGCGCGCGAGCGTCGGGTGGGGCAGCGACCACGCGGCGCCCGACCCGGGTGTCCCGGACCCGTTCGGCCAGCCGCGCGGTTTCCTCGCTCACCTCCGCGGACAGCGTCTCGTGCAGGGCGTGGGCCAGCTCGTCGGCCACGCGCAGGGCGGCGGCGCGATCGCCCGCCAGCGTGAGCGCGCGCATCGCGGCGCGGGCTGCCGGCTCGGACGTGCGGTCGAGCGCGACCGCGCGGAGTCCCACTCGAGCCGCCGACGCCGCGTCGCCTCGTGCCAGGTCCGCGGCGACGCCCTGCAACAGGGCTTCGAGAACCTGCGCACGCCACAGCGCCCGCTCGGCGGCCAGCCAGTTCTCGAAATCATTCGCCTCCGGGATCGCCAAGCCCTCGAGGAACTCGCCATGGGCCAGCGCGGCGGCGGTTGTCCACTCGCTCCGCTGGCACAGCTCGGTGAACCGGTCGCAGTCGAGCGTCACGGCGTCCGGCGCCAACCGGACCTGATCCACCTCGGCCACCAGCCGCTCGTCCCCGAGGGCGCGCCGCAGGACGCGGAGCGCCTCGCTCAGCGAGTGGCGGGCCTGCCGCTCGTCGCGGTCGCTCCACAGCAGGCCGATCAGGTGCTCGCGCGTGCGGCTCTTGCGCGGACTCCGCGCCAGATACACGAGCAGCGCGACGTGTTTGCGCCACAGCAGCTCCGCGGGCGCGTCCGCGCCGGCGACGGTGACACGCACGGGACCGAGCACGCGACAGAAGACGGAGGGCATGGCGCCCCCGAGTATCGGATACGCTGCGGCCGCGGGCAAGCGCAGGTACATTCCCCTGCTCTCATGCAGACGCCCGACCTCGACGCCGTGCAGCGTGCAGTCGGCGACCGTTACGAGGTACTGAGCCTCGCCGGCGTCGGCGGCATGGGCGCGGTGTTCCGCGCCCGCCACCGCACCCTCGGTCACATCGTGGCAGTGAAGGTGCTGCCCCCCGACGTCGCGGCGAGCACGATGCGCCACGAGCGTTTCCGCCGCGAGGCGACCCTCGGCGCCTCGCTCGACCACCCCAACATCGTGCGGGTCTACGACTTCGACACGCGGGAGGGGATCAGCTTCCTCATCATGACGTTCGTGCGGGGCGACACCTTCGAGGAGCGACTCCGGAGCAACGCGCGCGTCCCGACCGAGCAGATCCTGCGTCTGGTGCGCGAGATTGCCGACGCGCTGGGGTACGCCCACCGGCGCGGCATCGTGCACCGCGACGTCAAGCCTTCCAACATCCTGCTCGACGAGGACAGCGGCCGAGCCCTGCTCGCCGATTTTGGCATCGCCCGCGTGGAAGGCGCCGGGGAATCGTCACTCACGCAGCCCGGGGCCGCGATCGGCACGCCCGGCTACATGGCGCCCGAGCAGGCGGCGAGCGGGCGTGTGGACGGACGCGCCGATCTGCACGGTCTCGCGGCGGTCGCGTTCGAGGCGCTGGGCGGCGGACCCCTGGCGTTCAAGGCGGATCGCGCTGCGCTGGTGCGCGCGTTGCGTACCGCACGGCCGGACGTGTCGGCTCGTCTCGCCACCGCGCTCGCGGCACCGCTCGCGGAGCAACCGGATGATCGACCGGCCACGGCCGCAGCGTGGCTCACCGCGCTCGAGCGCGCCAGGGTTCGGCCCTGGCGCCGTTGGGCAGCTGCGGCAGTCGTTGCGGTGGCCGCGGCCGTCGTCGGCCGCATCGTGGTCGGCACCGGGGTGTGCGGGCTTCCGCGCGATTTACCGGCACGCCTCGCCGTGATGCCGTTCGCCGTGCTGGGCACGCCGCCCTATCCCGCAAGGCAGCTGCCGGAATACTTCATCTCCCGATTCCGGCCCGTGGAACGCCTCAAGGAGGTCGTGTCCTTCGGACGGGTGGCGGCACAGATCGGCACCGCGCCGCCGTCCAACGAGGAAGCCGAGGATCTCGCTTGCCGTCTCGGCGCGAAGTTCTTCATTCAGGCGAGCGTCGCGTACGCGGGGCCGACGGTCACGCTCCAAGCCACCCTGTATGAGGGCGGCCGTGCCCGGCGCAGCGGTAAGGCGCAGGGCCGGGTGGGCGGCGACGAGTCCGACGTGATGGATCGCGTGTGGGTCGCGTTGTACCCCGAGTTCACGCCGGGACCGGACGTTTCGCTCCCCAACGGCGGCCCCGAAGCGTTGGCCGCATACTTGAACGCCGAGGCGGCGTTCCGCCGCGGCGATTATCGGACCGCGCGGGACGAGTACACCCGCGTAATCCTTGTGGACACGACGTTCGCGATCGGCTGGCTCCGGCTCGCGCTCGTCGCCGCGCAGGTGGACCCCACCGAACAGGGGTTCGGCGCCGCCCTGCGGGGAGCCGTGGTCCATCAACGTGGGCTCTCCCCGGCCGACAGCCTGCTGCTCGACGGGTTCCGACGGCTGCTCATCGAGGGCGACGGCCTCGCGGCCGTCGACCGATTCAAACGAGCCACCGACGAGGCGCCCACCTACCCGCAGGCGTGGTACGTGCTCGGCGAGTTCTACTTTCATTTCGCCGGCCTGTTCGACGAGACGGTGGGCGAGGCCGAGCGCGCGTTCAACCATGTACTCGATCTCGATCCGCGGTTCTCGCCCGCGATCGGGCACTTGATCGCGCTGACACATCAAAGAGGCAATCTTCACGAAACCGGAGATCTGATCCACCGGTACCTGCGCATCGATTCGACCTCGGTGGTAGCCGAAGCGGTGGGGATTGCGGACACGCTCATCCTCGAATCTGCTGCGGCCCAGCTGGCGCTGCTGCGCCACGTGTGCCAGCACAGTTTTCTGGCGTTGCAGTATCTGGCGTTTCAGGCGGCGGAGTTCGGCACGCCGGCGCAGCGCCAAGGGCCGGCGCGCGCGGTGCTCCGCTGCCTCGAGCGGCGCGGCGCAACCGACGCCGAGCGCATCCGCGCCTTCCGGATGGGAGTCGCCGCGGACCTCGCGGCCGGCTGGGCGGACAGCGCTCGCCTGCGGCTGGAGCGGGCCACGGGCGGCTGGGCCGGGCGCGAGCGAGACTCCTGGGTCCTGCTTGCACGCGCAACCGGGCTGCCGGGGTTGGGCGACTGGCAGAGCGCGGCGGAGCGCGTGCGGGCGCGCCTCGACGCGACCGCCGACACCGACGCCGTCGCCCACTGGCTGCTTGCGCGCCTCGGGGTCGAGCGTGCCCGCCACGCCGCCGCGCTGGCCCGGCTGGCTGACGGGAAGCGGGGCCCACTCCCGGCCAGCCTCGCCACCGACCTCGACGCTCGCGACGCCCTGGCACGCCGCGACACGACGCGAGCGCTGCGGCTCTGGGATGGCGCGACGCGGCGCTACGCCGTGCTCAGCGTGCCGCTCGAGCTGGTCGCGTCACTCTGGCCGCTGCGACTCGACATGGCGCGCGTCGCGGTGGCGCGGCGCGATAGCGCCATCGCCGCGCGCGCCTGCAGATCGTTCGAGACGCTGATGGGCTACGTGGATCAGGTCGTGCAGCCGGAGGTCCAGCGGCTGTGTCAAGCGACGCCGAGGAAGTGACAACGCGAGACGGTCTGGACCCGGTCAACGCGCGCAAGCCGGCAACGCATCGGGAAAACTGGTGATGAAACGATTGCGGCCCCAGCAATTTCCCACCCCCGAGCCGTCCCACAACAGGTCCACCGCGGGGAGGAACGGGATCGGCGATGCGGTCCCGTTGCCCATGACCCGGTTGTTTCGGATCACCACATGATCCGGATTGGGCTCGATGTCGGCGAAGGCCTCGGGCGGCAGGCCGGCTAGCGCGCCGAGCAACAGCGTGCTGCCCACGGCGATCCCCGTGAACTGGTTGCCTGAAACCGTGTTGCCTTCGACCGTCGCGCGATCCGCGCCGACGATGAGGATCCCCGAGCCGCTGGGCACGAACGACGCGAGGTCGCCGGGCGGGGCGAAGTTGGGGTGATTGTTGTCGTGGACCCTGTTGCGGGCGACGAGCACATCGCTCGTGGTCTTCACGTCGAGACCGGGCAGCACCACCACGAGGATGCCCACGACGTTGTCGTACGTCTCGTTGGCGACGCCCTGTACCCGTTGCGAGTTCTCGAACTCGATGCCGTTCACGTTCGCGAAGGCGACGCTGTGGCGAACCGTGACGTCGTGCGACTGCCCGACGTAGATCCCCGTGTCGTTGTGCCCCGAGGCGCGGCACCGCTCGATCAGCCCGTTGGATGAGTGCACGGGAAAGAGACCGTACTCGCCGTTGTCCTGGGCCGTGATGTCCGACAGCAGGAACCCGTCCACGCCACGCAACAGGACGCCGTTCTCCGCGAACCCGCGGACCGTGACGTTGAGCAGCACGAACCGATCGCTGCCGGGGTCTACGCTGATGCCGTTATCCTCTCCCCCCGGATTTTCGATCACCACGCCGCGCCCATCCGGGCGCCGTTGGCCGACGAGCGCGAGACCGGGGACCGAAATGTGAATCGCCTCCGCGTACGTCCCCGGCTCGATCTGGATCACCGTGCCGGGACCCGCCGCTTCCACCGCCGCCTGGATCGACCCGCCCTCGTGCACCACGACGTCCGGCCGCCCAAGCCGCTCGGCCGAAGGCACGGGTGGCGCCGCGGTCCGGCCCGGCGCATCGCAGGCGGCAACAGCAACCAGCACCATCAACGGCGAAAACCGTTTCATACGATCCTCCGCGATAGCGACGGGGGAAACCTTCCCCCGTTGGGTCAAGGGTCGGTCAAGCGGACCGACCTGCCAGCTCGAGAATCCGTTGCCGCTGCCCCGGCGTCACCATGTCCCGCTCGATCACCTCACACACGATCCGCGCGACGAAGGCATAGCCTCGGCGCTCGGCCGCCAGCCAGCCTTGCCACTCGAGCTCGTCCAGCGCCTGCGGCAGCCCTTCTCCGGCGACGCCCGCGGCCCGCCCGAGCCTCGGCCCGGGGACACGGCCCTCCAGCACCGCCGCCGCCACAAGCACTCGTTGCGCCTCCGCCGACAGGCGACGGAAGTTGATCCGGATCGCCGCGACGACGTTGTCGGGAAGGTCGCCCGGTAACGTCTGCTCGAACGTCTCCGTGGGCTTGGGCCACGGCTGCTGCGCATCATGCGGCTCGAAGCCGGCTGCCACGGCGTGCAGCAACGCGACCACGAGGAGCGGAATGCCCGCGGAGTCCGCCAGGACCCGTCGGGTCAGGCGGTCCAGTTGCTCTTCTCCGTACGAAGGGAGCGCCCAGCGCCCGAGCTCGCGCACCTCGTCGGTTCCGAATCCTCCGAGCTGTACCGCGGTGCCGGCGACCTCGCGGCCGATGCGGGCGCGCACTTCGTCCAGCTCGGGGTCGGTGGGGTGCGGCGCGACGGTGAAGAGGAATGCGACGGGCGCGCGCACCAGGTCACGGATGACCGCGCCAAGCGCGAGCAGCGACTCCCGGTCGAGCCAGTGCGCGTCATCCACGAACACAACCACCGGCCGCTCGTCGGCCACGGCCTGGAGCACTTCGGCGAGGGCGCGCCCGAGCGCGCCGGGCGGCGCCGTCCCCCGCAGCTGGGCGAGCGCGTCCGGCGGAGCCCCGGCGACTCCCGGGGCATCGAGCAATCCGCCGCGCGCGATCCCAAATACGCCGCTCCATGCGTCGCTGCGGTCGGCGGCGACCGCGCGAACTGCGGCGACCACCGCGCCGTCGAGCCGGGCCCGGGCCGCGAGCTCTTCGGCGAGCCGGGTCTTCCCGGCGCCGGCGTCGCCCTCGATGACGGCGACGGTTGCCCGCCGTTTGGCGCGGCACGCGGTCCACGCGCCCGTCAGCCGCTCGAGCTCGAGGGCGCGCCCCACCAGCGGGGCGCGACGCGAACCTGACCTGCGCGCGTCCGCGTCGCCCACCGCCTGCGGGAGCCGCCAGGTTTTCTCCAGCCGCACTCGCTCGGCGAGCGCGCGGGTCTCGGCGTCCGGCTCCGCGCCTAAATCCTGCTTCAGTCGCGTCGCGAATTCCTTAAACAGGGCCAGTGCCCCGGACCGGTCTCCCGCGAGCGCGAGCGTCCGCAGCGCGCTCCGGACCGCGGTTTCCGGCCGCCAATCGAGCTCCCGCGCGCGCTGCACCGTATCGTGCGCCGCCACCACATGGCCGGCCGCGAGCAGTTGCTCGGCGCGGTGTACCAGCACGTCCACGGAGCGGCGGCACCAGTGCTGGCGCTCCGCGGCCAGCCAATTGTCGAACTCCGACGCCCCTCGAACGCTGAATCCTTCGAGGAAGTCCCCATTGATCAACGCGGCCGCACCGGCGTAGTCGCCCGCTGCCGCCAGCGTCTCCAACGTGTCGGTGTCGAGCTCCACTGTGCCGGGTGCGATCCGCACCTGCGCCGTGTCGGACTCGAAGCCGTCGTCGCCCGCACAGAGGCGGAGCACGTGTACGGCTTCGTTGAGGGAGTGGCGCGCCTTCTCCTCTGGCTTCTCGCCCCACAACAGGCCGATGAGATGTTCGCGTGTTCGCACGCGTCTGGGTGACCGGGCCAGATAGATCAGGAGCGCGAGGTTCTTCTTCCACAGGAGCTTGGCCGGCGCGGCCGCGCCGTTCACGCTCACGTCCGCCGGGCCGAGGGCGCGGACGACGATCATGTCGCTTCCTGGCAGCCGAGGCTCGAGAGCCGGCGGACAGCGCTGTCGGCGCGAGCGCGGTATGGTGGGTCACCACCAGACCAGAGACGAACAACGGTCCCGTACGCGTGGCAAGCCTCCCGTCGCTGCCCCGTTCGCACCAGCAGCTCTCCAAGGCGCCACTGGGCGAACGCGGCAAATGCCCAGTCAACCTCAGCGGGCTGGGGATCCCGAGTCGGGTAGCCGTGCAAATCGGAGTTCTCAGGCCAGATGAGTTCGGCCATCGCGCCTAGCGGGTACTTCCCCCGCTCTATCCAAGACGCACGCCTCAGATGCAGCACGGTTGGGAAGAATGGATCGCGGGCGTCCTGAGCCGGAATCCCAGTCAGGGCGCGGGTAGCGGCAAGGGCCGAGTCGACCGCCCCTCGAGCAGCCGCGGCCTCCGCCCGCAGCAGCCTGGCCAGCGGCTCCGGCGGCACGCGAGAAGACCCGACATCACGTGGTGGGTCGGCGTGCCTCTCTGCCCACTCCAACGTCGCGAGCATCCAACCGGCACGCCCCTGCCAGTCCGATCGCCCAATGGCAGCGTCGGCAGCTCCTTCGAGGGCCGGGCGCGCCTCGGCCCAGCGGGCAGCCGCCGCGGCGGAATCGACGTCGGCAAGCACCAGGGCCGCAGCCAGCTCACCCACGAAAATCTCCAGGTCTGGGAAACGGTAGGCCAGCTCGTGTGCCAGCGCCAAGGCAGTATCGGGCCGCCCCATTCCAACGAGCGCGAGGACCCGCGCCAGGCCGGCGGAGCGCACGAATCCCTGTTCGGGGAGCAGTTGTTCCGCGAACGCCAGCTCCCCGTGCGGGGCTCCGAACGCGGCAAGGTAGCGAGCGCCGGCGTCGAGATCCTTGATTCCTGCCGCGCGTGCCGTGCGCACCAGCTCGCGTGTGCGGCGCTCCGCTTCGGGCCTCGGCAAGAACCGCCACGCGTAGGCCAACTCTACGATGGCCAGGGTTGCAAAGGAGGGATCTGTCGGGTCGATGTGCGGTGCTACCTGGGCAAGGACCGCGGCCGCGTTCGTCGAGTCGCCCTCAGCAACGCTGAGCCACGCGACGTGCTCCAATGCCGGGACGAACCCGGGATGAATTTTCAGCACGTCCTGAAACGATTGCATCGCCTCGCGCCGCGAGCGGCCGACGAGCGGTCCCCGATGCAACCGCTCGTCGGCATACCTGAATTGGCCGAAGAGAAAGTCCTTCGAGCGCTTGGTCAAGGCGTCAAGCGAGTCAAGACGGGCCGTGAGGGGCAGCCCCTGAGCCCGAATCAGTTTCTGGTAGTAGTCCGGAAACTCGTTGAGGTGCGCGAGGTAGCGGGCGCTGTCCCTAGCGTCGTCTTCGAGGTCGAACCAGCGACCGACCTCCGCGTGCCGCCAATAACACAGCCAGCAGGTCGAGTCGAGCGCCGCCGCCTCGGCGTAGCCCGCTCGAGCTTCTCCCCAGCGTCCTCGTGCGAAGGCGCCCTCCGCGCGCTGGAAGGCTTTCCGCCCCAATGCGTTCTTGGGAAGCACGCCGCGAGGTAACAACCGGTCGAGGGAATCTGTCGACCCCAGCTGCGCCCCGAATACGCGATCGGCAAGGCTCTCTGCCAGGAAGCGCCACTCGGCCCGCGGTCCGACGATCTCGATCGTGTCGACGCGCGGACCTCGCAGCCGGATCCGCAAGCGGCCCGCATCGTTCGCCGTCTCCACATCAATGTGGGAGCCGCTGGGCAACCAGCGACCGAGTCCCGAGACACAGTGCGCGGAGAGCTCGGGGTAACGATCCAAGCTCCGCGCCAGAGCGCAGGCGACGGAGTCCGCACGCGCCGCCTCTGGGTCCGGCGCCGATACGGCGGGTGCGACGCGAAAGCGAAGGGTAGAGGGAGCGGGCATGCTCGCGCGAATCCACAGCCCCAGGAGCGTGCCCCCGATCGCGATGGCGATGGCGTTCCGCTGGTATGGCCAGACGCGCGTATGCCACAGCCGGTGTCGAAACGACGCCGCGTCCGGCCAGCGGTCTCTGGGGTCCAGCTCGAGGGCGCGCCGCAGCACGCGCGCCACGAGGAACGGCACTCCGGCCCAGTCGCCTCCCTTTGGAGCAGTCTTGGCCCAACGGCGGCCCGTAAAGGCCTCGTAGACGACCATGCCGGCGGAGTAGAGATCGGAGAGCGCGTCCGCGACGCCGACGAACTGCTCCGGCGCCATGTATGCAGCCGTCCCCTGCAGGATCCGCAAATCAGACTTCTGTTCCTCGGTGAGGCGACGAGCGATACCGAAGTCCGTCAAGACGCCCCGCTCCCCGTCGAAGAAGACGTTGGCGGGCTTCACGTCGCGGTGGATTACCCCGTGCTGATGAGCGACCTCGAGCGCTTTCAGTAGATCGCGCCCGAGTTTGCGCGCGCCGTCGACGGACAGGGGTCCGGACTTCTCCAGCAGGCTCTGGACGGTGTCGCCCGCCAGGAAGTCCATCACGTAGAAAGTCAGGCCCTGACTCTCGTCCACGTCGTGGACGGGAACGATGTTGGCATGGCGCAGGCGGCGGAGGGTCCGAGCTTCTTCGACGAACTGTTTCTCGGCCTCGACTGTCCACAAGCCAGGCCGTAGGACCTTCACGGCGACGAAACTGTCGAGCCGGACGTCGCGCGCGAGGACGACGATGCCCATGCCGCCGCTCGCCAGCTCGCGCAGCGCCTCGTAGCCCTTCGACGCCAGAGCGGCACGCACCCGCTCGAAGAAGGCGGACATGAATCGCCCCGCAGAACATCCCGGCCGCCGCCCCGAAAGTCAAACGGCCCCGGGGGGTACCGGGGCCGTTTTACTGCGGCACGATCGTCGCGAGTTACTGTACCGTGATCGCGACGTGCATGCCCAACGCGACGTGCGGCAGGCAGTAACCCTTGTAGATCCCGGCCGGCGCGCCCGCAAACGAAACGTCGTACTTCTCATTCGGCTGCGTCAGGAACGGTCCCATGAGGTCGCCCATCGCGTTCGGCATCCCCTTCTTCAGAGCGTCTGCACCGCCCTTCGGGACCGAATCGCCGTAGAATGCGACGTTGTGCGGACCGCCTGAGACATTGATGAACCGTACGATCGTGCCGGTCTTGATCGTGAGCTTGTTGGGCTCGAACGCGGCTACGCTCGTACCGTTGCCGGTCATCTTTACTTCGACCACCGCGCCCGCAGGCTCGGCAGCGGGCGTAACAGCCGACTCGCTGGCCGGCGCGGGTGTGGCAGCTTCGGCCTGGGACGCCGCCGATTTCTTGTCGCCGCCGCAGGCGACGACCGCGAATGCGACGAGCGTGGTGAACAGGGTGAACCGCATTGCAGACTCCTCCGGGACGAAAATGACGAGACAGCCCTTGTGAACGCGTTCACAATATATCCGCGGGCTCTCAAAACGGGAGCCCTCCAAGCGCTGGACCGTTGCGTTTTCGCACCACCCCGACGACACTGATGCGCATGCCGAAGCCGTCCGTACCGCTCATCCCCGCGGCCGATCTGGCGCGTCGTCTCGATCAGGGCGAACGCGTGCAGCTGCTCGACATCCGCTCGGCGGAGCGGGTCGCCCAGGGACGTATTACCCTCGGCGCCACGCTCGACTTCCGCGCCCTCGCGGCATCGCAATTGTACCAGCTCGCCACGCTCGAGCCGCTGCGGCTCGACCCTGCGGCCCCGGTCGCGGTGGTCTGCGGGCACGGCAACTCGAGCACGCAGGCCACCCGCTTCTTGCGCGATCAGGGATTCGAAGCCTACTCCCTGGCGGGCGGGATGGCGGCGTGGGAAACGGTCTACCTGCCGCGGCGCCTGTCTCCGACCCCTGCGATCGAGCACGTGATCCAAGTCGACCGGGTAGGCAAAGGGGCACTGTCCTATCTGCTCGTGAGCGACGGTGACGCCGTCGTCGTGGATCCGGGCCGGCATCTGCAGCCGTACGAGGCGCTGCTCGAGGACCTCGGGGCTACGGCCGCGGCGGTCATCGACACACACATGCACGCCGACTACTTGAGTGGTGCCCGCGCCGCCGCCGCCCGCTGGCAGGTCCCATACTTCGTGCACCCTGACGACGCACGCTCGCCGTACGACGGCACCGCGGGCCGATTCGCCCACCAGCCGCTCACCGAGGGCGACACAATCGCGTTCGGGCGCGCGACGCTCGTCGCCGCTCACGTCCCGGGACACACGCTGGGCAGCACGGCGCTCGTCGCCGACGAGGCAGTGGCGTTGACGGGCGACTTTCTGTTCGTGCAGTCGGTGGGGCGCCCCGATCTCGGAGGCCAGCGCGACGCCTGGACGGCGCGGCTGTGGGACAGCCTCCAACGGGTTCGGCGCGAGTGGCCGGGCGACCTGCTCGTTCTACCGGCGCACTATGCGAGCGAAACCGAGCGGCGCGCGGACCGGTGCGTGGCCGCACGGTTCGACGTGATCGCGGCGACGAACCAGGCAGCCGCCATCCAGGACCCGCGCGTCTTCCTCGCCTGGGTGACCGCGCATACCACCACGCCGCCCAAAGCGTATCGCACGATCAAGCTTGCAAATCTGGGACTCGTGGACGTCGCCGACGCCGACGCGGAAATGTTGGAGTTCGGTCCGAACGTGTGCGCGATAGGATAGTCGCAAGGCTTGCAGTTATTCGACGGGCGCCTGCAGCACGACATATACCCAGTCGGTTCCGCCGAGGGTGTGCATGCCGTAGGGCACGCCCGCCGGAATGTGTACGAGATCGTTCGCCGAGACTTCGATCCGATCCCCGTCCAGCGCCATCACTCCCCGGCCCGCGATCGTGAAGATGAGCAGCCCCGTGTCGTCCTCCGCCGAGATGGCCACGGCGGCCCCCGGCTCCATGACCGTGTGCTCGAAGCTCAGGCCGTGCAACATGCCCGGGAGATTGAGAACGGTGTGGCGACGCAGCTGGTCTGCGGTGCTGGGCAACTTCGCGAGGCGGCGATAGGTGTAGCGCGGCACGATTCCCCATCCTGTAGGGCGCGGCAGCCTTACGCGGAGGGCGCTGCGGCGCCCCAAAAATGGGCGCGCCGGGCCGCGTGTGCAAGGCATTGGGCGCCAAGCGTCTCTTCTGGCGTCTCTCACAGGAACCGTTGCCATGTTGCCCGCACTTCGCGTCTTCGGCCTCGTCTGCGCCGTCGTCCTGCCGCTCGCCCCCGCGGCGGCTCAGGGCTGGATCGAGCCGACCCGGCCCTTCCCCTTCCCCACGGCCCCGCGCAGGGGGATCGAAAAGGTGCGCAGCGCGGTCCAGGTCGCGGTGGTCGGACGCGTGGCGCGCGTCACGGTGGAGGAGTGGTTCCGGAACACGGGCGCGCTGCTCGACGAGGGCAACTACCTCTACCCGCTGCCGGGTGAAGCAGTATTCAGCGATTTCTCCCTCTGGCAGGGCGACCAAGAGCTCAAGGGCGAGCCGATGGACGCCGCGCAGGCGCGCGCGATCTACGAGGAGATCGTGCGCCGCAAGCGCGATCCCGCCCTGATCGAGCTCGCGGGACACGGGCTGCTGCGCGCGCGGGTGTTTCCCATCGGCCCGGGCGAGACGCGCAAGATCACGCTGCGCTACACCCAGATGCTCGATCGTGTGGGCGACGCCTGGCGCTTTCGATATACCGCCGGGAGCGGGGCCGGCGCGGCGGCGTCCGCGAGCTTCCGGATGCAGGTGGACAGCGCCGCCCGGTTCGGCGATCCCTACTCGCCGACGCATCGACTGAGCACGAGCCGCAGCGACAACCGCATCGAGCTCACGCTCGCCGATACCAGCCCGCGCGGGGACCTTGAGCTGTTCCTGCCGCTCGCGCGCAGCCTGGTGGGGATGTCGCTCGTCACGAGCCAGCCAGTTGGGGAGGACGGGTTCTTTATGCTGCTCCTCGCCCCAGGCCGCGCCGAGACTCCATCGGTGCGTCGCGACCTGGTCGCCGTGCTCGACGTTTCGGGCTCGATGTCGGGTGACAAGCTCGATCAAGCGAAGACGGCGCTGGCGCAGCTGCTCGGGACGCTTCGGTCGGGGGACCGGTTCCGGGTGGTCACCTTTGGCAGCGGCGTGCGCCGCTACGCCGCCGGCTGGACGGAGGTGTCGGGTGACAACGTGCGGACCGCTCAGGAATGGGTCCGCCGCCTCGACACCGACGGCGGCACCAACATCGCAGGCGCACTCGCCGAAGCGTTCGCCGAACCGCCGACCGGGGGCGGGCTGGGCGTGGTCGTATTCCTGACGGACGGGATGGCGACGGTGGGCGAGACGAACCCCGAGCGCATCGCCGACCAAGCCGAGCGTGGCCGCGGGCCATTCCGCGTCTTTGCGTTCGGGATCGGGTATGACGTCAACACGTACCTGCTCGACCGGCTGACCGAGCGGGCCCGGGGTGCTACGGAGTACATCCGGCCAGGCGGCGATATCGAGCAGACGGTGGCCTCGCTCGCGTCCAAGATTGCGTCCCCGGTCCTGACGGACCTGGCATTGCGGGCGGACGGGGTCGAGTTATACGACCTCCAGCCGCGGAGTCTGCCGGATCTGTTCGGGGGCGACGAGCTGGTGGTATTCGGGCGCTATCGGGGAGAAGGAAGAGGGGAGAGGTCCGTGACGGTGATCGGGCGACGGGGCGGGCATGAAGAGCGCTTCTCGACGGCCGCGCGGTTCGGCAGCGAGCAGCCGGGCGCCGACTACGTTCAACAACTGTGGGCCGCGCGCAAGGCAGGGGCGCTCTCGAGCGACATCCGCCTCCACGGGCCGAATCCGGAGATCGTGAGCGAGCTGAAGCGGCTCGCCTTACGCTATGGCATTCTGACGGAGTACACGTCCTATCTCGTGCAGGAGCCGAACGTCGTGGCGCGACCGATGCCGTTGCAAGCGCCGGCGCCAGAGGCCCAGGCCGGCGAGGGCGCGGTGCAACGTTCCGAAGCGGCTCGCAAGCTCGCCGGTTCGGTGAGTCTCGACGCGATCGTCGTGACGGCGAGCGGCGAGTCGGTCAACGCACGGACTCAGGGAGATGCGACCCGGCGCCTCGGCGGCCGAATGTTCGTTCTGCGCGACAGCGTCTGGACGGACATCGCGCACGGCGACTCGCTGCCCGTGGTGAACGTTGCGGCGTTCAGCGACGCTTACTTCGCGCTGCTCCGGGGCCTGCCGGAGCTGGCGCAAGCCGCCACGCTCGAGCCCACGGTCCTGGTGGCCGGAGGCCGTGTGAGCATCAAGATTGGCGTGAGCGGCAAGACCGATTGGGCATCAGGCGAGCTCGCGAAGCTCGTGAGCGACTTCAGGTCATGACACGAATGCCGAGCACATAGTTCTGTGCCTCAGGATCTGGCGGAGGTGTACCGCACCACCTACCGCGCGCTCGTGCGGTTCCTGTACCGCAAGGTATGGAACGCCGAGCGCGCGGAGGACCTGGCGCAGGAGGCCTTTGCCCGGGCCTTGATACACAAACCCGACAATGCGAGGGGGTGGCTGTTCATCGTGGCGGCGAACATGGCGCGGGACGATGCGCGGCGGGCGGCGCGGGAGCGGCGGCATCTCACATTGCTCACGGCCGAGCCGCAGGAGAGCGCGTCCGCCACCGACGAGGCGTTGGAGGTCGAAGGCGATCGAGCGCGCGTCCAGGTCGCGCTCGACGAGCTCTCGCCGCGCGACCGGGAGGTACTGCTGTTATGGGATTCGGGACTCTCGTACGAAGAGATCGCCGCGCAGACGGGACTGGCGCGCGGCGCGATCGGGACGACGCTGTCGCGGGCGCGCCGGCGGTTGGTGCAAGCCTACGAGGCGGGAAAGGCAGGTGAGCATGTCGCACGTGGATGACGGCACACTGCACGCCTATCTCGACGGCGAGCTGTCGCCGGCGGAGGCGCGGGGCATCGACGCGCACCTCGCCCAGTGTCCCGCCTGCCGCGGGCGGTTCGACGAAGAGCGCGCGCTGATCACCCGCGCCGGGGAGCTGCTGGCGCTGGCCGCACCACCGGACCGCGAGCTGCCGCCGTTTCGAGCCGGTGACGTGAGGCCGCTCAACCGGCTGTGGTGGCAGGTGCGGTTACCGCTCGCGTGGGCGGCGACCGTCGTCCTGGCGTTGGGAATCGGCTCCTACCTCGGCCGGGGGGTCGAACAGGTCCCGTATGCCCGGACGGCACCGGACACGCAACCCGCGGAACTACGCGCCCTCCAGGCTCCGATCAGCTCCGACCGGGCACAGGGCGCATCCCGCGTGAAGCTGCGGGGCGCCGCCGGGACGCCGCCCGCAGCTCAGCCGCCCGCGCCCGCCCCGGCAGGTCGCCAGGAGGCGGATGGCTTCGCACGGGAGCGCAAAGCGCAAGTGGCCGCCATGCCGCGCGACACAGCGCTGAGCGCTCCCACCCCGGCCCCTGCGCCGCAGGCGGGTATGGCGATTTTCGTGGATGGCCAGTCCGTGTCGAAGGGATCTCCCATCAGCGTCGACAGCGCGCGTGCGCTACTCGGAGCCGATCCCCTCGCGGTCCCCGGTGCACCGATCCGCACGATCTACCGGGCACGCGAAATCGGCTACTCGGCAGTCGTGATCGTCGAGCAAGCGCTCGATTCGAGCACGGTGATCGAGGTGGTGACCGGGCGCCGGTCCCCGTTAGCCCTCGACGAGATCGTTGTCACGGGGGCGGGGTCCGTGGCAGCACGACCGGACAACGTGGGCGCCGCCGAGCGGGCGCGGGTCGATCGCGCGCGAGTCGCCGATTCGTTCGCCGCGGCTCCGGCCGCAAAGACGAGCGCCCGACTGGCACCCGTCGAGACGCAGAACCGATTGCTGCGACACCTCGCCGACCTGGAAGTTCGAATCTCGGGCCCGCTGCCGAGCGACTCCCTGCAGAAGCTGCTGTGGCTCGTCCAGCCGGTGAAGCCCTAGCTACGGCTGGACCGTGATCGTCCCGTGCATGCCGGTCGGCGGAGTGCCGTTCGCGCCGTGATTCTTGCAATAGAAGTTGTACGTGCCGGCGGTCATGAACTGGTGGGAGACCGTCCCCGTCGCGAGGGCCAGGTCATAGGTGTCCGCCGACCCGGTCGCGCTCGTGACGGTGTGAGCGCCGCCACCCCCGTTCTCCCATGTCACCGTGGTCCCCGCCGCCACAGTGAGAGTCGCAGGGCTGAACTGCAGACTCGCGGTCGTACAAATCTTCGCCGAGGTCGGCGTGCAACCGCCCCCGCCTCCCCCGTACGGCGACGTCGAACCGCCACATGCGGCGAGCAGCAGGGCTCCCGCTGCCCCTAGTGCCAGAGTGATTACGCTCGACCGCATGGAACCTCCGGGGTGGTGCGTGGGACGGCGACCGGCTGTATGACCGGTGTTTACTACACTTAGAAGCACCCGAGGGGTGGTCCCGAGAACTGTCAGAGAATGATGAAGAGCCCCGGATCGAGCGCTAGTGGCGCTCGCGCTCCAGCGTGTCGGCCGCGAGCCGAGGTGAGAGCATCGGGTAGCGGGCCCCGAACCAGCCGAACGAAAGCAGGAACAGCCCACCGAACAGCAGGGTGACGCCGATCTCGGGGAGACCGATCGCCGGTCCGGCACCGCCGTTGATCGAAGGAACGATCTCGAGATAGCGCTCGAGCCAGATGCCGGTGAGGCTCACGAGGGCGAGCGTCACGAGCGCGGGTGGATACTTCTTTGGCCTGACGCCGAGCAGGCCGATGAATGGCACGACGAACACCAGCAGGAACACGGCCACGCCGATCGGCTTCCACGGGCCGAACAGCCGGTAGAAGATGAAGAACGTCTCCTCGGGCAGGTTGCCGTACCAGATCACCAGGAACTGCGACCACATGAGATAGGCCCAAAACACGCTGAAGCCGAAGCACAGCTTGGCCAGATCGTGCTGCTGCTTGGCGGAGAACAGTCCGTCGAGTCCCATCCGGCGCCTCACCGCGAGCACCAAGACCGCGAGCGCCATCAGCGCGGCGAGGAAGCTCCCCATGAAGTAGAACGCCCCGTACAGGTTGCTCACCCACTTGTGGGCGAGCGACATGACGAGCTCGAACGCCAGCAAGCTGTACCCGAAGGCGTAGCCGACCACGAGCAACGCGGCCTCGCGCATGATCGCGTCCCGGCCTTCGAGCCGGTCGGCGGGCCGCCCGTCGGCGAGCTCGCGGATGTCCGGCGCCAGGTCGTGCCGCACGAAGCGCCACGACAGCCAGGCGAGGAGCAGGTAGATCAGGCCGTTCCGCACGAAGAAGAACTTGGCCGTGAGCCAGGCGCCCAGGTCGGGACGCGGCTCGTGCAGCCAGCTGAAGATGTGCGCCCGGCCCACGATCAGCCCCAGATACAGCACCAGCGCGACCCAGAGGAACGCGGCCGCGGCTTCGGCGAGGCGGATGACGAGCCCCGACCAGTGTCCCTTGGCGAGCTTCTGAGTCGCGGCGAAGACCACCAGTGCCTGCGCCAGCCCGGTCCAGAACATGAAGTTGACGTGCCAGGCCTGCCACGCGCGCGGCGCTCCGCCCGCCGCGAGTACCCACAGGAACGCGGCCCCTCCGGCGACGGCCAGCAGCGTCCCCCACAGGGTGAACGCGCCCGCCGGGAACTGGCGCGCCTTCTGGACCAGCTCCGACCGCGGGACGGCCGCGACCGCGCTCATCGTCTCCCCCGCGAGCTCACCGCCCCGGCCTGCAGCGTGCGCACGTAATTCACGACGTCCCAGCGATCGGTGCCGCGGACCTTGTCTCCGTAGATGGGCATGAGCCCCCGGCCCATCACCTGGCCGCTGACGATCACCGCATAGAGGTAGCCGTCCGTGCGCCGGGCGATCGTGTCGTTCACGAGGGAGCGCACCCCGAAGAAGGGCCCCCCCGCTGCTGACGAGATCGGGCCGTCCCCCCGGCCCGTCGGGCCGTGGCAGACGAGACAATACGTTTCGTAAACGAACCGCCCGCGGTTGATCGACTCCGACGTGCGGGTTCGCGGATTCGCGAGCCGGTCGGCCGTCTGCAAGCTCATGAGCGGCTCCCCACCGGTCACCGGCACGGTGCCCGGGACGGGTGGGATGGGCCGCGCGTACGGCTTGATGCTGCGCTGATGCCGCATGGTCGAGAACCAGCCGACGCGGTGCACCACGTCGTCCGGGTTGCAGGCGAGGGCGGCGAGAGCGGCGAGCGCGCCGAGCGCGGCACGCGGTCTACGCACGGCGCACCTCCTCCGCGCCCGCGCCGCGGAGCAACGATTCGACTTGACCCGCCTGCGCCGGCTCGGCCGGGACGAAGATGCCGAACTTGTCGTTCGTGAAGCGGGGATCGTAGGCCACCGTCCCCAGCCGCCGCGCGGCGAACAGCGCGTTGAACGCGATGCCAAGAATCGTCGAGAGCGCGCCGAACAGGATCGTCATTTCGAACATGATGACGACGTACGGCGGGATCGAGCCAATCGGTTTGCCGCCCACCACGAGGGGCCAATCGTACGACATGTATAGCGTGAGCCAGGCGCCGATCGCGCAACCCGCTATCCCGCCGATCAGCGTGAACATCCGAACGGGGCTCACCGGCTGTTCCAGCGCGTCCTCGATCTCGTGCCGGGGAATCGGCGAGTACACGGTGAAGTCGGTATGCCCCCCCCGGCGCAGCTGGCCGATCGCGTCGACCGTCGCGTCGAGGTGACCGAACACGGCCAGTACGCCCGGCGTCGGCGGCGGGTGGAAGATCGCGGCCAGCGGGTTCGCGAGTTTCACGACGCCCTCGCCTTTCCGCGCTGCGGGGCGGGCAGGACCTCTTTCACCTCCGAGATCGACACCGCCGGGAAGTTCTTCACGAACAACAGGAACCACATGAAGAACCAGCCGAAGCTCCCCGCCATGATGCCCCAGTCGGCCCACGTCGGGTTATAGGTCGCGTTGGCGAACCGCTCGAACGGCTCGCCGGCGAGCGACTCGACGATGATCACGAAGCGTTCGAACCACATCCCGACGTTCACGAAAATCGAGATCACGAACAGGGCCTGGATGCTGGTCCGGATGTTCTTGCGCCACAACAGCAGGGGCAGGAACGCGTTGCAGATGATCATCGTCCAGCTCGCCCACCAGAAGGGGCCGAACGCCCGGTACCAGAACGCGGCCCGCTCGGCGGCGTGACCGCCGAACCACGCCGTGAAATACTCCACGCAGTAGGCGTAGCCCACGATCATTCCGGTGAGCAGGCAGAGCTTCGCGAGATTCTCGAAGTGATGAACGGTGATGAGGTCTTCCAGGTGAAACAGTTTCCGGATCGGCACGAGGAGCGTGATGACCATGGCGACGCCCGAGTAGATCGCGCCCGCGACGAAGTACGGGGCGAAGATCGTCGCGTGCCAGCCCGGCACGATGGCCATCGCGAAGTCCCAGGACACGACGCTGTGCACCGAGAGCACGAGCGGCGTCGCGAGCGCGGCGAGGTAGAGATAGCCGCGGGTGTAGTGCCGCCATTGCTCATTGGTCCCGCGCCACCCGAGGGAGGTGATCGCGTACAGCTTCTTGCGCCACCCGGTGGCTACGTCGCGCACCGCCGCGATATCGGGGATCAGGCCCATGATCAGGAACACCGTCGAGACGGTGAAATAGGTCCCGATCGCGAATTCGTCCCAGATGAGCGGCGATTTGAAGTTGGGCCACAGGCCGCGCTCGTTGGGATACGGGATCAGCCAGTAGAAGTACCACTGACGGCCGATGTGAATCAGCGGAAACAGGCCGGCCGTCATCACCGCGAAGACCGTCATCGCCTCGGCCGTGCGGTACACGGCAGTCCGCCAGCCCGAGCGGAACAGGAAGAGGATCGCCGAAATCAGCGTGCCCGAGTGGGCGATGCCCACCCAGAACACGAAGCACGTGATGTAGACCGCCCAGTACACCGGATGCGAGTAGCCCGCGAGCCCCAGTCCGTAGCGCAGCAGGAACAACAGGCACACGACGCCCACACCGAGCAACGCGACCGCCAGGGCGAGCAGGGCGAAGTAGCCCTTGCCCGGATTGCCCAGGGTGCGCGCGATGGTGCGCGTGACGAAGTCGTACGTGACGCCGGTGCGCGGGGCGGACGTGTCGGCCATCGCCTCAGGCCTCCGCCAGGTCGCCGTGCACGACCTTCGCGAGGTACGTGACGGCCGGTTGGGTGTTCAGTCCCGCGAGGACGTGGTAGCCGCGGGGGTCCTGGGCAAGCGCCGCGACGCGCGACGTCTTGTCGTGCAAGTCGCCGAACACGATCGCCTCCGACGGACAGGCCTGCGCGCACGAGGGCGTGATGTCGCCATCCTGCACGTTGCGATCCTCGAGGCGCGCCCGGTTCTGCGCGCCGCGGATCCGCTGCACACAGAAGGTGCACTTCTCCATCACGCCCTTCTCCCGCACCGTGACATCCGGGTTGAGCAGCATGTTCAGCGGGTCCGGCCAACTCTCCCACTCGCCGCCTTGCTCCGCGTAGTTGTACCAGTTGAAGTAGCGGACCTTGTAGGGACAGTTGTTGGCGCAGTAGCGTGTCCCGACGCAGCGATTGTAGACCTGGCCGTTCAGGCCATCGGGCGTGTGGTAAGCGGCGTACACCGGACACACCGGCTCACACGGCGCGTTGCCGCACTGCTGGCACAGCATCGGCGTCACCACGGCGCCCACGGGATGACCCTCGTCGCCGCCGGTGTAGTAGCGCTCGATCCGGAGCCAGCTCATCTGGCGGCGGCGACTCACCAGCTCCTCGCCCACGGTCGCGAGGTTGTTCTCGGCATAGCATGCCGTCACGCAGGCGGAGCAGCCGGTGCACTTCGCGAGATCGATCGCCATCGCCCAGCGCGGATGCTCGCCGGCGTAGTTCCCGAGCGACGCCTTCTCGTGCTGCGCCTCCGCCCACGCGTCCAGCGCCTTGCGGGCGTAGGCCGGCGTCTCCTCCTCCGCGAATGGATGGGCTCCGCGCTTCAGCTCCCGCGCTTTGGCGAGCGGCAGTACTTCGATGATGCCCCGCCCCTGCTCGCGCGCGTCGCCTTCGACCGTCGCGAGGCGGCGATGCTCGCCGGTCTTCTTGACGGTGACGCCGACGGCGAAGGCGCGCCCGCCGAAGTCCGCGGGCTTGTCGGACAGGAGCTCGAACGCGTTGAACGAGCGATCCTTGGCATAGCGCCCGTACGCCTTGTGACCCTGCCCGCTCGGCATCGCGAGCACGTCGGGTCGCACGCCCGGGGTGATCCACACCGGTGCGCGCACGGCGCCGTACTCAGACTCGAGGAGCAGGATGTCCCCATTGGCGAGCTGCGACTTCGCCGCGGTCTCCGGATGCACCTCCACCCACCCGTGCCACGTGATTTTCGACACCGGGTCTGGGAGCTCCTGCAACCACGGCTTGTTGGCGCCCCGGCCGTCGTGGAGCGCGATCGACGGGAAGACGATCAGGAGGTGCTGCTCCGATGCGCCTCCCGCGCCGGCCAAGCCGCCGAGCAGCTGCGCGATTCCGGGAACGAGTCGCGCGCTCTGCGCCGGCGCGTCGGCATACACTCCACCGCGCTGCACGGCGTCGCTCCAGAAGTCGTCGAACCCCCGGCCGCGGCCGAACCGCTCGTGCAGCGTCCGCCACCGGGTCTGCAGATACTCCTTGAAGCTGCTCGCGCTGCCGGAAACCTCGAGGAGCACGTCGCCGGTGTGGCGGGCGTTGGGAAACACAGGCTGCATCACCGGCTGTTGCAGCGCATAGACGCCGGCGCGCGGCCGCGAATCGTTCCACTGCTCGAGCGGGTGCAGGTCCGGCAGTACCAGGTCCGAAGCGGCAGCCGTCTCGTCCAGGTAGGACGAGAAGCTCACGCGGTAGCCCACCCGACCGAGTGCCTGGGAGAAGGCGGCCGGCAGGGAGTGTGCCGGATTCGCGCCATGGACCAGCAGGAGTGCGACCTTCCCTGCGCTCATGTCCCCGACCAGGTCGGTCAATTGTTTGAACGATCCGGCCGCTTCGAGGGCGTGGTTGGGTCCGAACTTGACGGTTTTCCCCACCTGCCCCGCCACATAGTTCAACAGATTCACCGACGCCACGAGGAGATGGGCGCCGCTCCCGTACTGCGTCGCCACCCCGCCCGCCACGGCCAGCCCGCCCTTCGACGCGGCAAACTCACGGGACAGGCGCCGGATATCGCTCACGTCCATGCCGAGGAAGGTGGCCGCCTGCTGGGGCGCGGGAAGCAGCCGCTCGAGGCCGCGCGCGTCCGCCGGCGTGGGGGCCAGCCGCTCCGCCAGGATGACCTGCGCCATGGCGAGGGCCAGCATGAACTCGCTCCCCGGCTTGGCCGCGATCCACTCGTCCGCACTCATCCCGGTGAGCGACAGGCGCGGGGCGACCGAGACGAATTTGGCCATCGAGCCGTCTCGTCCACCCTCGAAGGCGTGCGCGCGGGTGAACCCGTTCTGGTAGCCGACCGGCGAGAGCCAGGTCTCCATGAAATCGGCGCCGAAGGACACGATGTAGCGTGCGTTGGCGAAGTCGTACCAGGGGATCGCCGGGGTGCCGAACGCGAGGCGGTTGCCCTCGCGCAGCGCCTCGAAGGCGAACGGCTCATAGGTCACGTGGCGACCGCCGAGCTGTTTCATCCAGGTGTCGACGAGCTCGCCGAACGAGCCGCTCTCGAGCCCGGTGACGAACGCGATCCCCTTGCCGCGCGCCTCCTTCAGCTTCGCCTGCAGCCGACCGATCGCGTCCTCCCAGGAGAGCTTTTGCCACTCACCGCTCGGACCGCGGGCCATGGGATCGGTCACTCGATCGGGATTGTAGAGTCCCTGAAGCCCCGCCTGGCCGCGCGAGCAGAGCCGCCCCTGGTTGATCGGCGACTCCGGGTTGCCCTCGAGCTTCACCACGCGACCCTCGCGGACCTTGGCGTGCAACCCGCAACCGGCCGCGCATTCGCGGCACGTGGTGGCGTAGTATGTGGCGATCCCGGGGACCTGGTTCTCCGGCGGGACCGTGTAGGGGACGAGGTGCTCGGTCGGCTCGGCGTGGATGTCGCACGCCGACGCCGCCGCGGCGGCGCCGCCCGTCGCGCCCAGGACTGTCAGGAACCGTCTGCGGTCCATCGGTCGGGCCTCAGTAGTGACACACGGTGCAGTCGCGCGTGACGTTGCGCTGCACGTGGCAGTTGACGCACCAGCCCATCGTGAGCGTGGCGACCTGGTATACCTGCGGCATGGTGCGCACATCGCCGTGGCAGTTGATGCAGCTCTCGGTGCCCAAAATCTTGATGTGCCGCTGGTGCGGGAAGCGCACGAAGCCCGGAAGTGCGTGCACGCGCGTCCACACGGGCGGCTGCTTGGTGGCCCACGCCTCGCGCACCTTCTTGATCTCGGCCATTTCGGCGCTCCGCGCGGCCGAATCCTGCGCGGGCGTCACGCTCCCGCCGAGCGGCCGCTTTCCCCCGCCAATAATCTGATGACAGCCGAAGCAGGTCTGTACCGCGGGAATCCCCGGCTCGCTCGAGATGGTCACGGTGTTGTGACAGTACAAGCAGGGGATCTGGTCCTGACCGGCGTGGACGTCGTGACGAAAGAAGATGGGCTGGCGGGGACCCTTGAGCCGCCCCGTGTCGCTGATGACGGGAGCCTTGTAGCCAGACGCAGAACCGGTTTGTGCCGCGACCGGGAAGGCGATCGACAGTGCGATCGCGACGCCGGCCCCGACCCTCCCACTCCTCTTCGTCATCCAGAGCGCTCGATGGCGAATGGTATCGGTCTGTGTTGTGAAACGGCTTGCGGGCGCCGGAATGTAGCGCCAGCGCTAAACGGGGCACAAGCCCTGCACGCGCAGGGGCACAGCATGCTGCGCCCGTACCACACCGGTCAATCCGGCCGGGCCAGCAACTGATGCTTGAGCTGAATGATGTGGACGAAGGCGTCGACGGCAGCCAGGTCGGGGAATTCCATCCAGCACCACCGCACGCCGCCCGCGATCTGGCCGTCGCGGATGGCCTGGCGCGACGGCCGCGGGAGGCCGTCGGTCACCGCGAACTCGCGCTCCTCGCTCTCGGTGAGAATGAACGTGCCCGAGAGACCCGTCTCCATGGGATGGAGGTAGCCGAGCTTGCGCCCGCCGACCTCGTACATCCAGACCCATTTCCAGGCGGTGCCCATGAACACGACCTGCTCGGTGACGTGCCGGAGCGCGCGCATGCCCTCCCGCGCGCGCTTGAACCGTTGCGCGGCGCGCGGCGGCAGATCCTTGAGCGGCGCGTCCGACTTGGGACGCTTGCGCGGGCTGGCGTAGAGATTGGTCGCCCAGTACCCGGCCGGCTGGTGATCGATGGGAATCATAGTGGCTCTATATGTAAACCGCGGGTCACCGAACGGAAGCGCCCGGCGTCGAGCAGCCGAGCGATCGAGACGCCCGGCACCGCCATGCGGCCGTCCTTGCTCATGCTCAGCTTGATCACGTCGGCACCGCGCCCGAACCAGCGCGCGCTCGGCTCCACGTCCGACGGATAGACGCACGCCTCGAGCGCCGCGACCGCGATGTCCGCCTGGGAGCCGATCCCGGACTCGGGCATCGTGCCGGCCCAGAGCTGGGCCCCGCATTCCGCGGCCACTCGGCAAATGCGGCACGCTTCAGCGAGCCCGCCCACCCGATGCACCTTGAGGTTCCAGACCATGGGGCCGTCGAGCGCCAGGACCTGACGCGCAATTCCTGCGTCCCGCAGCGTTTCATCGAGGCACACCGGCGTCTTGAGCGCATGCGCCAGCCGCGCGTGGCCCACGAGCTCGTCGGGAGCGAGCGGCTGCTCAATGTACAGGAGGCCGGCATCGTCCAACGCGCGCAACGCGGGCTCGTGCTCGGGCCAAGTGTACGCGCCGTTCGCGTCCACGGTCAGCGGCACGTCCGTGCCGGCCATTGCTGCGCGGGCAGCCCGCACCGCGAGGTCATCCCACCCCGGGGCGACCTTGACCTTGACGCGTCGGTAGCCGTGCTGAAGCGCCTCGTACACGCGGCGCGTCAGGGTCTCGGCGCGGCGATCCTCGGGAATGCCGAGCGCCACGCCGCAGGGAAAGCTCGCCCCAGGGTCGACGCCGAGCCGCTCGGCGACGAGCTGCGGCAGCCCTGTGCCGCGGCGATGCGCCTCGAGGTCCCACGCCGCGGTCTCGATCCCCGCCCGGGCGAACGGATTGCCGCGCACATTCTCCCGCAGCGCGGCGTCCACCGCCTCGGGGGAGTCGAACTCCCGACCGGCGATCCGCGGCGTGAGGACGCGGGTGATGAGATCACGAGCGCTGCCCAGCGTTTCCTCCGAGTAAAACGGCAGCTCGTCCGGGGCCGCTTCGCCGTAACCCACGTGCCCTTCGCCGTCGTGCAGCACCACGACCACCGACCGGCGCGCGTCGATCCGGCCGCCGGAGATGATGAACGGCTCCGCGAACGGCAGCTCGAGCGCGTACAGGTCAACCCGCGCGATGCGCATGGGCTCGCAGGTCGAGGAAACGGAGCTCGCCGCCGTGCCGCTCGAGCTCCCCGTGCGCTTCGAGCTCGAGCATCCCCGCAATCAGGCCGTCCCGCGGATGAAACACGAGCGCGTGGAGCGCCCGCTGGGGACGGGAGCCGTGCGTGGCGGGGTACTCGGAGAGCGGTAGCTGGAAGAAGGTGTGCAACTGGACGCTGTCGCAGCCGCAGCGGGCGTAGTCGAGGATCATGCGGCCGGAGTGGATGTTGCCGGTGCCGACAAGTTCCGGGATCCCCGCACTTGCGTGCGGGGTCAGTCGTACCACTGACCCCGGGCGCAAGCCCGGGGTTCCCGGGGTCAGTCGAGTCTCGAGCACCCGGAGATTGCGGTCGCTCAAATCCCAGCCTCCGTAGGCAACGCCTCGCTCGGCGTCGAACAGCCGATTGAATACGACCAGCGTGTCAGCTCCGGCGCATGCGTCCATCATCTCGACCTGGAACAGGTCATCGAACCGCGCGTTCATGAGCTTCACCGCGACGCGGACCGGGATCGGCGATGCGGCATGGATGCGTGCGGGCACCTCGCGCAGCCACCGCAGGATCTGCGGGCGATCGTCGGCGAGCGCGTCGCCCGCCAGCGTGGGCGAGAAGTCCTTTTCCACGAGGAGCGGCGGCTCCCGCCAGGCGTCCGCCAGCTGCGCGGTCGTGTAGCGGTACTCGCCTTCACTGAACGGCTCCGCGAGTCGCGGCAGGTGGTACTTCACCGACGGTACCACCAGAAGCCGGCCGGCTCGCGTGAGGTCCCGTCCGGTCCGCACCAATGTGAGGTAGTCGGTGAAGCTGCGATCCCAGCCGCGCCCCTTCCACGTGACGGTCCACCCCGCCCGGCCCCGGCCCGCCGGGCGTCGCTCGACCTGCATCTTCGTCTCGTGGATCGCCCACGCCGCCATCGTCCGCGCGCCGGTCTCGTCCTCGGCGATCACCGTCTTGAGCACCGCGAACGCGAGTCCCGCCGCGGCGTCATCCTCGAGTTGCCCGGCGTTGAGCGACAGCTGGCCCGAGCCCTTGCCGATGGGATGCGGAACGAGCTCGCCCAAATAGCGGGCGGTGAGATCGATCCGATAGGCCTGGCGCACGTGTGCCGGGAAGTCGCGCGGCAGCTCCCGCTTGAACCGATCGAAGTCCCGTTCGAGCTTCTCACGCACAGGCGGATCGACTAACCTCGAGGCCCTGCCCCGGGGTCAAACCGTGACAGCCGGAACTCGGGAGGCGCCGCGTTCCCAGCGAGCACCAGGTTCGCGACCAGCTCGCCGACGGCGGGCCCGTGCTTGAAGCCATGCCCCGACCCGCCGCCCACAAGCCAGGCGTTCGCCGCCGCCGGGTGCCGATCGATGATGAAGTGCTCGTCGGGAGAGTTCTCGTACTGGCACACCCGGGCTTCGACGAGCGGCGCGCCCTTCAAGCCTGGGAACCGAAACGCGAGATACTCCCGCGCCGCCTTCAGGGCCTCCGGCGAGGGCAGCCGCTCGCCCGTGGTGGGGTCGAACGGAGGGCCACGGGTGTCGTCGGCGACCTTGAACCCGCGCCACTCGTTGCCGGGAATCCCGTATATGAAACCTCTCCCGTGATCCGCCCACACGGGGAGCGCCTGCTCGGTGAACCGCACGTCGCCCGGGGGCGTGCCGAAAAAGAAGACCTCCTGGCGGGTGGCGCGGACCCGATCACCAATGACGTCCGGAAACAACTGCCCCAGCCACGGACCGCATGCGAACACGAACGCGTCGGCCGCGACCGTGCTGCCGTCGGAGAGCTTGATGTCGCGCAACTCGCCGGCGCCGAGACGCGCGCTGGGCTCCACGGCGAGCTGGCGGTATTCACCGCCTTCGGCGAGGAACCCCTCGAGCACAGCCGCGCAGGCGCGGCGCGCCGTGAGGTAGCCACCATCTTTCTCAAAGATGCTCCAGCGCACGCGCTCGCAGTTGATTTGCGGGTAACGGCGCGCCGTCTCCGCGCCCGACAGCTCTTCGAACGCCAAGCCGGCTTCCTTGAGCAGGGGCAGCGCCGCCTTTTCGTACGCGTCATCACTCTCCACTAGCCACAGCACGCCGATGGGATGGTACAATTTCAGGTGCCAGCCCCGCTCGTGCTCCTTCCACAACTGGAGCGCGCGCGCCGTGAGGTGCGTGTAGATCCCGCGAGGGCCGTAGGTCCCGCGGATCACCCGGGTCTCGCCACCGGAGCTGGCGCGCGAGTTGCCGGGCCCCCAAGCATCCACCAGCGTGACGCGGGCGCCGCCCCGCAGAAGGTGGAGCGCAGTCCAGCCGCCGAACGCCCCAGCCCCGATCACCACCACGTGTCGTTGCTTGCTCATCGGAATCCAGTCCTTCAGGAAGGGAGACGTGCCGAGTGCCGTGCTCGCGGCGGTGCAGGACTCGAGGAACGACCGCCTCGGGATGCGCCTCACGCCGGCGTGGCGCGCCGAGTGCGCGCCTCGCGGACCGCGGCGCGCACGACGTCACGGTCGGACGGCGGCAGGCTCGGCCCCCACGGATCGTCGCACGCATCGTCCGGGATCACACCGTCGGCCGCCAACGCCCACAGCATCCGGCGGACGTAGCCCTCCACGGGGCCAACGAACGTCGCGCTCGCGAAGCGATCGCACACGCCCGACAGGCGGACGAATTTGCCGAAATCCCCCGAGCGGAACGATTCCATCAGCGCGACCTGGAGGTCGGTGAGCGCCGCCCCCATGCCGATCAATGCCGCTCGCGCTCCCATGGTGAGCGAGTAGCCCAGGAAACGGTCCTCACCGGTGATCAGCAGCTTGTCCGGGTGGTCTCGCATCAGCCCGGCGATCCGCTGAAACGTCACCACCGAGTCGAGCGTGGCCACCTTGATTCCGATCACGCTGGGGAGGGCGAGGATGCCGTGGAGGGTCTGGTTGTCGTACGCGACGCCGCCGGCGGCCTCGTACAGATAGAACGCGATCACCGGCAGCTCGCGGCCAAGCGCTGCGTGATACCCGACCGGATCGTCCGCCCGCGGGAAAGCGAGCAGCGCGTTGGCACCGCCCGCCTTCGCCTCGACCGCCATCTCGACGCTCGTCGCCCCCGCGACGATCTGACTCATCGGTAGCGCCGCCCGCCAAGTCGCGAGCACTCGGCGCCGCTCGTCACGCGACAGGTGCGGCCCGCGCCCGGTGTGCGACCACACCGCCACGCCAGCGACCTGATGATCCGCCATCCACCGGGCGTACGCCTGTTGCGCGTCGTCCGCAAGCTCCCGGCCACGGAACGGGACCGGGACGGCAGGGATCAGGCCCCACTCGAAGACGCCGGTCAGTGGAGTAGTCCCCCGCGGGCGTTTTCCGAGTCGATCGCCGCGCGCTGCGGCGGCGCCAGCTCGAGCAGGTCGACCTTCGCCACGCTCGCCTCCGGAATCCGGAGCGGCTGTCCGGTGCCGAACACGAACCGGTCGAACCCGATCGTGCCGAGCAGGGTCTCCAGGTGATCTTCCGGGGGACCCCAGATCCAGCTCACGTCCCACCAGAGTCGTGCCGCTTCCTCGGGGGTCGATCCGAAGTGGACCTCTTCGATGAACCCGCGGTCGGCGTGCGTGATCAACAGCCGCACGTCCTCGTCGCTCCGAATCAAGGCCCGTACCGCCGCCGCCGGAAGCTCGGCGGCGTGGTCGTTGGGGTGACGCTGGCGCCCGTCCTCGAGGCGCACCGCCATCATCAGTGGCAGGTGCGCCGCGCCGCACGCCGCGGCCAGGATCCGCATCTCAGGCCCCGTCGGGTCGAGACCGTAGTACAGCGGATCGCACCGCCCGGCCGGGGCACCGCGGTCCGCCGCCTCACCCAGCGCGCCATCCCAGCCCGCGAGGCCGGGATGCAGCGCCGGCACCGGCTTGAGGCGCGGGTCGCGCGCCACGGTCTCGTACAGCCAAGCGTTCCCCTCCATCGGCTGGCGCCAGAACAAGCTTGGCACATGGCTCACCCAAGCTTCGTCGATCCCGGCGCGCTCCATGGCGCGCAACAGCCCATCGGAGGACGTACCGGGCACCCGCCGATACGGATAGGCGCCGAGGAAGGTGTTGACGTCGATCCGCATTAGTCGGCGGGGAACGCGCCGCGCGGGAAGATGCGCGCCGCGTTCCTCCACTGCACGAGTTCCAGCTCGGGCGGCGGAAGCAAGCGCTCGAGATAACGCAGCTTGGCCCAGCCGGCGTCCATGGTGAGGTCCGTTCCCCAGAGCAGTCGCTCCACGCCGGCGGCCTCGAGGCACGCTTCGAGCATGCCGCCGTCCACACCGCTCCCTGAGAGATCGACGTAGACGTTGGGCGTGGCGCGCAGGGCAGCAAGTGAGTGTTCCCAGTCGCCGCCCCCGCCGATGTGCGCCAGGATGAATCGCACCTGGGGGTGGCGCGCGGCCAAGGCGGCGAGCTCCGGCCCGTCCGATGCTTCCTGCCCCGGGCGGTCCCCCCTCCGGTTCTGCCACACATGGTGCAGGACCGGAACCCTCCGTTCCCCCGCCAGCTCGCAAATCGGATCGAGCAGGGGGTCTGTCGCGCGGCGGCTCGCCGCGAGCTTGATCCCCACCATCCCGGCGCCGAGGCAGCGGGCGATCTCGGCGCGCGCGTGGGGCGTGTAGTTTGGGTTCACGGTGACGTAGCCGCGGATCAGATTGGGGTGCTCTCGTTCGAGCGCGAGGAGGGCGCTGTTGCCATCCTCCACGTCCCTGGGCGACGGGAAGTACGTCGGCGATGTCCGACCCCAGCTTCCGAGGATCGAGGCGACGTGGATCGTCACCCCGATCTTGCGCCCCGCCGCCAGCCGGCTGGCATTGCGCTCGCGCCAATCGGCCCGGGGGCTGGCGGCATGGTAGAAGTGGGCATGGACGTCGATCAACATGCATCAATCTGAGTAGCAGACGCCAAGACGCCAAGCCGCAACGGGTTCAGACTGCCCGCGGCTGGGCGCCTGGCAACCCGTATTGGCGACCTGATCGCTGTTTCCTATGTTGTGTCTCCATGCGCACCCCGCCCCCGAACCCCCCGCGCCCTCCCGGAGGGCCGCCTCCCCGCGGTCCCACGCCCCCTCCCCGCGGCCCCACGCCCCCCCCGCGCGGCCCCACGCCGCCACGCGGTGGCGCGGCGCCCAAAGCCGGGCCGCCGCCCCGGCCCCCCGTCAAGCCGCCGGCGGCCAAGCGGGCCGCGCGCAAGCTGCCGGGCTGGCTCGCCCGCGCACAGCGTCTGCTGCTGCAGCCGACGCAGGAGTGGGCAACGATCGCCGGCGAGTTCACGAGCGCCGGCCCGATCTATATGCGCTACCTCGTTCCCATGGCGGCCATCGGCCCCATAGCTGCAACCATCGGGGGGGTCGTGTTCGGCGAGCGTGGCAGCCTGCTGACGTTCGGGACCGTCCCGATGAATGCCGGGACCGCGGTACAGGCGGGGGTCCTCGAGTACGTGCTCAATCTCGTGGGCGTATACGTGCTGGCGATGGCGATCGACGTGATCGCGGGGTCGGTCGGGGGACAGCGGAACCGCGTGCAGGCCCTGAAGGTCGCGGCGTACGCAAGTACACCGTACTGGCTGGCCAGCGCATTCGCGCTGTTCCCCAGGATCGAGCCGCTGGGAATGCTGGTCGGGCTGTACAGCGTGCGGCTGTTCGCGCTTGGCCTTGCGCCTTGCATGAAGGTGCCCCGCGACAAGGCGGCTGCCTTAACACTCCTGACGAGCATTGCGGCGGCGTTGATAGTGCTGGTGATTACCGCGATCATCACCCGCCTGGTCGTGGCTTAACGCCGCTCCCGGAACGCTGTGCGCGTCACCCCGCCCTCGCGGCCGAGGAGCCACGCGGCGATGGTGAGTCCTACGATCGCGAACAGGGCGAGCGCGGCGCAGTCGAGCGGCACGGGGAGCTCGCCGCCGTAGCCCGCTCCCGCCCACGCGCCGAGCAGAGCGTGCTTCAGCAGGTCCACGCCGTACGCGAGGGGGTTCGCGTAGGCGACGGCGCGCAACACGGGACCGAGATGCCGCACGGGATATAAGGCACCCGACAAAAAGAGCATCGGGAAGACCACGAAGTTCATGACGCCCGCGAAGTTTTCGATCGACCGGATACTCGCCGCGATTACCACACCGAGCGCGCCCAGCGCCAGCCCTGAGAGGACGACGGCGACGAGCCCGAGCAGCGCCCCCGCGAGCGTGGGTCGCAGGTGGACCAGCGGGAGCAGCAGCCCCGCCACCACGATTACCTGAGCGGTAGCGAGCAGCGTCGCGCCCAAGGCCTTGCCCAACGCGACCGTGCTGCGCCGGACCGGCGCGACCAGCATCATGCGGAGCACTCCGGCCTCGCGGTCGGTCACGGTGGAGAGGGCCGCGAGCAACGAGCCGAACATCACCACCATGCCGAGCAGGCCGGGGGCCATGTAGACGCGGTAGTCGATCTCGTTCCGCCCCGCGAACACGCCGGCGAACCCCGCGCCGGCAAACACCAGCCACACGAACGGCCGCCCGATGCTCGCCAGCACCCGGCCGCGCTGCCGCAGGAACCGTAGGAACTCGCGTGCGACGATCCCGTACACCGCGCGCATGCTCAACCGCCGTCCGCTTCGGCCAGAGGATGGCCGGTGTGCGCGAGGAACACCTCCTCGAGCGAGCCGACTCCCGCCGCCTGCTTGAGCGCAGCCGGCGTACCGAGGGCGACGAGTCGTCCGTGATCCAACACGGCGACGCGGTCGCACGGCTCGGCCTCCTCGACGTAGTGCGTCGTCAGGAGCACGGTGAGGCCGGACGCCGCGCGCAGGCCGCGGATCCGGTCCCACAGCGAGCGGCGCGCGCGCGGGTCGAGCCCGGCCGTGGGCTCGTCGAG
Source organism: Gemmatimonadales bacterium (assembly GCA_035488835.1). Classification (GTDB taxonomy): domain Bacteria; phylum Gemmatimonadota; class Gemmatimonadetes; order Gemmatimonadales; family GWC2-71-9; genus AG41. The sequence goes on from DATHKX010000073.1 coordinate 48,304, forward strand.
AAACAGGATGCGCGGCTCGTGCAGGATGCCCCGAGCGATGTCGGCGGCGCGCCGCATGCCCCCGGAGAGCGTCCGCACCGAGTCATCGCGTCGCTCGAGCAGCTCGAACTGGCGCAACAGCGCGTCGATCCGCGGCCGGGAGGCGCGGTCGGGAAGGCTCCACAGGCGCGCGGCGAAACGCAGGTTTTCCGCGACCGTGAGGTCGCGATCGAGGGTGGTGTCCTGGAACACGAGCCCGATGCTGCGCCGCACGGCGAGGCCGTCCTGCACGACGTCGTGTCCCGCGACGCGCGCCGAGCCGCGCGAGGGCGCAAGCAGCGTCGCGAGCAGGTGAACGGTGGTGGTTTTCCCGGCGCCGTTCGGCCCGAGCAGGCCGAAGAACTCCCCGTCCCTGACCTCGAGGTCGAGCCGATCGAGCGCGCGGAGCGCCCCGAAGTCCTTGCCGAGTCCGCGGGCGACGATCGCGGCGGCGGTCATCCCTTCGCGGCGAGCGCGCGCGACGCCGGTGCCGCACGATAGGTCCACTCGGCGGCTTCCGCCGCACGCTCCACCTCGGCGACCGCAGCATCGATCAGGTGGCGGTGGGGCGACAGCGAGCACACCGGATCGGTCAGGCCCGCGTCGCCTGCCACCAGGAACGCCTGGCAGCGGCAGCCCCCGAAGTCCTGGGTTTTGCGCGGACACGACCGGCAGGGCTCGGGCATCCAGGCATCACCCCGGAAGCGCGTGAACGCCTCCGAGTGCTCCCAGATCCACTCGAGCGCGTGTTCGCGCACGTTCTCGAACGTGAGGGTCGTGATCCGACCGGCCGCGTGGCACGGCCAGACCTCCCCCGCCGGCGTCACGGTCATGTAGGCGCGCGCCCAGCCGCCCATGCACGGCTTGGGGTACTGCTCGTAGTAGTCGGGGAGCACCCATACGATCTCGAGCTTCGTCCCGAGTCGCGCGCGCTCGCGCTGGACCACGCGCCAGGCCTCATCGAGCTGAGCCTTGGTTGGCATCAGGGCATCGCGGTTGTGGAGCGCCCAGCCGTAGAACTGCGTGTTGGCGAGCTCGATGCGCTCGGCGCCGAGCGACTCGGCGAGCCCGATGAGCGCTGCGACCTGATGCAGGTTGCGGCGGTGCAGCACGACGTTGACGGTGAGCGGGAAGCCCAACTCTCGCGTGTAGCGGTAGGCGGCGATCTTATCGTTGTACGCTGCCGTCCCCGCGACCGCATCCGAGAGCTCGGCGTCCGCCCCCTGAATGCTGATCTGCACGTGGTCGAGCCCCGCCGCTTTCAGCGCCGCAAGGCGCTCCTTGGTGAGCCGGTAGGCGGATGTGATGAGGGACGTATAGAGACCGAGCCCGTGCGCCTGACGGACCAGCTCCTCCAAATCGGCGCGCAGGGTCGGCTCGCCACCCGAGAGCCCGAGCTGTAGCACACCCAGCGCCTTGGCTTCGCGGAACACACGGCACCACTCGTCGGTCGAGAGCTCGCGCTTGAAGCGCGGGCCCGCGAAGTCGAGCGGATTCGAGCAGTAGGGACACTGCAGCGGACACTTGTAGGTCAGCTCGGCCAGGAGCCACAGCGGCTTAGGGTCCATACGTCACCAGCCCCTTCGCGGCCAGTCGATCGAGAAACGTCGTAACGTCGCGCTCGACTCCTCCCCCCGGGGAGCCGTACCGCTGCTCCAGCGCTGCCACGACGTCAGCAACCGAGCGGACGCCGTCACACAGCACGAGGATCTCTGCGCCGGTCGGATTCAGCGCCACGAGCCCTTCGGGATAGAGGAGGACGTCCCGCCCGCGCACGTCATCGTGCTGGAGGCGCGCCTTCGGGTGGAGGCGCGGCACGGTCGGCCGTCCTGCCGCGGTCACGGCGCGGTCCCGGGGATGGGCCCCCGCTCCACGGCGTCGAGCAGGCACCACAGCACGTCGCACTTGAACTCGAGGGCGGCGACGGCCCGCTCTTGCTCCTCCGGCGTGCGGAACCGCTCCGTCACGAGGCCGAGGGCGTACTCCGCATCACGCGGCGCCTGGGTGAGCCGGTTCTTGAAGTACTGCAGCCCCGCGGGATCCACCCACTTGTAGTGGCTCAGCATCGCCGACAGCCGCTCCTGAACGATCAGCGGCGCGAACATTTCGGTGAGCGAGGCCGCCACCGCCTCGAGCCAAGGCCGGAACCGGCAGAAGCTCACGTACGCGTCCACGGCGAAGCGCACGCCGGGCAAAAGAAAACGCTGGCCGACCAGATCCTCGCGCTTCACGCCCATCGCCTCGCCCAGCCGCAGCCACGCCTCGATGCCGCCTTCCTCCCCCGGCCGACCATCGTGATCGATGATCCGCTGGATCCACTGCTGGCGCACCTCCCGCTCGGGGCAGCTCGACAGGATCAGGGCATCCTTGATGGGGATGCTGATCTGATAGTAGAAGCGGTTCGCCACCCACAGCTGCAGCTCCTGGCGCGACAGCTCGCCCCGGTGCATCCGCTGGTTGAACGGGTGGAGGTGGTGGTAGCGGCGCTCCAGTACACCCCGCAGACGGCCGACCAGTCCGTCCACCGCCGGTGAGCCTACCTCTACGCTCACAGCTCGAACTCCATCGCGTCCTCTCCTACCTCGATGCCCGCCGTCTCGACCCGCGCCCGCTCCGCGGAGCTGCGACACAGGATCGGATTGGTGTTGTTGATGTGGACGAGCACCACCCGCTTGGCGTCGAGGCGCGGCAGCAGCTCCAGGCTGCCACCGGGGCCGCCAACCGGGAGATGGCCCATCTCGCGCGCCGTCGGCGCGTCGGCTCCCCCGCCGGCCGCACCGAGCTCGTCGTCCGACCAGAACGTGCCGTCGAACAACAGGAGATCCGCTCCGCCGGCGACTCGCCGCACGGCGTCATCCATCGCCCCGGCCGTCGGGACGTAGGCGAGCGTTCCGCCGGTGCGCTCGTCCGTGAGCCGCAGGCCGACGTCGAAGGCCTGAGCCGGCGCGGCGCGGGCGTAGCGCGGCGGGCGCCGGGCCACCGCCGTCGCTGAGCAGCAGATCCCGAGTGGGCTGCCAGTGCGGTCGGTGAGGGCGATCGGACGGCCCTCCTCGAGGGCCCGCGCGTCGACACCTGAGTAGGCGGAGAGCACACGATAAAGCGGCCACTCGTCGCCGAGCAGCGCCGTCACGCCCGCCGGGGCGTACACCGGCAGCCGGTCGGCGCTCTCCCGCAGCAACAGGAGGCCGAGAGTGTGGTCGATCTCGCCATCGGTAAGCACGACCGCCCGGACGGGCGTCGCGCGGGAGCCGGAAGGGGGCCAGAGAGAGCGATGGGCAGCGAGCTGGATGCGAAGATCGGGCGAGGCATTCAGGAGAACCCAGCGCGCGCCGTCGGCGCTGACCGCCACCGACGACTGAGTCCGGCCGCGGCCGTCCTGTCGGGCTTCCGTGCAGTTACGGCAGCCGCAATTCCATTGCGGGACTCCACCACCCGCCGCCGAGCCGAGGATGATAACGCGCATTGAACAAAGGGGCCGGGTTCGTCACCCGGCCCCTCGTTAAGCCGTATCCGCTTGGTTCAGGCGTTGCCGGCGTACGCGCCGACTTCCATCCCCAGCTCCACGACCTCAAATTCAGGCTTCGTCCACGTCATTGGCTCTTCCTCCGGGGTAAATCGTGGTCAACCACTACGAGCGCTCGCCATCACACCTACGCACGTGACGTGCCACCTGTCGGCCGCAAGTTCGTAAAACCCAACGCACACGGATGTCGACACTTAACGCGTACACCCGCCAGTGCTGTCCCCCGCTGACGAGGCAGTGCGGTGAGTCATTTCACCCAACGTGGGTGAATACACCCAACCCGTGCATCAAGGCTGCAGGCCGAACTTCTTGAGACGATAGCGCAGCGTGTCGCGCGAGATTCCGAGACGCTGCGCGGCCTTCGTTTGGTTTCCGCCGGCCTCGCGCATCGCGCGCTCGATCATGGCCTTCTCCCAGTGAGCGAGATCGACGCCCTGTGGCGGCAGCGCCGGTGCACCGGCGGCCGCGTCGGCTTCGGCCGGCGGGTTGTGGTGCGCCGCCACCGCGTTGTGGTCGGGGCTCGTGAGCGAGAGGTGCTCCACGTCCAGCATCGGACCCCGGCTCCACAGCACCGCCCGCTCGATCACGTGGCTGAGCTCGCGGACGTTGCCGGGCCACGGATACGACAGCAACATCTCGCGCGCCGGCGCGCTGATCTCTCGCACCGTCTTTCCGTACTTGGCATTGAGGAGTCGCAAGTAGTGGTCGGTGAGAAGCAGCACGTCCTCACCCCGCTCCCGCAACGGCGGCATGACCAGGACGATCACCGCGAGGCGGAAATAGAGATCGCGGCGGAATCGCTCACGGCTCGCTTCGCGCTCGAGATCGCGGTTCGTCGCAGCGATAATGCGCACATCGACCTTGCGCTCGCGGACACTCCCGACGCGCCGCACCGTCCGCTCCTCGATGGCCCGCAGCAGCTTGCCCTGCACCGAGAGATCCACGTCGCCGATCTCGTCGAGGAACAGAAACCCACCCTCGGCGGCTTCGACCAGACCGGTCTTCGACTCCTTGGCATCCGTGAACGCGCCGCGCTCGTAGCCGAACAGCTCCGCCTCCATGAGGTTTGCCGGGAGGGCCGTACAGTTGACCTCGATGAACGGCTTGGATGCGCGAGGGCCGGCGGCGTGGATGGCGTGCGCGAGGATACCCTTCCCGGTGCCCGTCTCGCCCGTCAGCAGCACAGGCGGCGTGTCCTCCAGCGCGGCGATCTGGCGCGCCCGCTCGAGCACCGCATGGACGGCGGGCGACTCGCCCACCATGGTCGCAAACCCGACGTCCCGCGTCGCGCGGCGGCGGTAGTACGACAGCTCCTGCTTGAGCAGTCGGTTCTCGCGAGCGCGGTCGGCCAGGAGCTTCAGCTCCTCGAGGTCCACCGGCTTTTTGACGTAGTCGAAGGCGCCGAGCTTGACGGCCTCGACGGCGCCCTCGATGGAGCCGTAGGCCGTCAGCATGATCACGGGGAGCACGGGATCGAACTCGCGGATCCGCTTCAGGAGATCGATGCCGCTCATCCCGGGGAGCCGCACGTCCGCAAAGACGACATCCGGCTGGAGGCTTTCGAGCAGCTCGAGCGCCTTCTCGCCGGAGGCCGCCACCTCAGCTTCGAAGCCGTGGTCCGCCAGGAACGCCTTGGCCGACCGGGCCAGGGTCTGCTCGTCATCCACGATCAGCACGGTCGAGCCGTTCATGAGAGACTCCGCACTGGCGTCGGCGCGGTGTCGCCACTGGCAACGGGCAGCCAGATGCGCACCGTCGTGCCGTGGCCGATCCGACTGGCGATCTCCAGGCGGCCGCCGGTTTCCTCGACGTAGCGCTTCGCGATGGCCAGGCCCAGGCCCGTTCCCTCGGGTCGGGTCGTGAAGAACGGCTCACACAAATTGGGCAGGATCTCCGCCGCAATTCCCGGCCCCGAATCGGTGATCTCGAGCAACACCCCGTCGGCGCCTCCCTCACCGTTCTGAGATTGGGCCGCGATCTCGAGCCGTCCACCGTCCGACATGGCGTCGAGCGCGTTGGAAATGATCTCGGTCAACGCCTGCTCCAACCGCATAGGATCGACCCGGATTTCGCGCAGTGTCGGGGGAACGGCCAGCCCCAGCTCGACGCGGCGTTGGCCCAGTAGCTCGGTGAAACCGGAGAGCGCGCCGTCCACGAGTGATCGTACACTCTCCCGCAGCGGACGGAAGGGAGCGGGGCGCGAGAAGGTCAACAGGTGGGCGATCCGGTTATCGAGACGATCGACCTGCTCGATGATCGCGTTCAGCGGTTCGCGCGCGGCGGGGCCCTCGACGCGGTGCTGCGCAAGCTGCGCCGCAGCACGCAGGCTCGCGAGTGGATTCCGGAGGCCGTGGGCCACCCCCGCGGCCATCTGGCCGATGGAGGCCAGCTTCTCGGACTGTACCAGCTGCGCGTGGGATTGGCGGAGCTGCTCGGTCATCTGCGCGAAGGCGCGTGCCAGGTCGCCGATCTCGTCCGCGGAGCGCGGCTCGATCGCGTGGTCCAGGTCGCCCGCGCCGACGACGGCCATCGCGTGCCGCAGCTCGTTGAGGGGACGCGCCAGGCTGCGGGAGATGATCCACGACGCGGTCAAACCGGCAACCAGGGCGAGCAGGATGATCGACCAGAGAACGCGTCGCTCCGTCGCCACAATGGTAGCCACCTGGGAAAACGCGCGCTGCACGCTGTACTCGCGGGCCTGGCGGTAGATCTCCCGGTTCACCTCCGCCAGGGCGGGCTGCAGGCGCTCCACGAGCTCTTGCCGTGCGGTGAGGTAGGCCGCCTCGCGCTGCCCGGAGTCGTACAGCTTGAACACGCGTCCCGCGACGTCTCGGATGTCGGTCTCGATTTTGCGAACGCCGTCCGCGAGCTTCAGATCCCCGGAGGGAAGTCCCGCCGCCCAACGATCAAGCCAGAAGTCCACGACCTGTTCGGTGAGTGGGAATTCCTTCTTGGCCGCGGGATCTCCGCTCAAGTAGCGCCAGACCACCTGGGTCTGGTTGAACATCGCGTCTTCGACTTCGGCGTACGTGCGGGAGTGGGCGAGGCGCTGGCCGAGCGCCTCGAGCGTCCCGCCCTCGAGCGCGTTGGTGCGAATCGCCTGGATTCCCACGAACAGCGTGGGGAGGACCATGAGGGAGAAGCCGAGCAGCAGCTTGCGTTGGAGGGTCACAGGGACATCGTCGTGGGGCTCATGGTTCGAAGCTAGGCTCCGTCGGTAGCCTGCGCGAGCACCTCATCGAGCGTCTCCAGCGTTCGGTCGACCGTCTCCTCATCATGCGCCAACGACACGAAGTTGTACGCGGTCCGCTTGAATAATAGGCCACGCGCCGCACACCTCCGCGCCACATCCCGCGAGATATTCTCGCTCGCAAAATGGAGAAAGCACATCTCCGCGATCCCGCCGACGCCCGTCACCACGTCGGCGTGCTTGCGGTGCAGGCGATGGAGCCCATGCAGCAATCGCGTGCCCATCCGGTGCAGGTGCCCGCACACATCCTCATGCGCGAATACTTCCAGCGTCGCCTGCGCCGCGGCGAGCGCCACACTCTCGGTCGCGAGCGTGGACGAGATCCACGTGCGGGCAACGCCGGCCATCAGGTCCGCTCGTCCACCCACCACCGCGAGCGGAAACCCGTTCGCCATGGCCTTACCCAGCGCCACGAGATCGGGCCGCACGCCATAACGCTCGGCGGCGCCGCCGATCGCCAGCCGGAACGCGGTCTTGATCTCGTCGAACACGAGCACCGCGCCCACCCGGGTCGCCTCCTCGCGCACCACCTCGAGCCACTCGCGCGTGGGCTCGATCACGACCACCGGCTCGACGACGACCACGGCGAGGCGGTCGCCCGTTTCGCGGATCAGGCGCCGGGTGCCATCGACATCGTTGAAGGGGATCTCGCCGTACAGTGCCCGAGTCGCCGCGGGCACTCCTTCCCCTCCCTGCGACCAGTCGAGCCAGCCATGATATCCGCAGCCGAGCACCCGCTCGCGTCCCGTCGCCACGCGGGCGAGCCGGACCGCCGCCGCCACGGCCTCCGCACCCGTCTTCAAGAACCGCATCTGCTCGAGCCACGGGATCCGCATGGCGAGCGCATCGGCCAGCTCTTCCTCGAGCACCGGCGGCAGCGGCCCGACGACGCCGGCCGCGATCGCCTGCTCGGCAGCGCGGTTCACGTCCGGGTGGCCGTAGCCGAGCGCCACCGCGCCGAGTGCCATCACGTAGTCGAGGTACTCGCGGCCCTCGGCATCCCACACGCGGCACCCCGCCGCGCGCGTCATGCGCGTCGGCAGTCCCGCGTCCAGGTCGGCGCCGAACAGCGCGTCGGGCCGCTTGCTACCGGTCGACGTGAAGCCGGGAACGCGCCAGTCGCTCACCGTATTTCAGCACCTCGATAGCCATCGCCCGCAACAGTTTCGCCTCGCGCTCGTCGAGCGGCGTGCGATGAATCACTTCACGCAGCGTCCGCATCACGCCCTCGGCTTGACGCGTCTTGAAGAAATCGATGGCGCGGAGCGCCGCCTCGGCATCCGCGAACAGCCGCTCCAGGTCGTTCACCGTCGCCGGCGGGCCGTCGCGCCGCGGCGCCTTGAACGGCCGATCCTCGTCGCCGCGCGCCAGCGCCAGCTCGTACAACATGAGCACGACGGCGTGCGCGAGGTTGAGGGAAGGATACGCGGAGCTCGTGGGAATGTTCACGACGCGGTGGCAGCGATCGAGCGCCTCATTGGGTAGCCCCTTGTCCTCCCGCCCGAACAGCAGCGCGACTGGGCCGGCTTCCGCACGCGCCAGAATCTCGGCGGCCGCTTCCCGCGGGCGCTGCAGATTGCGCTTGGCCGTGCGGCCTCGCGCCGTGAAGCCCACCACGTGCACGCAGTCGAGCAGCGCGTCCTCCAGGCGATCGAACCGGGCTACACGCGCCAGCACGTCCTGCGTCTGGTGCGCGATGCCCTCCACCCGATAGGCGTCGTACTCGCGCGGGCTCACCAGGCGGAGGTCGCGCAAGCCGAAATTCTTCAGCGCGCGCACCACATGGGCGATATTGACGAGATCCTGGGGCTCGTGCAGAACGACGACGATCATCCGACCAACTCCAGCACCCCGAACCGCTCCGGGTCCTGCCGGTCGCCCCGCAAGAACACCCACCCGTTGCCTCCGCTCCAGACCAGCTGCCCGGCGCGTCGCGTGCGGCCCGGCAGCATCTCGTTCACGAGCAGGTCGAAGCGCAGCCGTCCGCCGACATGCGCACGCTGCCACTCCGGCCAGGCGATGCCGAGCGTCACGGTGTACCCGCGGTCGGTACGCCGCCACGCGCCCCGCACGCTGCGCGGATCAGACGACGTCTCGCTGGTTGCCCGCACCCGCAGCGCGCGCGCGTCATTCTCGGGGACCACGAGGTATCCGACCGACCCGTCCCCATTCCCTCCGCGCTCATCTCCCGCGACGTACACCTGCAGACCATCCGAATGGATGTCGTCCGGCTCGTTGTCGAGTCGCAGCGGTGGCGCGCCGCCCGGTCGGATGCACAGCTCGGGTTTCACGACGTCGATCGCCAGGTAGAGCGCGTCGTCGTCCCAGGCGGCGTGGGCGACCGCGGCAAACTCGTCGGGGCCCGCGTACGGCTCCTCGCTACGCCGATACTGATCCTCCAGCTCGAGCCTGAGCGGCTCGCTCGTATCGAATCCGTCGAGCGTCCCGTCGAGCGGCGGGGGCGTGGCCACTCGGAGCGCGGCGCCGATGGCGGGTGTCGGCTTATCGAGCGCGAGCAGTGGCGCGAGCGGCGGCTCCGGCGCGCGCGCGCCCGCTAGCCGAATCCGTCCTGAGCTCGTCGTGATCTCCCAGCCGAGGGCCGTCGTGGCGTGGCGGTGGACGCCCTGCTCGGCCGTCTCAACCTCGATCACGCTCCCCTGCACGCGCACCGCGCGCACCAAGGCGGCGTTTCCAACCGGCTCCAGAACCGTCACGCAGCGGGCACTCCGGCCGGTGGCGCGCACGACGTAGAACGTCTCCCGCGTCCCGTCTCCCGGCCGGCCAGGCGCTTCTGCTCGCACCAGCTCGCCGTCGAACGAGAGGAACGCCCTCAGCGCGCGCGGGCCGGCGGCCAGCTCGAGCCCGATGGGCCCCGCGCCTTCCGGGACGAGGCGCTCGACCCGCGATACGAAGTCATCCGCCAGATCGCCAGGCATCCACGTCCCCCGTTCCACGCCCCCCGTCCCGTGAAAATGCCATGGCAGCTCGAGCGTGTGCTCGGCGCGACTCGCCAGCTCCACCACATCGACCAGGTACCCCGGGCCGGAAACGACGGTGCGCGTAATCTCGCCATAGCGGCCGCGTACCCAGGCCCACTCGCCCGAGGTGTCGAACGTCTCGCACACCGCGTCCCCCGGGGATTGGGACGCGCCGTCCAGCCGTGGCGCATTGTGCGCCAGCGTGGAGCGGTACCAGAACAGGTCGTGCGAGACATAGGAGCCCGTGCCAGGATCGGCCAGCCAGTGCACGCCATCCGCGTGCAGCGTGAGGTGCAACCGGTCGGGGTGCCCATGCCCGCCTCCGTACGGGCCGCACTCGAGGCTCACGTAGCGACTACCCGCGCGCAGCACCGCGAGACCTTGAGACTCGAGCAGGAGACTGCCGGGAACCCAGGGGGGTGCATCGGACGGAAGCTCAGGGAGCATCTCCAGCACCGACCACCAAGACAACGTGCGACGGGAAACAGGAAACGGGACACGTGGCAGCGGTGCATCATGCAGATAGGACTCGAACAGTTCCGGCCGCGGCGCCGGCGCCTGGGACACCGCAGCGAGCCAACCCTCGAGCTCCCGTTTTCCGTTTCCCGTTTCCCGTTTCCCGAGATTCGCGAGCCCGACCTCCCACAGCTCGAGATACGCCGGTTGTGCCAAGGAAACCCCGAACCGCGAATCCTTCCGCGCGGGGAACGTGAAGTCGGGCAACGCCGTGCGCGCTGGCGCGAGCAGCGCCGCGCGAACGCGCGCCGCGAGCTTGGGCTCGGCAAAGATGTCCACGCCCGCAAGACGCGCCCACGCCGCGCCCGTCAGAAGCCCCCGCAGCGCGAAGAGGTGGTAGTTCTCTCCCTCGTACCACATCCCGTCCCGTCCGAAGCCGCGCAACAGATGCTCGAGCAGCCCGCTGGGACCTTCGATCGCGCGCTTGGCCAGGTCCTCGTCCTCGAACCAGCCGGCGATCGCGGCTAGGCCAGCGTTGTTCCAGGTCTGGCGGTTCGAGAACCCCTCGTCGAACTCGCCGATCAGGTTCGCCGCCTCGTCGGCCACCCGGCTCACGTCCTGCGCCGTGGCGTCCTCGAGCCTGCCGCTGGCGCGCAGCAGCGCGGCCGCCGCGAGGTAGTTGCCGATCCAGATGGATTCGAGGTACGTGGAGAAGAACAACCGACTGGGCCCCAGCACGTTGTCCCGGTTGGGGTACTGCCAATAGGTCCGGCCGTACGCCCGAAGAATCTCGGTGGCCCGTGCGCCGGCCGCGTCATTGCCGTCCAGCGCCGCCAGCGTCGCCAGGTGCGCAGCGCGCTCTGCGAGCCACAAATGTTGGTAGCGAGCCCAATGACGGTCGTGCCGCTCCCCCGTGAGAGTTTTGCCGCACCGAGGGCAGCGGTGCTCGGTCGGGTTCCACGGGTCGAAGACGAGAGCGGCGCCGTCCTCGGGGCACACGCCGCCGTCGGTCGAGAGCAGCGCCTTCGATTCCGGCACGGGCGGGAGTCGGGCCAGCAGCGGCGCCGCGCGCTCGGTGAGGTGCGCGAGCAGCGCCGCGAGATCCGGCGCCGCGGCGATCTTCTCCCGGCGCGCCGCGAGCTGCTCCGCCGTCACCATGCGCGGACCCCTTCGAGCGCCCACCGCACCGGGAGGACCGTCGCACCGGCGGCGCGCGCGGCGGCGATCGCGGGCGCGGGATCGTCCCCCGTGACGAAAAACATCGAGCCTCCCGCCCCGGACCCCGCCGCCTTCCCGCCCAGCGTGCCCACGGTCTTCAACGCGCTCTCGAGCCCGGCCATTTCGGTCGTGCGCATTCCCGGATCGAGCGTCTGCTGATGCATCCAGTTCTCCGAAAGCAGGGCCGCCACGCGGGCGACATCTCCCGCCCGCAACGCCTCCGCCATCGCGGCGGCCACGTCCTTCATCGCTCGCAACGCGCCCGCGACGCGCGGATCGCCGCGCTCGTACGCGGCCATCACGCGTGCGATCGTCGCGCCCGAGACGCGCGACCGGCCGGTGTAGCACAGCACGATCCGACGCTCGAGCGCCGTCGCGAACGCCGGATCGAGCGTGATCGGCTCGATCCCGACGTCCGGATCGCGGAACGTAAGCCGCTGAAAGCCGCCGAGCGCCGCGGCGAACTGATCCTGCTTGCCGCCGGGGATCTTCGCCTCGACGGTCTCGAGATACCACGCCTGCTCGGCGATCTCGCGCCCGGTCAACCGCTCCGCGCGCGCCTGCGCCAGGGCCGCGACGAGCGCCACGTCCATGGCTCCGGAGCTGCCGAGTCCCGATCCCGGCGGCGCGTCGCAGCGCGTCGTGATCGTGCACGCCGCCTGCACCGGGAGCATGCGCAGAGCGGCCTTCAGGAGATCGAGCCGGCCGTCGAGCACCAGGCCGCCGGAGTCCGCACACTCGAGCTCCTCACCCAAGTCTTCGGAGACGAGCCGGATCAGGCGTCCGCCGAGCCGCACCGCGACCCGCGCCGTGAGCTCGATCGCCGCATTTACGACCACGCCGCCCTCGCGCGCCGAGAACGGCGGGACATCGGTCCAGCCGCCGGCAAAGTCGAGGCGCACGGGGGCCATCCCGTGGAATTCAGTCGGCCGGTCGGGCGCTCTCACGGTGCCGGCCGCCACCCGGCGACGGTCGGCAACTCTCCGCGCACGTCCATCCGCACGCCGCTCACCCGGCGGTTCATCCCCTGCACGCCCCGCGCGTGGTAGAGGAACGCGACGGGGAGCGAATCCCGGAACAGGCGCTGCGCCCGCGCGGGGTCGGCGGCGGGGTGCACCCCCGCGAGGTCGGCGAGCGTCGTCAGGTAGCCGAGTCCCGGATCGCCCGGCGTGCCAACCACCGCGGCCGCGAAGTCCCGCTGCCGGCTGTTCACCCGCGCGAGGAACGCCGTGAGTTCGAGCTGCCGGATTGCGACGTCGAAGCCCACGGCAGCGAGCCGGGCCTGAATCATCTGCTCGAGCGCCGCTTCACCGCTCCCGACGGTGAGCAGCTCGAACGCGATGCGACGGCCGCCCAGCAATCGCCGCGCGGAGTCCGGGGCTGTGGGAACGGGACGCACCGGGACATAGCCGGGAACATCCGGTGGCACCGGGCCGTCCGCGACCGAGCCGAAGCCGTACAGGTAGCCGTCCACGATCTCGCGGCGATCGAGCGCGAGCGCAACGGCGAGCCGCATGCGGGGATCGTCGAACGGCGGCCGGCGCGTGTTGAAGACGATCCCGTACGGCATGATCAGCGGGTAGTCGAGCACCGTCAGCGCGGGGTTCTTGCGGACGAACGCGGCGTGCGCGGGCTGGATGCCGGCGAAATCGACCTCGCCCGCCGTGAGCGCGGCGAGCTTGGTCGTCGGCTCATCCACGACGACGACGAGGAACCGCTCGAGTGCCGGCGGTCCGCCGAGGGCGGCTGGGAAGTCGGGGTTGGCGGCGAACACCCAGCGGCGGCCCGGCTCGTGTGCCACGAAGCGGAACGGCCCGTTTCCGACCGGGTGCTCGTTCCAGGCGGCGCGTCGCAGCTCCGTTCGGGGAATCGAGTCGAGCAGGCGGGCGGGGAGGATGGCGAGGTCGGTGAGCACGTCCGGAATCGAAGTCTGCGGGCGACTGAACCGCACCACCACGGTCGAGTCATCCGGGTCGTTCACGAACGCCACGTCCGCGAAGTCGTTCAGGCGCGCGTACCCGGTCGCAGCGTCGCGGGCGGCGGAGATCGTCCAGGCGACGTCGCGCGCGGTCGTCGGCGTGCCATCGTGCCAGCGGACACCCGGCTGCAGTCGAAAGGTCAGCGCGCGGTTATCCGCGGACCATGTCCACGAGCGCGCGAGGTAAGGCCGGGGCACCAGCGCCGAGTCGTAGCGCACCAGCGTCATGAGCAGCACGTAGCGCTCCACCTGCTTGGCGAGCGGGAGCACGGTGAGCAGGGGGTTCACGCTCGGGAGGTCGGCGCCCGAAGCGTAGACCACCGTGCGACCCCGGTGTGCGGCTCCCTGCCCGCACGCCGCGATCACCATCCCCCCGGTCACCAGCCACAGCGCTCGTTGCCGCACGCTCGGATTCTAGCGGGGCCCCGCGGGTCGCGCGAGATTCGGCGTATGCTCACCCACCTCGGGACCCGCGCCCTGGCCGGGGCCATCGTCGTCACCGGGGTCGTCACGCTCACGTTCCTGCTGGTGCGGCTCGCGCCGGGGGACCCTGTGGAGCGCTTGCTCGGGCCGACCGCCACACCCACGCAGCTCGCGGCCCAACGCCGCGCCCTCGGCCTCGATCGACCCCTCGCCGCGCAGTACGCCATCTGGCTCGGCCGCTTCGCCCGTGGAGACTGGGGCCGGAGCATCGCTACGGGCCGCCCGGTGCGTGCCCTGCTGGGCGATGCGGTGCCCGCCACGCTCGCGCTCGTGGGCACCTCACTCGTCTTGAGCTACCTGCTCGGCCTCGCAGTCGGGGCCTGGCAGTCCGGCGCGGGGCCGCGCGTCGACACGGCGCTCTCCATCACCACCGTCACGCTGTTCGCGCTGCCGGGATATTGGCTCGGGCTCATGCTCGTGATGGCATTCACGTACTGGGCGCACTGGCTCCCCGCATTCGGCGCGGCCGGCCTCGACGCCGACGGGCTCACGGGCTGGAGCCGCATCGCCGATCGACTACGCCACTTCGCGCTACCACTCGCCACACTCACGCTGATCGGCGTCGGCGGAGCCGCGCGGTTCGTACGCGGCGCGATGCGTGACGTCATGAGGCAGCCGTTCGTAACGACCGCGGCGGCGAAGGGGCTCTCGCCGTTTCAAGTCATGCGGCGGCACGTTGCCCGAAACGCGTTCATCCCGGTGATCACGCTGATCGGACTGTCGTTGCCCGCGCTGTTCTCCGGTGCAGTGCTGGTGGAGGCCGTGTTCGCATGGCCCGGCGTGGGCCGGCGCCTCGTCGAGGCGGTCCAGGCCCGCGACTACCCCGTGGTCATGGCAGCCACCGCGGTTACCGCCGTGTTGGTCGTCGCGGGAAACCTGCTGACCGACGTGGGCGTCGCGTGGATCGACCCCCGCATACGGCGTGGAAGGGGCGACACGTGAGGAGACTGTGGCGGGACCGCCGGACCGCGTTCGGCGTGGCGGTGCTCGCGATCGTGACCGGCGCGGCGGTCGCGGGGCCGCTCGTCTCGACCGGCAGTCCCACGGCGCAGCACGACATCGTGGCGACGCGGTTTCTGCGGCCCCTCGTCACGGACCACTCCGGCAGCTTCCATCCGCTGGGCACCGACCGCTTCGGGCGTGACGTGTGGACGCGGCTGGTCTACGGCGCGCGGGTCTCACTCGCCGTCGGGGCGCTCGCCGTGCTGCTGTCGGTCATGATCGGCGTGCTGGTGGGCGGAGTAGCAGGCTTCTGGCCGGGCCCCGTGCGGACGTCGCTGCTCGCGCTCACGGACTTCGCCCTCGCGCTGCCGCGCGTCGTACTACTGCTGCTGCTCGCGGCCATGGCCCGGCCGAGCGCCGCGCTGGTCATCGTGGTGCTGGGTCTCACCGGCTGGATGTCGGTGGCGCGACTGGTGCACGGGGAGGTGCGCTCGCTCGCCGCCCGCCCGTTCGTCGAGGGAGCCGTCGCGCTCGGGGTGCCGCGGGGTCGCGTGCTGGTGCGCCACATCCTCCCCAACGCCCTCACGCCCGTGATCGTCTCGGCGGCGCTCGGCCTGGGGAATGCGATCGGGCTCGAAGCCAGCCTGTCGTTCCTGGGGCTCGGCGTCCAGCCGCCGACACCGTCGTGGGGCAACATGATCGCATCGGGACGGGACACACTGGTCAATGCCCCATGGGTCGCGGCGGCGCCGGGGATCGCGCTGGTGCTGGTGGTCGTGGCCTGCACGTTGCTGGGGGACGCCCTGCAGGATGCGCTGGACCCTAGGTCGTCGCGAGCTCCTTGAGTACGGCCTCGTTGAGCTCGTGGCCTCCATCGAACGGAATCTCCCTGTAGGGAATTTCGTGCTGGCGGAGCCGCCCCGTGATCCCGTCGACGACCTTCGGCGTCATGAACTGGTCCGCCCGGCCGTACACGAGCGACACACGGGCCGACCTGAGTCGTCCCGCGGCCGGCTCGAGCGTGAGGTCCAAGTCAGGCGGAAACTCGCCGCCCCACAATGTGAGACGATCGATCTGAGCGTTCCCCAGTGCCGCCCAGCGGCTGACCGTGGAGGCTCCTTGAGAATATCCCAGTGCGTGCAGGGTCACGTGCGCGCGAGCGAGGGACCCGAACACGTCCGCGTATACGGCATCGAGGTACCGCACGTAGTCATCGATCTCGGCGAGCCGATCCTCCCGCGTCATCCAGCTCGCGCCGACGCGCCGCTCCGTGGGACTCTCGCTCAGGTAGAACCGGGACAGGCCCTCCGGCGCCACGAGGTAACGCCGCCCGTCGTCGAGCACGCGCAGCTTCTCCAGGAATCGACCTGCGAGCTGACCATATCCGTGGCACGCAAACCAGACCTCCCCCACCCCCCGCGAGCTGTCGCCCAGGGTGAAGTAGCGTGCGCTACGAGTCACTCCGATGTGGTGCTCCTGCATCTTCCCACCCCCAATGCGGAATGCGGAGTGCGGAATCGACATCCACCCTTCAATTCCGCATTCCGAATTCCGCATTCCGCACTTAGGTCACTAAGATGGTCACGACCTCATGCGGCTCGGCGACGAATCGCACCGTCTTGCCCCGCCCCTCGAGCACCAGGGCGACCGACTCCCGCTCGTCGGCGCGTACCCGATGGGCACTCTTCACGCTCTCACCGAATCGCCACGCCCCCGCCGCCTTCCGACCGGTCGCGTTGTAGCACCGCAGCACCAGCGGCGACCCCTGCTGCGCGGGCTTCACCGCCGACAGCACGAGCCCCGATCCTTCCAGCGCGATGTCGACCGCCGTCGGCGCGAGCTCCACGGCATCGCGCAGCCAGAACCCGCGCAGCGGCAGGAACGCGTCTTCCCAGAGCGACGGGAGCGCGTCGCCGCGCTCCAGCTCGGCTTGCGACACCGGCGTGATGGCCAGCTCGACCCGACTCCGCCCCGGGCACTGCGCCAGCGGTGTGGATAGGGGCCAGCCCGCGTGGCCCGGCCGGGTGGGGAGGTCGCCACGCGACAGCTCGCCCACCGCGCGCAGCAGGGTGACCAGCAGGTCTCCCCGACCCGTCCACTCGTACTCGAAAAAGCCCGGCGCGAACAGCGCGAGTCCACGCGCTCCGGAGGCCGCCGCCGCGAACCCGTGCGCCGGAGCCGTGCGGACCGGCGTCTCGAGCGGGTAGTCCGCCGGATCGATGGTGACCGGCGGCCGCGCCACGGTGCCGAACGCCGTCCCCGCGAGGGCCGCCGCGCCCGCGAGACCAACGGGCAAGCGGGCGCGGACGCGGTGCCAGGCCGCCTGATTATCGATGTCGAGGATGCAGCGGACCATGGGGCTGTCGGCGTACAGGATGACGACGAGCCGTATCCCCACGCGTCGCCCGATCTCGAGCCGGGCTTCGAGCGCCGCCACGAGAGGCCCCGCTGCCAATCGCCTGACTTTAATGGGACCCGTCGCGCGCGCGAGCCGGTCCCCCGTCGGCGGGCAGTAGGTGTACGTATCCCCGGCATCACCGCCGTCCTCGATGCGCAGCAGGTCCGTAAAGCGCTGTCCGCTGCGCCGGTCGTGCAGCGCGAGCGCACCCGTCGGCTCGAGCGCGACCTCGATCCAATGGTTGATGAGCGAGCGTCCTTTGACGAGCGCGCCTTCGGCTGGAGGACGAGTACCGCCCGTCGCCGTCGCACCGGCGGCCAGGCCGGCGACGGCCAGCCCCAGTCCAGGCACCGTGGGTGCCCGGAACGCGATGCGCACCTCGTCTACCTCGTCCTGGTCCGGGTAATGGTGCGCCGCGTCGAGCCGCTCCATCCCGATCCGCCGGTCGAGCACCTGCACGGGAACCATGCGGCCATCCGAGGTCGCGAGCGCGAACGGCCGGTAGCCCGGCCCTTCCCGCGGGACCCGATCCCCGCGCGGACCGACCAGCACGTCGCGCCGGAACAGCGTGACGTCGGCGATCATGACCCCGCGGCGGGGACGGGCCGCGGGATTCCAGACCACGAGCGTGGGCGACGCTGACGCCGCGCGGCCGCGCGCTGCGTCGGGATCGTGGTGCACGAGGTCGTGCACGCTGCCCCGCACCACCTCCCGCGCCAGGGCCTCGACGCTCGTGAGCCGGGCGTCGACCGCGCGCGCGACGTCGTCGCCCGCGCAGCCCGCGATGGCATCATGGAACTGGCAGCGCACCAATGCGCGCCACGCGAGCTCGAGTACCGGCCGCCGGTCGCGTCCTCCCGCGCGCCGCGCCAGCGCCGCGAGCGGCTCGGCGAGGCGCACGACCGCGAGCTCGGCCGCGGAATACCGCCGCTTGAGCGGTGCCCGCGTCCCGTGCACGCCCTGGAGCGTCCACGCGTAGCGATAGGACCAGCGCAGCTCTCCTGCGAGGGGCGCCGGCTTCGCGCCGTCCGCCGCGGCTTGAAAGAATTCATCGAGCCGTGATACGCGGAACGCGCTCTGCGGGTCGAGCTCCGCGAGCAGGTCGCGGAGCCGCGGCACGTCCGGATGCGCCGCGTGGTGATCGGCGCCGATGAACACGGGGATGTGCTTGCCAGTGGCGCGTTGGACCAGCTCACCCCGCACCGGAGCCCAGGCGGCAAACAGGCGCTCGGCATCGGCGGGCAGCGCGGCCCCGATCTCGTACCCCGCGCGCGGCAGGTGCCACAGCACGACTTCCTTGTCGTCGAGCCCGCGCCAGCGGTAGAGGTCGCGTTCCTGACCCACCTCGCCCCCCAAACCGCGCCACACCACGCCGTAGCGGATCCCAAACTCGCGCGCCAGCGTCGGCCAGGCGGGAGGATGCCCGAAGGCATCGGGGGAGTACAGCACGTCGAGGCGCCCGCCCAACCGCTCCGCGTCCGCGGCGCCGAGCAGGAGGTTCCGCACCAGCCCTTCGCCCGACGGGATCTGCTCGTCGGCGAGCACGTACCACGGCCCCACCTGCAGCCGGCCCGTCTTCACGAGCGCCCGGACGTCGCCTTCACGGTCCGGCCGGGCCCGCAAGTAATCCTCGAGCAGCACCGTCTGCCCGTCCAGCAAAAAGCTGCGGTACCCCGGGTTCGCCAGCAGCCGCTCCATGAGATCGTCGGTGACCGCCACGAGGCGGGCCTGGAGCGCGGCGCGCGGCAGATACCACTCGCGGTCCCAGTGGGTGTGCGGGATCAGATGAAAGATCAGCCCGGTCATCGCGCCTAAGGCTAAGGGGATGCCGGGAGTCCCGCGAGCGGCCATATTGCGACTCATGCTCAAGCGCTCCCTGCTCGCGCTGCCCGCCATCGCCGGCGCGGCGCTCCTCGCCACGCGTCTCGTCCCGGGCTCGTTGCCGGACGGGTCCACGCTGCTCCCCTCCGGCTGGCGTATTCGACCGGCCGGCCGCGCCGTCCCCGTCGGCACGCTCCCCTTGAACCTCGTGACGCTCTCCGACGGGTCCGTCCTCGTCACCAACGACGGCTACGGCGAGAACAGTCTGATGCGTATCGACCCGGTGCGCGCCCACGTCGTGTGGCGCGTGCCGTTGCCCGCGGCGTGGCTCGGCCTGGCGCGTACGGGCCGGGACTGGCGCGACACCGTGTGGGCGAGCGGGGGCACGACCAATCGGGTGTATCGCTTCGCGTGGCAGGGCGGCGCGTCGTGGATCCGGGACAGCGTGGCGCTCGCCGATTCCGGCGCGAAGCTCTACGCCGCTGGCCTCGCGCCGCTTCCGCGGCAGGGGCTGGTGGCGGTGGTCGGCAACCTGAGCGATTCGGTCTACTTCATCGACGCCGCCACGCTCGAGCGCCGGGGGGCGGTGGCGGTGGGCCACCGGCCGTACACCGCGGTCGCCGGCGGGAGCACCCTTTACGTCAGCGACTGGGGCGACTCGACCGTCTCCGTCATCGACCTGTCCGTCAGTCCGCCGGTCCGCCGGTCCGCCCTCTTCGTCGGGCCCCATCCCTCCGCCCTGGCCCTGCGCGGCTCGGAGCTGTTCGTCGCGCTCGCGGGAGCGAACGGCGTGGCGCGGGTCGATCTCACGACGGGCAAGGTGCGCGAGCAGCTCACGGTCGCGCTCGCGCCGCACGCGCCTCCGGGGAGCGATCCCAACGCGCTCGCCTTCTCTCCCGACGGCCGCACGCTGTACGTGGCGATGGCCGGGAACAACGCGGTGGCCGTGGTGCGCCTCGGTCCAAAGGGAATGCGCGTCGCCGGCCTCATCCCCGCCGGGTGGTATCCCAGCGCCGTCGCCGCCTCGGCGGATGGGCGCACCCTCTACGTCGCGAACGGAAAGGGTAACGGCTCCGGCGCGAATTCGGACGGCACGTACATCGGCAACGTCATCAGCGGCTCCGTGTCCATCATCCCGGTTCCCGACTCCGCGGGGCTGCGGCGATACACGAGTCAGGTGTACGCCTTGAGTCCGTTTTCCAATGCGCGTCTTGGTGCGGCCGTCCGATCCTCTGACCGTCCGCCCGAGCTCAAGCACGTGGTCTATATCATCCGGGAGAACCGGACCTACGATCAGGTGTTGGGGGACGTCGCGCGCGGCAACGGCGATGCGCGCCTCGCGATCTTCGACAACGCGGTAACGCCAAACGCGCACGCAATCGCTGCTCGCTGGGTGTTGTTCGACAACTTCTACGTGAACGGCGAGGTCTCGGCCGACGGCCACGAATGGACCGACCGGGCGTTCGCGAGCGACTACAACGAGAAGACGTGGCCCCAGATCTACTCGGATCGGCGCGAGTGGGACTTGACCAGCGGAGAGGACCTCGCCAACCCCGGCGGGACCTACCTGTGGGACGCCGCGCAGCGGCAAGGACTCTGGGTGGTCAACTTCGGTGAGATGACCCAGTCAGACGACGGCGACTCGACCGCCGCGCGCACGGGCCGCACTGACATCCCGGGCCTGAAGAACATCACGGCCGCGAACTATCCCGGCTTCGTGCTCGCCATCGCGGACACGACACGCGCGCGGCTGTTCGCCGACTCGGTCGCGAGCTGGGACCGGCAAGACCGGTTCCCGGACCTGGTAATCGTGTGGCTGCCGCGCGACCACACCCTCGGCCGCCGCGCGTCACAGCCCACGCCCCGAGCCATGGTGGCCGACAACGATCTCGCGCTCGGGCTGATCGTGGAGCGCCTCTCGCAATCCCGTGCGTGGCCATCGCTCGCGGCCTTCGTCCTCGAAGACGACGCGCAGAATGGCCCCGACCACGTGGACGCGCACCGCTCGGTTCTCCTGGTCGCGTCCCCCTATGCCCGCCGCGACGCCGTCGACAGCACGTTCTACACGACCGCCTCAGTGCTGCGCTCCATCGAGCAGATCCTCGGCCTCGCGCCGCTGAGCCAGTACGACGCCGGCGCCACGCCTCTGTGGAACGCCTTCACCCGACGCCCCGACTCGATGTCCTTTTCCCATTTGCCGAACACGTGGCCCCTTCACGAGCTCAACTCCAGTGCGTTCCGTTCTCGCATCCCGAGCCGAGATCTGGCGGGGGCGGATGAAGCGGACGAGATGGAGTTGAATCGCGAGATTTGGGAGAGCGTGCGGCCGGGGGAGCGCATGCCGGCGCCCCGAAGCGCCATGCTACAGGGACGCTAGCCCGCTCACGTCCTCGGGCCGCCGCAGGTGGACATGGGCCACGCGGCGCCCCCGGGCGAGCAGCGCCCGAATGTCGCCCCGCGCCTGCGCGCGCTTCAGCCGGCCGAACGTGGTACCCATTTCCGGGATGTCGGCATCCTCCGCGTCGTCCGCGGTCACCACCAGGAACAGCCCCGTGTTCGGCCCGCCCTTGTGCAGCTGGCCCGTGGAGTGGAGGTAACGCGGGCCGAACCCGAGTGTGGTCGCGCAGCCCAGGCCGCGGGCCCAGGCCGCGCGCACGGCTTGCAGCCGGGCCGCGATGTCGGGCGTGGGCGGGAGGTAGGCGAGGATGGCGAGATAGTCTCCCGGCCGGGCGGCCCGGCGCAGGGATTCCGGGGTGAGCGTCGGTAGGGGCGCCTCCTCCCCACCCCGACGCGCCAGCTCGGTGCGCGCCAGCGCTTTCGCCTCCTCCACGTCGGGCTGGTCGAAGGCGTTCACACCCAGACGGGTGCACAGCTCCCAGGTGGTGTACCCCCACGCCAGGAACTCCGCGCCCAGCAAGAGCGGATCGGCGGGGAAGTCGCTCACGATCTGACCGTCGGGACGTGGAGCCGTGATCGGGTCATCGACCACGGGGACGACGCCGCGTCCGTCTTTCCCGGTGCTCTCCGCCACGAGCTGCTCGATCCAGTCGGCCAGTCGCGCCACCGCCGTCGGCGGCCGAAGCACCAGCTTGTCGCGCCCCGCGAGCGCCCCCTCGGCGAGCCGTGCCCCGCGCGACCGCGCCGCGTCCGTGTCGACGGCGAGCGCCCGCTCGAGGAGATCGCGGCCGTTCACCCCGAGCAGCGCGGCGGGCAGCATCCCGACCACGGTGAGGGCGGCGAACCGGCCGCCCACGTCCGGTGGATGGGGCAACACGGCGCGGAATCCGCGCTCCCGCGCGAGAGCCTCGAGCGGGCTCCCCGGATCGGTGATCGCCACGAAGCGCGCCGGCTCGGCACGCGCGGCAAGATAGTGGTAGAACGCGAGCGTTTCGACGGTGCTGCCGGACTTGCTGCAGACGATCAACAGCGTGCGGTCGAACTCCGCCGCGCGCGCCACCGCGATCACAGCGCTCGGGTCGGTGCTATCGAGCACGGACAGGGACGGATTCGCGAAGCTCGACGCGAGCACGGCCGGCGCGAGGCTCGACCCACCCATCCCGCACACGACGGTGCGGGTCAGGCCGTCGTGCCTCGCCGCGTCGGCGAAGCGCACGAGATCGTCCCATTGCGCGAGCGAGGCGCGCGGCGCGGTCGTCCAGGCCATACGGTCCATACGGCCGCGAAACTTAACGCCCTCGCGGCCGGTGGCGCGCACCATTAGGTTAGCCCCAAGGTCGCTCGTGCCTTCCCTTACCCGGCAGACTCGCGCGCTGGTGGCGATCGCCGCCGGATCCTTCCTCGCGATCGTTCTGGCCTACTCGCTCGTCCCGGCGTCTCGCAAGGCGCTGGTGTCCGATGTGTCCGGGATGTGGGCGATGCTGTACGCGATCGCCTGTTGCGCCGTCGCCGCACGCCGCCACCCCTCCGCCGATCAGCGGCGCGCCTGGGTATGGGTCGGCGCCGGGTGCGTCCTGTTCCTGGCGGGCCAGCTCGTCTGGAGTTACTACGAGCTGATCCGCCGCGTGACGCCGCCCTACCCCTCCCTCGCGGACGCGGGCTACCTGGGCGTCTACGTTTGCTTCCTCGTGGCAGTGACGAAGCTGGTCGAGGCCGAGCCGCGCCGTCGATTCGACCACGAGCTGCTGATCGACACCGTGCTCGTCACACTCACGGCGGGCGCGCTGGCCTACGAGTTCCTCCTCAAGCCCCTCTTCGCCCTGGCGGGCAGCGTCCCGGCGCTTCTCACGAGCATCGCCTGGTCGATCGGCGGCATCGGCGTGCTCTGGCTGATCCTGGTGGAGCTGCTGCGCCACACTCGGGTTCCCCTGGCCGCGGCGGGCGTCGTGACCGCGCTGGGGCTCTTGTGCGTCACCAACGTCGTATACGCCACGGCCGCGCTCCGGGGCACGTTCCACGTGGGCGGTTTCCCCGATCTCGGTTGGGACGCAGGCTTGTTGCTGCTCGCCGCTGCCGCGGCCGTGGCGCCCGCCTCCCCGCCGACGACGGGGGCCGGTGCGCGCGCCATCTCGGGCAACGTGGCGCGCATCGCGGCGCTCGTGATCGGGCTCGCCGGCATCGGCGCGGTGGCGATCAGAGACGCGTTGTCCCCCGAGCCCGACACGGGGAGCGCCGTACTCATCGCGCTGGCCGTCGTGATCATCGGGTTGCGATTGGTCCATTCCACGCGCGCCGACCGGCGCTACGCGACGCTGCTCGAGAACGAGGTCGCGAGCCAGACCCGATCGCTCATGGACTCGCTCGCGGCCACCGCCGCCGCGGAGCGCAATCTGCGGCTCCTCATGAACGCCGTGCCCGATTCGATCGTGGTGGTCGACCGCGAGGGGCGCATCCTCGAATCGAACGGGCCCACCCGCGTGATGGGTGCGCTCTCCGGGCCGCCGGAAAACCGCAGCATCTTCGAGTTCCTGGACGCCGGCGCGACGGCGGTCGTCCGGGAGAAGCTGGCCGCGACGTTTCGTGGGGAGATCCAACGCTTTGAGATTCCCTTCTCGCGCGACGACGGAACCCACGGGGTTGCCGCCGCGCTGTACGCCCCCATCCGCGAAGCCAGCCGGATCACCAGAGTCTTGATCCTGGCGCGCGACATCACCGAGCAGAAGCGCAACGAGTCCCAGTTCCAGCAGGCCGAGAAGCTCGCCGCCATGGGACAGCTCGTGAGCGGCGTGGCCCACGAAATCAACAACCCGGCGGCGATCATCTCCGGCTTCGCGCAGACGCTGCTGCTGGACGAATTGAAGTCCGAGCACCGCGAGATGCTGCAGATGATGTACGACGAAGCGACGCGCATCGGACGCATCACGTCCAATCTTCTGGCGTTCGCCCGTGCCGGCAGCAACCAGCGCGCCCTCGTGGACATGAACGACATCGCGCGCCGCACGTTTGCCCTGCGCTCCTACCACCTCTCGACGCTCAACATCGCGGTCTCCCTCGACCTCGACTCCAGTGAGCCGAAGATCTGGGCCGACGCCTCCGAGCTCCAGCAATTGATCCTCAACCTGCTCATCAACGCGGAGCAGGCGCTCGTGACCGTCGAGGGACCGCGCGCGATCGACGTGCGGACTCGCGCCGACGAGGGCGAGGCCCGACTCGAGATCGCCGACTCCGGACCCGGTGTTCCGGCCGAGATCCAGAGCAAGATCTTCGACCCGTTCTTCACCACCAAACCCGAGGGCGTTGGCACGGGCCTCGGGCTCTCCATCTGCTATGGGATCGCCCGAGAGCACGGCGGCCGCCTCTGGGTGGAGTCGGAGCCCGGGCACGGGGCGCGCTTCGGGGTCACACTGCCCCGCGACCCGCGCGAGGAATCCCGACCCGAGCCCAAGACGCCGGACGTCGCGCCGGCCGCCGGCGAACTCACGGTGCTCGTGGTGGACGACGAGACCGCACTCCGCAGCGCGCTACTGCGGTTCCTCGGCCGCCGCGGCATCCGAGGTGAGGGCGTCTCGGACGGCGCCGAGGCGCTGCGCGTGCTGCAACAGCGCGACTTCGACGTGATCATCTCCGACGTGCGCATGCCCGGGATGAGCGGGCGGGAGTTGCTCGAGCGGCTCCAGCGGGATCGGCCGGATCTCGTCCCGCGCGTCGTGTTCAGCACGGGCGACACGTTCGCACCAGACACCGCGGCCCTCCTGAAAGAGTCGGGGGTGCCGACGGTGACCAAACCGTTCGACTTCGCGATGCTCGAGAGGGTGATCCGGGATGTCGTTACCCGCGTCGCGGCGGGGCGGCCCAGGACGTCCGGGTGACGACCTCCCCGGCCCCCGGTCCCGGTCCGTCTACTCGACCCGCGTAGAGAGGAGTCGGTAGACTCCGTACACCGCTCCGGCCAGGAGCAAGGCGAGCGCGAGCAGGATAGCCAGGAGCCAGCCGAGCCTGCGCCGCGAGTCCCCGAGTCGGCGCGCCACCGGCATCTCAGGCGCTGTGCCGAGGCCTTCGACAATCAGCGTGGGTCCGCCGCGTCCGAGGGTTATCCGGTCGCCGAGCCGGACGGGCACGGCCGCGGCGACCGGCTCGTCGTTCAGGAAGGTTCCATGCTTCGACCCGGCGTCGCGCACCGACAGGCCGCCTGACGTGCCCACGGTGAGCTCCGCGTGGATGCGGGACACGATACCCTCGGGCGCGTCGACCGGCTGGACCTCACACTCGTGCCCCCGCCCGATCCGGATGCGCACGCCCCGCGCCTCGTAATGCCGCCCAGTCCCCGCGTCGAGCAGGGTGATGCCGTACGCCCGCGCTCCGGGCCGATCGGTCACGGCTGCCACCTCAGTTGGGACGCTGCGCGACTCCCCTGGCGCGGCGATCGGGCACGAGGCGGCGTGGTACCAGGGAGCGCCGCACCGCCCGGCGGCGCTCGCCGCCCCCACGCCGCTGAAGGCCGGCGCGGCGCTCGCTGGGCACCGGGGTGTCCGCCGTCCGCCGATCGGTCGGCTCCCGCCGATCGACGCCGGAGCGACGGTCGTCCAACTGACGCCGGTCGCCCCGGGTGCGGCGGTCGGGGAGCGGTTCGTAACCCATGGCGCCCTCTCGCTGGCGGCGGGTGGGCGGCAAACTTATCGGCCGGCGGGAGCCCCGGCTAGGGTGATGCTAGCTTTGAGCACGTCATGGACAACCTGGCTCATACCCTCGTTGGCGCCGCGCTGGGTCGCGCCGTCGGCGGTCGCGAGCTGCCCGCGTCCGGATGGATCGGCGCGATCGCCGGGAATGCCCCGGACTGGGCCGAGCTGCTGTTGAAGCCGGGCTTGTGGACCCGCCCGGCCGGGGGCGAGTACCTGATCTATCATCGCGGGATCACGCACTCCTTTGTCGGGGCTGCGGTCGAGATCGTTGCGCTGACCGGTGTGATTGCCGTCTTGTCGCGCTTGTGGGCCCGCCGCGCGGGTGTGCCGCCCCCGCCCTGGCGCTGGGTCGCCGCGTGCGTCACCGCGACCGTCGTGAGTCACCTCTACCTCGACTGGCAGGGATCCTACGGCTTACGACCGTTCCTTCCCTGGAGCGCGCAGTGGTACTATGCCGATTGGGTCGCGATCGTGGATCCGTTCTTCTGGGTGGTGCCGCTCGTGGCGCTCGCGTGGGGCGCACGGCGACACTGGGCTCCGGCGCTCGTGTACCTCATCACGCTCATCGGAGTCATGACGCTGGTGGTGTGGCGTCGCGACCTCGTTGTGTGGTGGGTCCAGCTCGCGATGGTCGGGTGCGCAGCGGTCGGCGTGATGGGCTGGACCCGCCATTGGTTCGGTGTCGCGGGCCGGCGCCGCGCCGCGGCGTACGGCCTGGTCGTGCTCGCCGCCTACGCCGCCGCGAGCGCCGGAGTGAGCGTCGCGGCCAAAGCACAGGCTCGCGGCGCCGCGATCCAGCGGTTCGGACCCGACGCGCGCTGGGCGGCGCTCACGAGCGTGGGGCGTCCTTTCCGCTGGGAAGCGCTGTTCGCTTCGACGGACAGCGTCGCGGGACGCGGGTGGGCCGTGGCCCGGCACCTCGACCTTCCCCCGGTGCGCGCGGCGCTCATCACCTCGCAGGGCCACGCGATCGCGCAATTCGCCCGGTTTCTCGCGGCGGCGGTGGATTCGAGCGACGGCAGTGTGCGGGTGTCGCTGTGGGATGTGCGCTACCACGCACCGGGGTCGGGCGCCCCCGGCTGGGCCACAGTGCAGGTCCGGCTCCGCTGACGCGGTTAGATTGGGCGGCGCGATGAACCACCCGACCCCCCCTGCCGACTTGCTGGACGACGTCGTCCGCACGCTCACGCCGGCGTTCCGCTTGGACCAGCGGGTCGCCGCCGCGCCCGAGCGCGCTGTGTACCACGCGTGGGACCGTGTGCTCAAACGCTCGGTCGCTTTGCACGTGCACCTGGCGCCCGACTCTCCGGGGCGCGCCTGGTTCCTGCGCGAGACCGAAACGCTCGCGGCCCTCGACCACCCGGCGATTCGCCATGTCTACGCCGCCGGTCTGGAGGGCACGTTCGCATACCGCACCGCCAACTGGGTCGAGGGAGAGAGCCTTGCCCAGGCACTACGCCGGGGGCCGCGCGCGATCCCCATGGCTCACGCGCTGGTGCGCGACCTGCTCGGCGCAGCCGAGCACGCTCACGCCCGCGGCGTCATTCTGCGGCGCATCGTCCCGCTGACGCTCATGCTCGAGCTTACAGGTCGGGCGGTGATCACGGACCTCCGCTACTGCAATTGGTGTCTCCCGAATGTGCCGCCGGAAGAGCAGGGCGCGGGCGGCGCCTTCGTCGCGCCTGAAGTGCGAGCCGGAAACCCCGGCGAGCCCGCGAGCGACGTGTACGGCGTGGCCGCCCTCGTCTACTACGTCCTGACGGGTCAGGAGCCGGATCTGGATCCCGCCCGCATCACGCCACCGCGCCAGCTGCGGCCCGCGGTACCGGCGGCCCTGGAGCGGGTGCTGTTGCGCGCGCTTCAGGCCGCGCCGGGCGACCGCTACTACACGGCGACAGAGATGCTCGAGGACTTCGTGAGCGACGCGGGCGTGTTTCAGGAGCCGGCGGCGGCACCGCAGGTGGCGGAGGCGGGGTTCGAGCGCCGCCTGCGGCGCGCGCTTGGCGACGACTACGAGCTGCTCGAGGAGATCGGGACGGGCGGTTTCGGCCGGGTGTATCGCGCGCGCGACCTGGGGCTCGAGCGGGACGTCGCGATGAAGGTCCTCCACCCCTCGCTCACGACCGATCCCTCGGTGATGGAGCGGTTCCGGCGTGAGGCACAGCTCGCGGGCGGGCTCCGCCACCCGAGCATCGTCAGCATCTACGACATCAGGAGCCGGGCGGGGCTGCAGTGGTACACCATGGAGCTCGTGCCGGGAACGAACCTGGCGCAGCTCGTCCACAAACACGGACCGCTCTCGCTCGATCAGACGGTCCGCCTGGTCGATCAGGGGCTGTCGGCGCTCGAGCACGCGCACGCGCTCGGCCTGGTGCACCGGGACTTGAAGCCCGAGAACATGCTGATCGAGCCGGACGGCCGGCTGCGCATCACGGACTTCGGGCTGGCGCTCGCGCTGCGCGGGGACTCCCGGTTCGGCGGCGCCAGCTCCCGCAGCGGCACGCCGCAGTTCGCCGCGCCGGAGCAGCTCCTGGGCGAGCCGGTGGACCAGCGCGCCGACCTGTACTCGCTCGCTGCCACGGCCTACTTCGCTCTGTTGGGCCGCCCGCCCTACGAGGGACCCACCCCCGAAGCGATTCTGGCGCGCCAAACCACAGAGGACCCGCCGTCCCTCCATGACGCGCGCAAGGAAGTGCCGCGGGAGCTGGAGGACGTGCTGCGCAAGGCGCTGGCGAGTGAGCCGGCCGCACGCTATCCGACCGCCACCGCTTTCCGCGACGCGCTGCGGCGGTCGCGCGGCCTCTTGTTCCGGCTGCGCGCGCTGCTCTGGGGAAAGTGATGCCGGGGCAGCGGCCCTAACGCCAGCGGAAGATCTGCAGCGCTACCACGAAGCTCACGACCCCCCACGCCGTCACGATGCCCAGCGGGGCGCCGAGCTCGCTCAGCCGGCTGCCGTCGATCATCACGGCGCGGAGCGCGTCGTTCAGCGCCGTGAGTGGCAGGGCCTTCACGAACGGCTGCATCGCGTCGGGGAAGCGGGCGTACGAGAAAAACGTGCCCGACACAATCCACATCGGGAGCATCACGAGGTTCATCAGTCCGGAGACCGCCTCGATGGTGCGGGCGCGGCTCGCCACCAGCATGCCGAGCCCGGCGAACGAGAGGGCGCCGAGCACCGTGATCATCGCGACCGCACCGAACGAACCGCGGACCCCCACGTGGAACACCCACCAGCCGAAGCCTACGAGCGCCGCTACCTCGAGGAACAGGAATACGAGCCGGGACAGAATGAACGAGAGGAGGTAGTGACTCCGGCGCATCGGGGTCGCCATGAAACGCTTGAGCAGCTTCTTGGTGCGGGCCTGCACGACCGAGAATCCGACGCCCCACAGCCCGCTCCCCATGAGATTCATACCGAGCAGGCCGGGGATGAGGAAGTCGATGTAGCGCGAGCCCGGCTCGGTGACCCGCTGGTCTGAGACGCGCGCCGGATCGGCGCGGCCACGAGCGCGCTGCACGACTTCGTCCGCTTCGAGCCGGGCCAGCCGGCTCTCGGTACGGGTCGAGTCGTAGCGGTACACCACCGGATCGCCCGGCACCACGAGCAGCGCGACGCGACCGGTGCGAAGCTGGAGCCGCGCCTCACCCGAGTCGAGCAGCGCCGCCGTGAGCCCGGGCGCGCGGGCCAGCGCGGCCGCCACCGCGCTGTCCCCCGCTCCGCGGAGCACCGCGACCCGCAGCTCGCCCGGCCCCCGGTTCCGAAACGCGATCCCGAGCGCGAACGCCAGGACGATCGGGAACCCGAACACCCAGAAGATCGCTTCGGGCTCGCGATAGAACTCCCGCATGCGCGCGAGGGTCAGCTGGACGAGCGGATGGTCACGCATCGCGCAGCTGCCGGCCGGTGAGCGATACGAAGACGTCCTCGAGGGTGGCGTGGTGGGTGGCGAGCAGCGAAAGCTCGGCGCCCCGCCGCTCCAGGAGCCCAAGCAGCGCGGGCACGGCGCGATGCACCTCGGCCACCGTGAGGGCAGTGCGATCGAGCCCCGGGCGCACCGCGCGCACGCCCGGCAGCGCGGCCAGCTCCGAGGGGCTGGGCGCGCGCGTCGCGCCATCCGCCAGGGCGAACTCCACGACGTGTTCGGCACCAAGGGTGGCGATCAGGGAGCGGGGCGTCCCGAGCGCGATGACCTTGCCATGGTCCATGATGGCGACCCGGTCGCACAGACGCTCGGCCTCTTCCATATAGTGCGTGGTGAGCAAGACGGTGCCGCCCGCCGCGCGAAAGTGGCCGATCACCTCCCACAACTGACGGCGCGACTGCGGGTCGAGGCCCGTGGTGGGCTCGTCGAGGAACAGGAGCTCGGGCTTGGAGACGAGCGCGCACGCCACCGCGAGACGCTGCTTCTGGCCGCCCGAGAGCTTGCCCACCCACGCGGCACGCTTCTCCTCGAGCCCCACCAGGCCGAGTACTTCCTCTACAGAGTGTGACGCCCGGTAGAAGCTGCGGAACAGGCGAACGGTCTCTTCGACCGTGAGTTTCTCGGCGAGTTGCGTATCCTGCAGCTGAATCCCCAGGCGCTCGCGTAGCGCGCGGGCGTTCGCGCCCCCCGTCCAACGCATCCCGAGGACTTCGACTTCGCCCCGGTCGGGTGCCGTGAGCCCTTCGAGGATCTCGATGGTGGTCGTCTTCCCCGCCCCGTTGGGCCCCAGCAGACCGAAGCACTCCCGTGCGTTGATCGTGAGATCGAGCCCCGCGACCGCGACGACGTCCGCGTATCGCTTCGCGAGCCCGGCACAGCGGATGGGAGGGGCGGGCAAGGTCAGGCCGGCTTCTTCGGCTCCGGTGGCGTCGTGGCCTGCTTCATCGCGGCATCGAGCTGCATGTAGAGGCTATTCACCGAATCGGCGAGCGCGCGGACCTTCATATTGATTCCACCGCCGCGGCCGGCCATGACCGACATGGTGCCGGCGACGTCGGCGATCGTCCCGACGTTCGCGGTGAGCGCCCGTTGCCGCATCTGGGATGCTTCGTTTGCGATCTTCTCGCTCAGCTGCTGAATGGTGCGCGTCTGGCCAGCCCGGTTCCCCTCGAGCTCGGTGACGAGGCGGTTCAGGTGATCGGCGGCGCGCCGAAACTCCTCGATCTCCTCGATGCGCCGGAGCTGGTCGGCGGTGAGCTTCTGGTGCGCCACCCTCGCCTCAATTCTCCGCGCCGAGCGCTTCGGTCAGGACGCGCCCGTCCAAGGGCTCTGCGGGGGTGAGGTCGAGCAGCCGAGCCAATGTCGGCGCGATGTCCACGGTGTTGACCCGCCCACTGTACACGCCGCGCTGGATCCCGGGGCCCCACAGGATCAGCGGCACGTGCGCATCCAGCTCGGTCGGCTGACCGTGCATCGCGATGAAGACGTTCGCAGGACTCCAGATCGAGTACGGCTTGAGCGTCGCGACGAGCTCCACGCCGCCATCCGGCGCCACCTGGTGCATCCAGCGGCGCACCACTGGATCGGCCGTGTCTTTGGCGCTGAGATCGACCGGGCGGTCCACCCTAGCCACGCCGGCCAGCGCCCGCAGCCGGGTCGCCACATCCGCGACCACGCTGTCCACATTCACACCCTGCGCCACCAGCGTGGCGCGATCCGGAACCATCAGCATCCCGCTCTCGAACTGGACCCAGTCGCCGCCGCCGGCGCGCTGGTCGAGCGCAGCGTTCACGCTCCGGATGATCGTGTCGGGGATCACGCGCACCGCTCCCGGGTGTCCCATGGTGCGAGAGCGCTCGGGGAACGGGGTCACTCCGTGGTCGGCGGTCAGTACCACGAGCACGTTGTTTCTGCCGTAGCGCACAAACAGCTGCTCGAGGAACCGGCCGAGATACCGGTCCAGCCGCACCACCTGGTCGTGGATCTCACGCGAATCGGGGCCGTACGCGTGACCGACGTAGTCGGTCGTGGACAAGCTCACGGCGAGCAAGTCCGTCGCGCCGCGCCCGCCGAGTTGCAGGGCGCGGACCCCCTCGAGGGCGAACGCAAGGGTGAGCGAATCCATCGTCGGTGTCGCGACGAAGGCGAACGCCGCCTCGGCGCTGTCGGCCGGGAGACGGTGGGGGAACACGACCTCCCGCCCTTGGTTCTCGTAGGCGACGCTGTCCGGCTCGGGGTATTCCCGCTCCGGGAGGAAGAGCGTCCACTGTGTCCCCGCCGCGCGGAAGGGAATGCGCTGCCCGTTGAATACCCGGACCCACGTCGGGAGCGAATCAGCGTAGTACCGGCTCGTGGTGAAGTAGCCCCCAGAATACCAGTACACGTGCTCTTTGGCCCGGCCGATCGGCAGAATCGCGCCGCGGTCCTTCCCGGAAATCGAGAGCGCGCGCGCCCCGGAGTCCGCGGCCTTCAGCCAGTCAAAGAACTCGGTCCCGCGAAACCGGGCGGGGGACGCACCGGCGCCGTTGACGCCGATCAGCGGCGCAGCCTGATCCTGCACACCCGCGAGGTTGCGGGTGATGCCGGTGTGCACCGGCCAGCGCCCTGACAGAATTGTCGAATGCCCCGGAGCGGTCTCGGTGACCGCGTGGTCCTGGTAGGCGTCGGTGAACGAGGCGCCGGTCTTCAGGAGCATGGCGAACCCGCCCTTGAGCTGCGGCCGGTAGCGCTCCAGGTAGTCGGGGCGTAGCTGGTCGACGGTGATCACCACGACGAGCCGGGGCTTGGGGGCAGGCGCGCTTCCCACACCGAGGCCCGCGAGCAGCAGAAAGAGGGGTCGAATCATGGGCGAAAGCTAGTCAGGCGGTGGCGGCTACTGGAGCCTCCCGCCGCTCCCGGAAGGCCATGAGCCCGGCCACGGCCACGATGGCGGCTGCGAGCAGGAACGGGACGCCGTGCCCGAGCCCGTCGAAGGCCAGGGTCGCTCCAACGGGCCCCACGATGCTCATGATCCCGCGGAACGTTTGCTGCGCGCCCATGACCAGACCGAGCTCATGCTTGGCGGTGCGCCGACTCACGAGCGACGTGGACGCGGGGAACAGCAAGGCGGTCCCGACCGGCACCAGAATGAGGAACACGATGAAGAGCACCATCCCCGGGGCTCCCGGCGTCAACGCCGCCGGCAGTGGCATCAGGGCCAGGCCCAGCCCGAGCAGCACGGTGCCGATCTGCATCGTGCGTACCTCGCCGAATCGATCGTTGAACCATCCGACGAGCCAGATGCGCATCAGGACACCCACGATCCCGAAGATGGGGAAGAAGTATCCGATCGTGTCCTCGGTGACCGCGTACGTGTCCTTCAGGTACAACGCGAGGACGCCGATGACCACGTTCAACGCCAGCATCCCGACCACGTAGATCCAGATCACTCGATGCGCCGGCGTCGCCGGTTGTCGCATGATGTCCCACAGGGCCTGGCGCACGGACCGACTTTCCGTCGGCGAGACCTGCCGCCCGCTGAGCGTGGTCGTGCGACCATTCGAGACATTCGACTCCGGCAGCCATCTCCAGGCGAAATAGACGTTGATCAACACGAGGGCCGCCGCCACGACGCCCGGCACTTCGGTGCCGAACCGGTGCGCCACCGAACCGATGATCGGCCCGATGACGACGCCCGCGCTGGTCGCCGCGGACAGCCATCCCAGGGCCTTCGCCCGCTCGGCGGGCGCCATGGTGTCCGCCACGTACGCTTGCGCGACGCCGGTGGTCCCACCTCCCAGTCCCTGAACGATGCGGGACGCGAACAGCAGCCACAACGAATTGGCGAACCCGAAGATCAGATACGCGAACGCGGAGCCTGCGAGGCCGATGATCAGCGCCGGCCGGCGACCGTAGCGATCGGAGACCTTGCCCCACACGGGCGAGGAGACGAGCTGTGCAACCGCGAAGGACGCGATCAACGGCCCGACCATCCACTCCGGTGCATGGAGCCGCAACGCGTAAAAGGCCATGAGGGGAGCGACCAGCATGAGCCCCATCATGTCCACGAAGCAAACCGCCATGAGCACCGACAAGCGCCTCATCGTCTCGCTCCCACGCCGAGGACCAGAGCGCTCAGCACCATCAGGATCACGCCGAACCCCGCCGCCACGCCCAGCTCCGACACGCGGAGGCTCGACATGATCTCGATCGAGATGGGCCGATTGTCGGGCGTGTAGAGGACGATGGACGCCACAAAGTCGCCGAGCGCCGCGACGAACGCGAGGCTGCCGCCTGCGGCGAGCGCCGGCTTGAGGAGCGGCAGCGTCACCCGGCGGAACGTGGCCCAGCGCCCGGCACCGAGGCTCGCCGCCGCCTCGTCGAGCGCCGGGTCGAGTTGCCGGTACCCCGCCAGCACGGCGCGCCCGGTCACCGGAAGGTTGCGCACGAGGTAAGCGAGCGGCAGCAGCACCGTCGTCCCCACCAGCACCCAGCGCAGCGTGAGCGGGTCGTGTTTACTGAACGTCGTCAAGAGCGCCAGGGCGAACACCGTCCCGGGGAGGGCCCAGGGCAGCGCGAGGAGGACTTCGATCGGACCGCGGAACTGCCACGGCCGCCGCCTTCCGACGAGTATGCCGGCGACGAGCGCCACAGCGACCGCCGCAGCGGTGCTCGCCGCCGCCATCCATACCGAATTCACGAGCGGCCGCAGCCGCTCGGCCTCGCTGAACAACCGCCGATAGTTCACGAGCGAGAGCACCGGTGGCAGAGTCTCGGTCGTCCAGGTGCCGTAGGGGACGAGCGAGACGAGCACGAGCGTCAGGTGCGGCAGCAGGAGCACGACGGCGAAGACCCACCCAGCCGTCGTGGCGAACGTGCGGACGCCGGCCCGGCGAATCGGCCGGCGGCGCGGGGCGGTCCCCTTGCCGAGCGCCGTGAGAATGTCGTCGCCCTCGGTGCGACGGAGCAGCGCGAATCCGAGGACCGCCACCAGCGCGAGCGCCACGGTCTCGACCATCGCCAGGGGCAGCTCGCCGTTGAGCTTGGTGGCGACGATCTGCGTGGTCATCACGCGAAACCCGCCGCCGAACACATACGGGGCGCTGAACGAGCCCACGGCGGTCATGAACACGAGCAACGCCGCCCCCGCGAGCGAGGGACGCAGGAGCGGTAGCGTCACCCGGCGGAGCGTCTCCCATCGCCCGGCGCCGAGCGCCTGGGCCGCCTCCAGCATCGAGGCGTCGAGCTTCGCGAGCCCGGCGCGGGTGAACAGGTAGAAGTACACGTACATCGAGTAGGCGTGCACCAGCAGGATCGCCCCCGCCCCCTGCAGCCGCCACGGCGCCTGCTCGAGGCCGAGCAGGCGCTGGACCGCGCGCGCCACGAATCCCGACTCACCGTACAAGAACAGGAACGCGATCACGCCGACGAATGGCGGCAACACGGCGGGGAGGGCGATGAGCGAGCCGAGGGTCCTTCGGCCCGGGAACTCCAGCCACTCGAACAGAAACGCGAGCGGCACGCCGATCGCGGCGGCGAGCGCCACGCTCGCCACGGAAATCCAGACGCTGGCCCACAGCACGCGCCACTCGCCGGGACGCGATACGAAGGCCGCGAGCGCATCGCCTTCCGCGGCATCGTGCACGACGATCGCGATCGGGTACAGCACGAGCCACGCGAGCAGCAGGGTGAACGCCGCGCGAGCCGCGAGGCCCAGCCGCGCGTTCACGCGCGCTCCTCGGGGAACGTCAGGACCCGCACCGCTTCGAGGTACACGCGGTCACCCACCCGCGCCGCCTCCGGCCGGGCCAGCACCTCGAGTCGATCGCCCGGCTCCGTCTCGACCAGGTAGAAGGCGGCGGCGCCCGTATACCGCCGCTCCCGCACGACGCCCGGCACGCCGGCATCCGCCAGCGTGAGCCGCTCGGGCCGGACCACGAGCACCTCACCGGGGCCCGCCCCGAGGATCTGGGCCAGCTTTCCGCGCAGCACGTTGGCCCGGCCCACGAACGTGGCGACGAACAGGCTCGCCGGTTGCTCGTACAGCTCGTCGGCCGTGGCGAGCTGCTCGAGCCGCCCGGCTCGGAGCACCGCCACCCGGTCGCCCAGATCGAACGCCTCCTCCTGCTCGTGGGTGACGAAGATGGTCGTGATCCCGACCCGTTTGATGAGCGCCCGCAGCTCGCGCCGCGTGCGCTCGCGCAGGCTCGGGTCCAGGTTCGACAGCGGCTCGTCCAAGAGCAGCACGCGCGGCTCGGGCGCGAGTGCCCGCGCCAGCGCCACGCGCTGCTGCTGCCCCCCCGAGAGCTCCTGCACGCGCCGCCGCTCGAACCCCTCGAGACCCACGAGCGCGAGTACCTCCGCCACCTTGGGGTCGTTCGTCCTCCGTCCCGTGAGCCCAAAGGCGACATTCTCCCCCACATCGAGGTGGGGAAACAACGCGTAATGCTGGAACACCATCCCGCAGCGCCGCCGTGCGGGCGGCACCGCCGTCACGTCTTCTCCCGCGAGTACGATCCGACCGGCGTCGGGAGCCTCGAACCCGCCCAGCAGGCGCAGGACCGTGGTCTTACCACTGCCGGAGGGGCCGAGCAGGACGAGGATCTCGCCGCGCGGGATTTCGAGCGACAGCGGGCCGACGGCCACGGTGTGCGACCACTGTTTGCGCACTTCATCCAGGGTGACGAACGCGCTCATCGCCCGTGGCCCCGCACGGTCTGATCCCAATAGCGCATCCAGTCCGCTCCCCGTTCGGCGAGCAGGTCCCAGTCCACGGTGGCGACTTGCATGACGCGCCGGACCTCGCGCGCCCACGGCGGCAGCGAGTCCACCGGGAGATCGAGCCGCGCGGGCAACCGGTACGCTTCGCGGGTGGCCGCCAGCTGCGCGGCGACGCTGCCGACGTACTCGACGAACGCCCGCGCCTGAGCGCGGTGGCGCGCGTTCCGCACCACGGCGATCGCGTCCTCGATCACCGGCGTGCCGCTGTTCGGAAACACGTAGCCCAGCGGCAGCCCGTCGCGCCTGCTGAGGAGAATGTCCGGCAGGTCCCAGATCGTCACCAACCCTTCCTGGCGCACGATCTTCTGGTCGAGGAGCGGACCGTTCAACACGTATTCCTTGGTCTGGGCGTCGAGCCGCCGCAGCCACTGGAACCCCGCGGCCGTGTCGTGCGTCTGCTGCAGGCCGCGCTCGATGATCATGCCCCACACGGCACGCATGGTGCCGGAGGCGAGCGGGTCGCGGATCAGGATCTTGCCCTTCCACCGGGGATCGAGCAGGTCGTCCCAATCCCGCGGGGCCTCGTCCGACTTCACCGCCTGCTCCGCGTACACGATCACCGCGGGCGTTTCGTAGGCGGCGTAGTACAAGTCGCGGGGCCCGCGGCCGTGCGGCTCGATGACCTCCGCCCAGCTCGGCCGGAACGGCTCGAGCAACGAGTCGCCCGCGCCCTGAGCGAAGATGGTCGCGGGGCCGCCGAACCAGACGTCCGCCTGCGGGTTGGCGCGCTCGGAGCGCAGCCGGTCGTACACCTCCTGCGAGCCCATGTCGAGCCAACGCACGTCGACGTCGGGGTGGAGCTGCTCGAAGCGCCGCTCCAACAGGGTGAGGAGATCGCGGCCGTGGGGGGAGTAGATCACGAGCGGCGTGCGGCCGTCGCCCTGGCAGCCAATCGAAACGAGTGCGAGTAGCGCGACGCCGAGGAGTGAACGCGGAACGCGGAAGGCGGAACGCGGAACAACCGGGCCGGGTTCGGTCCTCGGCGCTGGCCCCACTGCTCGGCGGCCGCACGCTCTGTTCCGCGTTCCGCCTTCCGCCTTCCGCATTTATCGCTTGCCCAGCGCCAGGAGGTTGGCGAAGAGGCGATAGGCGCCGGGGACGCCTGCAGGGAGTTGCCTGAAGAAGCTCAGCCCGGTGTACACATACGTGCCCTTGCCGAGCGCGGCCTCGAGCAGGCCACCCTGGAGAGGCGGCTCACCGGGATCGTGCATCTCGAGCAGCGGCGTGTAGGCGGGATCCCAATCGTGCGCGAAGTACAGTCCGCGCTCCTGTACCCAGCCTCGCCAATCGTCGGGCCCGATGTCGTTCGGGACGTGAAACGCGCTGCTGGCGGAATCCAGCACCGTGACCGGCGCAGTCTCGTCCGTCACGCGGTCGTGCGGGCGCGCGATCGAGAGGCGGTACGGCGCGAAGCCGCCGTTCACAAACGGGTATTGCTGGTACTGGACGATCATGAGGCCGCCCGCGCGGACGTAGTCCAGGAGCCGCCCGTTGCTCGCGACGAGGGCGGGCTCGGTCTCGTACGCCCGGCTTCCGATCACGATCGCGTCGTACCGGGAAAGATCGCCGCGGGCGAGCGTGTCGGGACCGAGCAGCTCGATCGGGACGCCCACCGCTTGCAGCGCCTCGGGGACCCGATCGGACGCGCCCCGCACATAGCCGACGCGTGTCAGCGCCGGCAGCGAGATGCGCGCCGCGCGGAGCTCGGCGGTCGAGGCGTGGACCACCGCGCGGGGCCGGATATGCGGGTAGTCGATGAGCACGAGCGCTCCGTCGCTCCGCTGGCGCCCTCCCCCGAGCGCGGCGGCCTTGAGCTCGTACACTCCGGGCCGGACCCCCGCCGGCGGCGTGACCGTGACGGAGAGGCTCTTCGACTCGTCCTCTCGCTCGAACGAGAGGCTATCCGGTCGGAGGGCCGTCCAGCCCGGCGGCGCCGTCACGACGACCTGGGCGACGGCGGGCCCGCGCGCGCGGTTGGTCACCGTGATCGTGAAGTGCCGGAGGCCTCCGGCCGCCCCGTCCACTGGCCAGACGACGAGCTCCGGGGCCACGGCGACATCGAACGGTCGGGTCACGAACAGCGGGCGCCGCACCTCGCCGGTGCGCTGATCCCGATAGCGGTACACCACCTCGCGGGACAGCGTCAGCGCCTGGCCGGCGATCGTAAGGCGTACGGTCATCTGAACCGGCGGGGGCTCGAACGGCAATCCCCGCCACGCGGGCGGCACGCCGCTCCAGTCGTACAGGGCGCCGACTAACGGCCGCCGCAGGAAGTACGCTTGCGACCGTGGCGCATCGGTCGCCACGGTCACGGCGAAGCGACGCGTGGCGAGGGTTCCCGTCGGCACGGGGGAGCTCAGAGCGTCCAGCCGCTCGACCTTCCAGCCCGCCGGCGCCGCCACCTCGATCCCCTCGAGCGTCAGCCTCGCGTCCCCGGCGTTCCACACGCTCGTCTCCACCTGGACGCGCTCTGCCGGAATGACGACGCCGTCGTCGGCGAAGCCGTCGATCACCACGCCCGCTGCGGCCGCGAGCGCCTCCTGGAGCACCGCTTGTTGCCCCGAATCCGCGTCGCCCAGCTCACGCAGGGCGCGCCCGAGCAGCGGAGCAATCGCGTCAGGCCGCGTCGGGTTGAGCTGCGCGCGCGCCGAATCGATCAAGCCGGCGTAGCGGGCCTTGCCCGGGAACAGCGTATCCACCCCGGCGAACAGCCCATCCCCGTCCCTCGCGCCCCGCGCCGCGTCCCGCCACTCCACAAACGCGAGCCGACCGATCCTCGGCCCGGGTTGCTCGAGCTGCCCCTCGTCCTGCGAGCGGTGCTGGCTCCGGCCCGCCATCGCGATCTGGTGGTAGGACCGGCCCGCCACCGGGTCGAGCACGCCCGCGTCGAGCCGCAGCGTGGCACTGGCGGTGTCGAAGTAGAGAGAGCGGTACAGCTTCACCGGCCCCCAGCTCGAGTCGCGCAGCGCCTCGAACGCTTGGCGCGCGACGAGGCCGGCCACTTGATGCTGGCCGTGGCCGTCACGCGGCGTGCCCGAGAAAACGGACACGATAACCTGGGGGCGGAACCGGCGCACGACCTCGAGCACGTCCCTGAGGACGGAGTCGCGGGGCCAGAAGCGCAACGCCTCGTCGAGCGTCTTGGAATACCCGAAGTCGTACGCGCGCGTAAAGAACTGGCGGGCGCCGTCGATCCGCCGGGCGGCGAGCAGCTCTTCCGAGCGGATGATGCCGAGCTCGGGGCCGAGCTCGGGACCGATGAGGTTCTGCCCGCCCTCGCCGCGGCTGAGCGACAGGTAGGCGACCTGCGCGCCCATCCCCCGGGCGAACAGGGCGACCAGGTCCGAGTACTCGTCGTCGGGGTGAGCGCCGATCATCAGCACCCGCTTGTTGGCGCCGAGCTGCTTGAGCGCGCCCGCCAACACCGCGACGCCGCCGGTGCCGGGTGGAGCGAACTGCCCCACGGCGGACCCGACGGCGCCGAACAACAGAGCTAGGCTAGTCCCGAGCGCGCGCCGCACTATGGCGAAACATAAGTGACCCCGCCCTTCATAACGAATCGCACGCGCGACAGTTCCGCGACGTCCTTCAAGGGGTCCCCCGCCACCGCGACCAGGTCCGCGTACGCGCCGGCGGTGACGACACCCAGGTCCCGTTGCCCCAGCAGCTCGGCCGCGAGCGACGTCCCCGATTTGATCGCCTGCATCGGCGTCATGCCGTACTGCACGTAGTACTCGAACTCTTTCGCCTGATTGAGCTCGGTCCAGGGGAATCCGCCGACGTCCGTTCCTAACACGATCCGGACGCCTTTCTTGACCCCCCTGGTGAACGCCCGGCGCTGGTGCTCCACCATCGGTCCCCACACGCCGCCGCGCGGCCCCGCGACGTAGTAGGCCACCGTCACCGTCGGCACCCAATACACTCCCTTCGCGACGAGGACGTCGAGCAGGGAGTCCGTCATGCCGTCGCCGTGCTCGATGGTGTTCACGCCGGCGCGGAGCGCCGCCGCGATTCCGTCCGACCCGATCGCGTGGGCCGCCACCCTGCGCCCCAGGCGGTGCGCCTCGTCCACGATCGCGCGTGCCTCGTCGTCCGTGAAATTGACCCAGCTGTGCAGCACCGAGTCGGGAGTGAAATAGTAGCGGCGGTCGGAGTAGTACTTGATCCAGTCGGCGCCGTGGGCCACCTGCTGGCGCACGGCGAGGCGCGCGCCCTCCACGCCATCCACCGGCTGGACGCCGTGGGGCAGCTCCAGCTCCCAGTTGTCAGAGACGATCGGGTACATGCCAGTGGGCGCCATGGCGCGGGTGGAGGCGAAGATGTGGGGGCCGGGGATCTCTCCGCGGTCCACGGCGCGCTTCACGTCGACGTCTGCGTACATCGCGCCCTCGGTCTCGAGGTCGCGGATCGCGGTGAATCCGTGCTCGAGCGCGATGCGGGCGTTGCGGGCGGCGAGGATCGCGCGGTACGGCGTCGACTCGTACAGCAGCTGATCATTGTAGGCCTGGGCCGTCGAGTCGCCCTGGAGCAACAGATGGGTGTGCGCGTCGATGAAGCCCGGGAGCACCGTCATCTGCCACAGATCGATCACACGGGCGCCCCGCGCCTGCGCCTGGACCTGCGCCAGCGGGCCGACCGCCTTGATCCGATCTCCCTCGATCAGGATGCCGACGCCCGATTGCGGTCCGTCGGACCGACCGTCGATCAGGCGACCGGCCTTGATGAGGACGGGCGACGCCGTCTGGACGGGCCGGGGCGCCTGCGCCCGGGCGGGCGTCGCGACGGCGAGCGTGGCGAACAGGACGAAACTGGGATGCATCGCGGTCTCCTTGAGGGGCGAGGCGAATCTTCTCGTGACCGCTTCCGTGTCAAGCCTTACATTGGGGCACTCCCCAAC
Organism: Gemmatimonadales bacterium; assembly: GCA_035488835.1. GTDB lineage: Bacteria > Gemmatimonadota > Gemmatimonadetes > Gemmatimonadales > GWC2-71-9 > AG41. Next base: position 90,024 of record DATHKX010000073.1, read on the forward strand.
GGAGGCAACCGTGGCCGTCCGCGTGACCTGCCAGTGCGGGACGTCGTACGAGCTGAAGGATGAGTTCGCCGGACGATTGGTGAAGTGCCCCCAGTGCGGGCGAGAGAACCGGGTCCCGGGCGTCGTGCCAGCGGGCGCCGTGAAGCCTCAGGCGGATCCGGTGTTCGACCGCGACGTCTTCCTCCTGCGGCAGCAGCTCCTGCGGATCTCCGAGAAATACGACGTGGCGGACGAGCAGGGGAAGAAGATCGTGTTCGTCGAGCGCCCGGCGCACCTGCTGCGCAACCTCGGAGCGCTGCTCGCGGCGCTTGCCGCGGCGACTGTCGTGGGGGTGGGGTTCGGGATGCTCTCCGATATGGCCAAGGGCACCGCGTTCGAGGGCGTCCTGGTCGCGCTCGCGGTGATCGGCGCTCTCGTCGCCCTGATCGCCGTCGGGGTCGGCCTGTCCGCCAAGCGGCATGTGACCTTCTATCGCGATCAGACGAAGCGTGACAAGCTGCTCGACGTGCTGCAGGACCGAAAGTGGCAGCCGATCACGGCCACCTACACGGTGCGCGACCGGTCGGGGCGCACGATGGCGCTCCTGTGGAAGAACTATCTGTACAACATCATCCGGAAGCGCTGGTACGTGAAAGCGCCGGACGGCACGACCCTGTACGTCGCGAAGGAAGACTCCGTCATCCTCTCGCTGTTGCGCCGGCTGCTGGGGCCGCTGTTCGGCCTGCTGCGGACCAATTTCATCATCGTGCGCAGCGGCTCGGAGGACGTCGTGGGCGAGTTCAACCGCAAGTTCACGCTCCTCGACCGTTACGTGCTGGATCTCAAGGCAGACCGAGCCCGCGAGCTCGACCGCCGCGTGGCACTCGCACTCGGCGTCATGCTCGACACCGGTGAGCGACGGTGAGCGACGAGCGGGAAAAGCCGATCGTCATCACCCCCGACATGCTCGCGACGGGGACCGACACCCGTGTGGATTTCGAGCGCGGCATGCGCACGGCCCCGCCGCTCATCCTCGTGCTCATCGCGGCGAACGTGGCTCTGTTCGGTTGGGAGCTCGCCGTCGGGGCGCTCGCCAGCCGTGAAAGCATCGTCGAGGCAGGCGCCCTGGTGCGCGACCGCGTGCTCGCCGGGGAGTGGTGGCGCCTCGAGAGCGCCACCTTCCTGCACGCCGGCTGGGACCACCTGCTCGGCAATTGCCTGGTGCTGTACGTGGTGGGGATGGCCTGCGAGCACGCGTTCGGCTTCGTGCGGACGGCCGTCGTGTACTTCACCAGCGGCCTCACGGGCTCGGTCCTCTCCGGCGCCCTGTCGCCCGGACCGTCGGTCGGCGCTTCCGGCGCGATCTTCGGGGTCCTGGCCGCCGTGGTCGTCGTCCTGTACCGCCACCAGACGCGCTTCTACTTGCGGGACAAGCGGATCGGCTTCGTGCTCCTGGTGTGGGCGGCGTACCAGATCTCGACGGGCCTCCTGAACCCCTACATCGACAACTACGGACACCTCGGAGGATTCGCGGGCGGCGCGACCGCCGCCTTGCTGCTCGAGCCGAGCCTCTTGTCGGGGAGCCCCACAGGGTAGATTGGGGCCATGGCCACGACCGCCAGAGCACCCGAGGGTAAGGTCAGCGCCGCCGAGGCGCGCGAAGTCGCCGAGGCCGCGCGCGAGCAGGAGTGGGTCGCACCGAGCTTCGTGCGCGACCTGTTCCTCGGGACGTTCCGCCTCGACCTCATCCATCCCTACCCCGAGCAGGATCCCGAAGAGGTGCGACGGGCGCAGCCGTTCCTCGAAAAACTCGAGCGGCTGCTCCGCGAGCAGGTCGACTCGGACCGCATCGACCGCGAGGGCGAGATCCCCGACGCCGTGATCCAGGGCTTGCGCGACCTGGGAGCGTTCGGGATCAAGATCCCGCGTGAGTACGGCGGGCTGGGTCTCTCGCAGCTGTCGTACATGAAGGCCATCGAGCTGGTCTCGTCGATCGACGGCTCGGTCACCGCGCTCCTCTCGGCGCATCAGTCGATCGGCGTGCCCCAACCATTGAAGCTGTTCGGCACCGACGCTCAGAAAAAGAAATACCTCCCGCGCCTCGCGAAGGGCGCGATCTCGGCGTTCGCGCTGACGGAGCCGGGGGTCGGCTCCGACCCCGCCGCGATGGAGACGACGGCCGTGCCCACGCCGGACGGCCAGGGGTGGCTGCTCAATGGCGAGAAGCTGTGGTGCACCAACGGCACTAAGGCGGAGCTGCTCGTCGTGATCGCGCGCACGCCGTCCAAGGTCGTGAACGGCAAGGAAAAGCGGCAGATCACGGCGTTCATCGTCGAGACCGCGTGGCCGGGCGTGAAGGTCGAGCACCGCTGCCACTTCATGGGCCTGAAGGCGATCTACAACGGCGTGATGCGCTTCACCAACGTCCGCGTGCCCAACGAGAACGTGCTGTGGGAGGTTGGCAAGGGCTTGAAGCTGGGCCTGATCACGCTCAATACGGGACGGCTCACGCTTCCCATCTCCTCGGTCGCCGCCGGGAAGCGCTGTCTCGAGATCTCCCGCCAGTGGGCGAGCGAGCGGGTGCAGTGGGGTCGGGCCATCGGCAAGCACGACGCGATCGCCCAAAAAATCGGCGCCATGGCGGCGAACACGTTCGCCATGGAAGCGGTGGCGGAGCTGTGCGGCGCGATGGCGGACCGCGGCGGCTACGATATCCGGCTCGAGGCCGCGATCGCCAAGCTGTACAACTCCGAGGGTGGATGGCGCATCATCGACGACACCGTGCAGATCCGGGGCGGCCGCGGCTACGAGACCGCCGACTCGCTCCGGGCCCGGGGCGAGAAGCCCGTGCCGGTCGAGCGCATCATGCGCGACTTCCGCATCAACCTGATCTTCGAAGGATCGAGCGAGATCATGCATCTGTTCATCGCCCGCGAGGCGGTGGACAAGCACCTGCAGGTGGCGGGCGATGTGGTGATGCCGGGCAAGACGCTCGGCGAGCGCCTGCGCGGGCTGGTGCGCGCGGCGCTGTTCTACGGGTGGTGGTATCCGTCGCGCTGGCTCGGCTGGGGGTTCTGGCCCAAGTACGCCGGGTTCGGACCGCTCGCGCCACACCTGCGCTACGTGGAGCGGGCCGCCCGGCGCCTCGCGCGCGGGGTGTTCCACGCGATGATGCGGTTCGGGCCCAAACTCGAGTATCGCCAGGCGGTCCTGTTCCGGCTGGTGGACGTGGGCGCTGAGCTGTTCGCCATGGCCGCGACGTGCGCGCGGGCGCAGTGGCTCTCGAAGAGCGACCCCGCGGCCGGCCGCCGCGCCGTGGACCTCGCGGATTTGTTCTGCCGTCAGGCGCGCGGGCGCGTCGAGGCGAAGTTCCACGAGCTCTCGCACAACGCCGACACGCGAGCCTATCGGCTGGCCCAGGAAGTGCTGCAAAGCGAGCACCGGTGGCTCGAGCGTGGGATGGTCGAGCTATCAGACCCCCAGACCTGAGGTAACCATGCAACATCCGGTGAACCGACGCACCTTCCTCGAAGGCGCGGCGGCGGGCGCCGCGGCGCTCGCCTGGCCGGGCCGGACGCCCCTGGCGTCCCGCGGCCTCGACGACATTCAAACGGAGATCGAACGGCGTCACCAGGAGGCGGTCGCACGGCTGCAGCAGTGGATCCATCAGCCGTCCATCGCCGCGGAGAATAACGGGGTCACCGAAGGCTGTGATCTCACGATGCAGCTCTTGCGCGACGCCGGATTCAACCAGGTCACGAAGCTGCCCACCGACGGCCAGCCGGGGATCTTCGCGACGCTCGACGCGGGCGCTCCGCGCACGCTGGGCGTCTATTTCATGTATGACGTGAAGCAAGTGGATCCCTCGGAATGGTCCTCGCCGCCGTGGGCTGCGTCGCTCGTCGAGAAACCGGGCCTGGGCACCGTGCTGGTCGGCCGGGGTGCCGTGAACCAAAAGGGCCCCGAAGCGTCGTTCCTCGCCGCACTCCACGCCGTCCGCGGTGCGGGCCGGAAACTCCCCGTGAACCTGGTGCTCGTGGCCGAAGGCGAGGAGGAGATCGGCTCGCCGCACTTCGCCCAGATCGTGCGCCGACCGGAGGTGCTCGCCGCGCTGCGGAACTCGATCGGCATCTTCATGCCTTCGGCCGCGCAGGAGCTCGACGGCAAGGTGATCATGACCCTCGGCGCCAAGGGCGTGATCGAGGTGGAGCTCGTCTCGAGCGGCGAGCGCTGGGGCCGGGGGCCGCAGCGCGACATCCACTCGAGCAACAAGGCGCGGGTGGACAGCCCGGCGTGGCACCTGGTCGAAGCCCTCGCGACCCTCGTCTCTCCCGACGGCAACGATCCCGCGATCGACGGGTTCGCCGACAAGGCGCGACCGCTCTCTCCATCGGAGAAGGCCATGATCGCGGAAGCGGCCAACCGTCTCGATGAGCAGGTGACCAAGCGCCAGATGGGCGTCGACCACTGGGTGCACGACGTGAGCTGGCGCGAGGCGCTCGAGCTCCTGATGTCGCGCCCCACCGTCAACATCGAAGGCCTCGTGGGCGGGTACACCGGGCCCGGTGGCAAGACCATCCTCCCGCACCGGGCGGTCGCCAAACTCGACCTGCGACTCGTCCCCGACATGACGGCGGCCGAGGCACTCGCCGCCCTCAAGGCGCATCTGGCGAAACGCGGCTTCGGGGATATCGAGGTCAACATGACCGGCGGGTACGACCCCAACAGCACCGCCGCCAACGCCGGGCTCATTCGGGCGCAGACGGTGGTCTACCGGCGCGGCGGGATCGACCCCGTCGTGTTGCCCCGCAGCGCCGGCTCCTGGCCAGGCTATGTGTTCACCGGGGACCCGCTGCGCCTACCCGCGGGCCATTTCGGGCTCGGCCATGGCAGCGGGGCGCACGCGCCGAACGAGTACTACGTGGTCGACTCGAAGAATCCGCAGGTGCAAGGCATGACCGGCGCGGTGCGCTCCTACGTGGACTACCTGTTCGAGCTCGCTCGCACCAGCTAGCCAGCGGCGGCGGACTACGCCGCCTGGTGGGCAATCATGATGCTCCGCAGCCGCTCGGGCGTCTCGCCGGCGACATCCCCGTAGGGTGCCGGGTGCCCCTGGGCATCCATCACGATGCTCGGGCACACGAAGTCGTAGTGCCGGGCGGTGATCCGCTCGGCCGCGGCCTGGGTCCCGACCGGCGTCGCGATCACGACCTGCTTCGCTCCGAGCTGCTCGGCCACCTTCGCGGCGGCGAGCACTCGCCACGGATAGGTCACCTGGCCGTCGATGATCACCGCGATCCGGCCGGCGAGCCGCTTCACCGGGCGCTCCGTGCGGTACAGGATCAGGTCCTGGCTCACGCGGGCGCGCGACTCGTCGATCGCGCTCGCCAGCTTGTCCATCAGGGCGCCGCTCGGCTGGAAGTCGGGGTCCATTTCCGACGGGGCCGACTCGGCGATCGCGCCGATCGGGGCCAGGTTCGACCCCAGCTTGATGAACGTGGCGACGAGCACGTCGAACTGGGCTCCCATCGCCTTGGAGGCGTTGGCCGCGATCTCGACACCCTCGGGGGTGATGCCGAGCAGCAAGCATCCGAGGTAGCCGCGGCTGGCCAGCTGCTGGCCCAAGAGGGCGCCGGCGGCGGAGCGTGTCGGGTACAGGCTGGCGGGCTTCGGGGCGGCTTGGGCCATGAGTAGCGCAAAAGATAACGTCATCCGTACTTCCCCGTCTCCCCCCGTCCGTCCGGAGTTATCTTTCCCCAGCCATTTCCCAGGACGATTCGCGTGTCGAAGAGCACCCTGTCCGTCACCGACAACCGGACCGGCAAGACGTACGAGCTGCCGATCCAGGACGGCACGATCCGAGCGGTCGACCTGCGCCAGATCAAGGTCGCGGACAACGATGCGGGGCTGGCGACGTACGACCCCGGGTTCCTGAACACCGCGGCGTGCCGCAGCGCAATCAGCTATATCGACGGCGACAAGGGAATCCTGCGGTACCGCGGTTATCCGATCGAGCAGCTGGCTGAGCGGAGCACGTTCCTGGAAACGGCGTACCTGCTGCTGCACGGTGAGTTGCCCTCCGCGGCGGAGCTCGATTCGTGGGTATTCAGCGTCACGCACCACACGATCGTCCACGAGAGCATCAAGAAATTCATCGACGGGTTCCATCACGACGCCCATCCCATGGGGATGTTCGTGAGCACCGTCGCCGCGCTCTCGACCTTCTATCCCGAAGCGAAGCAGATCGCGAACGAGACGTCGCGCTGGAACCAGATCTTCCGGCTGATCGCCAAGGCGCCCACCCTCGCCGCCTTCGCCTACCGGCACTCGGTGGGGATGCCGTACGCGTACCCGGACAACGACCTGTCGTACGCGGGCAACTTCTTGAACATGATGTTCAAGGCGACGGAGGTGAAATACACGCCGAACAAGACGCTCGAGCACGCGCTGGACGTCTTGTTCATCCTCCACGCGGATCACGAGCAGAACTGCTCGACCAGCGCCATGCGAGGCGTCGGCTCGTCGCACGCCGATCCCTATTCGGCCATGGCGGCCGCCGCCGCGGCCCTATACGGCCCGCTGCACGGCGGCGCCAACGAAGAAGTGCTGAAGATGCTCCGCGAGATCCGCTCGAAGGAGAACATCCCGGCGTATCTCGAGCGCGTGAAGCGCGGCGAGTTCCGGCTGTTCGGCTTCGGGCACCGGATCTACAAGAACTACGATCCGCGCGCCAAACTCATCAAGCGGGTCGCCGAGGAGGTGTTCGACGTCACGGGGAAGAATCCGCTCATCGACATCGCCGTCGAGCTCGAGCGGATCGCGCTGCAGGAGGACTACTTCGTCACGCGGAAGCTGTACCCCAACGTGGATTTCTACTCGGGGATCATCTACGAAGCGATGAAGTTCCCGATGGACATGTTTCCGGTGCTGTTCGCCATCGGGCGGACGCCGGGATGGCTGGCGCAGTGGCAGGAGATGCTGCTCGACAAGGAGCAGAAGATCGCCCGCCCGCATCAGATCTACACGGGACCCGAAAAACGGGATTACGTGGCGATCGAGCACAGAGGCTAGACGGCGTCGCGCATAGACGTCACGCGACACCGTCAAGCACAACCGTTACCGCCGCCGTCTCCCGCCGCTACGGGCGCGGACCGATGGACCACGCTTGGGCTGCTCCGCCCTGAGCGGCTTGGGTTGCAGCGGCGCCACCGACGGCTCGAATCCCGGAATCACCTCGCGCGGGAAGATCTGACCCACGAGCTTCTCGATGTCTCCCATGAGGAGCCACTCGTCGGGCGACAGCAGCGTGAGCGCGAGCCCCCGCGCGCCGGCCCGCGCCGTGCGGCCCACGCGGTGCACGTAGACCTCCGCTTCGTGCGGCACGTCGAAGTTCACCACCATCCGGATGCCGTCCACGTCGATCCCCCGCGCCGCGATGTCGGTCGCCACCAGCACGTCCGCCTCGCCCGAGCGGAACGCATCCAGGGTGCGGGTGCGGTGGCTCTGGGCCTTGTCGCCGTGGATGGCGTGCGCGGGGATCCCCTCGCGCCGCAGGAACGTCACCAGTTTGTCCGCGCCGTACTTCGTGCGCGTGAACACCAGCGTCTGGCCCGCCGGCTTCGCCTGCAGGATGCGCGCGAGCACACCACGCTTCTGGAGCTTGTCGGTCGCGACCACCACGTGCTCGATGCCTTCCGCGGGCCTCGCCCGCCGGCCGATCTCGACCGAGGCGTGGCTGTCGAGCGCCGTGCGGGCGAGCGCATCCACCTCGAGCGATATCGTCGCCGAGAAGAGCATCGTCTGCCGCTTTGCGGGGAGCGCCCGGAGGATGCGACGCACGTCCGGCGCGAATCCCATGTCGAGCATGCGGTCCGCCTCGTCGAGCACCAGCACCTCGAGCCGCGAGAAATCCACGTGGCCGCGCTCCATGTGGTCGAGCAGGCGGCCCGGGGTCGCGACCACGATGTCGGTCCCGCGCGCGAGCGCGCGGGTCTGCGGCTCCATGCCCACGCCGCCGTAGATGGCCGCGGCGCTGACGTCCAGATGGCGCCCGTACGCTCGCGCGCTCTGCAACACCTGCTCGGCGAGCTCACGCGTGGGTACCAGGATGAGGGCGCGCAGCACGTGCTTCACGCCGTTGCGCGACAGGCGCTGCAGGATCGGCAGCATGAACGCCGCCGTCTTGCCGGTGCCGGTCTGGGCGGATCCGATGAGGTCGCGTCCCGCGAGCGCGAGCGGAATCGCTTCCAGTTGAATGGGGGTGGGCTGCTCGTAGCCTTCGTCGGCCACGGCGCGCACGAGCTCGGGCGCGAGCCCGAGAGCTGTAAATGGCATTACTGATTGCTTCCTTTCGCAATACACACACACGCACGCTGCCGGTGGCTCATGCCACCGCGCTGCAGCGTCACTCTGGTTGTGAACCTGGGGAATGAGACCGGGCGTGTGTACAGCGCCGGAACCCGCTCCTGAGCGGGACCGTCCTTCGGAAGGATGCCAGCTCGCGGTTCTGTGAACTACGGGGCGTAAGCTAGTGGGGTCGCCCAGCTAAGTCAACGACGTCACGGAGAGGCGTCACGGTGAGACGTAGTTACGGTTCTCTGTGACGACTTTCCGCGACGTCTCTCCGTGACGTCTCTACTTGACGCCCTTTGGTTCTTTGTCCCACCACCACATCGGCGGCAGCGGTTTTTCCCGCGGCCAGACCTCGTTCAGCGTCTCGCCTTCATACAGCCGCCCGTTCTTCATCACGTACCGGACCTTCTCGGTGTTGTGGATGTCGTCGAGCGGATTCGCGTCCAGTACCACGAGATCAGCCAGCTTGCCGGGCTCGAGCGAGCCGAGGTCGCGGTCCATCCCGATGCCGTGCGCGCCGTCGAGCGTGCCGGCCTTCAGCGCCTCCCGCGGCGTCATCCCACCACCCACCATGGCCCACAGCTCCCAGTGGCAGCCCAGCCCGTCGAGCTGGCCGTGACACCCCATGCCGACGTGGCCGCCGGCCCGGACGATGGCAGCCGCGGATGCGGCGATGCGCGGGAATACGTATTGGTTCTCGCGGAACCAGGGCCGGCGCTCGGCCCGCTGATCGATTTCCTCGTGCGGGATGAAGCGCCGGATTTTCGGGTTGTCGTGAATGTCGTAGCGCTCGTAGAAGTAGTTCTCGCTGAACGGCCCGCCGTACGACACCAGCAGCGTCGGGGTGTAGGTGATCCCCGACTGCGCGGCCAGCTGCACCGCGTCGGTGTAGAGCGGCATGATCGGGAAGCTGTGCTCCGACCCGGGATAGCCGTCCAGCTGGACGGTCTGGTTCATCTTGAAGTCCAGCCCGCCTTCGATCGTGGGCATCAGGCCGAGCTCCTGCGCCGCCATGATCACCCACTGGCGCTGCTTCCGGTTCCCCGCCATGTACTGCTTGATGGTGTTCGTGTGGTAGAACTCGCTGTAGCGCTTCAGCGTGCTCCGCACGTCATCGAGGCTGGTCCAGTTTTCCTCGAGAAACGCGCCGAACACGCCAGGCCCGGTATGATAGATCCGGGGCCCGATCAGCTCCCCGGTCTCGACCTGATCGGCGTAGGTGAGGACGTCGGTCGTCGCGGTCTGCGGATCGCGCGTGGTGGTGACGCCCCACGCCAGATTCGCGAGATACTTCCACACCGCCGTCTCGTGGATGCCCCACGTGGGCCACGGATGGGCGTGGATGTCGATCAGCCCCGGGATGATGGTCTTGCCCGCCACGTCGATGACGCGGGCCCCGGCAGGTGCGGTGCACGTCGCGGCGACGCACACGATGCGGTTGTCGGTCGCGACCAGGTCGCCCTTCTCGATCAGCTCGTCGCCCTTCATCGAGACGATGCGGGCACCCCGCAGCACGACCGACCCGCGCGGCACATCGCGCGGCACGCGAATCGTCACATCGACGCGCTCGCCCTCGTACGCCGGGAGCTTGGCGAGGGAATCCACGCGGACTTTCCCCGCGGAATCGGGCTTCTCTTTGGTAGCCTGCTTGAGTGAGTCGGCGCGGATCGAGTCGGCGCGGGCCTTCGCCTTGGCGAGCGAATCACCCAGGGCGGGGCTGTATCGGAAGAAGCTGCGCCCCACCGACCAGTACGCGGTCTTCCCGTCGGGCGCCCAGCCGATGAAGTCGCCGCCGACGCGGGTGAGCCGGTGTACGGGAAACGACGCCGCTGCCGTGTCCGCCACGTTGATCGCGGGCGGCGTAGCGCCCACCAGCGGCAGCGTGACCAGGTACACGTAGTTGCTCGAAGTCGCGAGCACGCGGCCCGAATCCGGCGCGATCAGGACCTCGTCCGCTGGAAACGGCTCGGGGGTGGCGACGAAGTTGGGGGTGAAGCCGGTGACCTTAATGTGCACGCGCCGGTCGGTGCCGTCGTAGCGCACCGAGACGAGGCCCTCATTGGCTTCGTAGATGTAGATGCGGTTCGGGTCGCGGCTGAAGTGCGGACGGCCACCGCCCGAGATCGGCGTGATGCGCGTGGGCGCGCCGCCCGCGGCGGGCACCCAATCGAGCTCGTAGCCCGGCCCGAAGTGCTCCGCCACGCGCGGCGCGCGCGGCCCCCTGATCGCCACGATGCGTTGCCCATCGGGGGACCACACGGGGTGATCGTAGAAGGCGGGCTCGGGCGTGAGTCGCTGCCCTTTGCCGCGGCTGTCCGCGCGGATCTTCTGGACATAGCCGCCTTGATCCGTCCACGTGACGTACGCGATCCACTGCCCGTCGGGCGACCAGGCGGGCACCTGCTCGTGCACGCTGTCGGTCGTGAGGCGGCGAGGCGTGCCTCCCGGCAGGTCCATCACGTACAGCTTGTCGAGGGCGCTGAACGCCAGACGCTTGCCGTCGGGTGACGGGCTCGCGTCCCGGATCTGCTTCACGACCACGTCGCCCGTATCCACCCGGGTGTCGAACCGGACCAGGGGCCCCAGGTCCTGGTGCACCTTCGCCGTGAACGGGATGGGCGTCGCCTGACCCGAAGGCACCTCGACGCGCCAGATCTTCCCGCCGTACGATACGACCAGCGCCTTGGAGTCGGAGGTGAAGGACGATCCCGGCATCAGGTCGCGGGTGAAGCGCGACTCCTGGTCGTCGCGTTGCACCGGGTAGACCAGCCACCGCTCGTCGCCTGTCGACAGGTTGCGCAGTCGCAGGCCCGTTTCCGCATCGTAGCGCGTCGCATAGACGAGCCACTTGCCGTCCGGTGAGAGCACCGGACGCATCGCGCTGCCGTACAGATCGGTCTGGTTGAACACCTTCCCGGTCTGGCGGTCGTAGATGGCGAGCTGCCACTCCGGGAGATCCAGGTTGTAGCCGAACCCCCCCCGGTGGCGGGCGTACCACATATAGCGACCGTCGGGTCCGAACGCCGCGCCCAGCGCGTTGTTCTGAGTGCCCCGCCCCGGCGGCCCGGGCGCCGGCCCCTTGTCGTCCTTGGTCAGGCTGATCCCGCTGCCGCCGTCCTTGTGGTACAGCCAGATCTCGTACACGCTGCCGATCGGCATCGACGTTCTGGACGCGACGACGTACTGCCCGTCGGGCGTCCACTCGGGCGAGGCATAGAGATTCTTCTCGCCCTTGGTGAGCGCGCGCGGGTGCGAGCCGTCGGCATCGCACAGCCACACGTTCTCGGAGCCCGAGCGGTCGGAGAGGAACACGATGGTCTTGCCGTCGGGGGAATAGCGTGGCTGCGTGTCGAAGGGGGGGCCCGCGGTGATGCGCTTCGCCTCGCCCCCCGTCACGGGGATGGTGTATAGGTCTCCCAGCAGCTCGAACACAATCGTCTGTCCGTCGGGCGACACATCGAGCGAGATCCAGGTCCCTTCCGACGTGGTAAAGTCGACCGCGCGCGTCGGCTTTAACGGCAGGGTGTCCGCCCGCTGGGCGGGAAGGGGCAGGCAGGGGATGACGGCGGCGAGGAGCGTCGCGGTGAAAAGCCTTCGCATCACTGGACTCCGGGGTCGAAAGCGACGGCGTGCCGGGAACGGAGGCGTAAACCTGGAGACCCTGAGCACACGCGTCAAGCAAGGGTGTTGACAAATCACGCCCCCCCGGCGATCATCCACCGCGAGCGATAACGAACCAGAGACTGTTTCTATAGGACCTGGGCTACCGCCCGGGTCGTTTCGTTTCTGGGGCTACTGGACTGGAGAGACCGCGTGGAAGTGACCGTAGGCGACGGCGACCGTTTGGAATACGTGTTGAAGAAGTTCCGTCGCCAGATCACGAAAGCCGGACTGTTTCAGGACATGAAGCGGAAACGCTTCTACGAGAGCCCTGGCGCTCTACGGCGACGGAAGGACAAGGCAGCGGCACGCCGCAAGGTGAAGTCCGCACGACGTCGCGAACAACATTAAGTCAGGAGTACAGCAAGATGGCACGCATCACCGGAGTCGTGAAGTGGTTCAACGACGCGAAGGGCTTTGGTTTCATCACGCCCGAGAACGGCGAGAAGGACTGCTTCGTGCACCACACCGCGATCCAGGCACAAGGGTTCAAGTCGCTCGCCGAGGGCGAGCGGGTCGAGTTCGACGTCGTGCAGGGACAGAAGGGTCCGGCGGCGCAGAATGTCGTGAAGCTCTAACCGAGCGCACGACCGGTACAAACACGAGCGGCGCCGTCCCTTTGGGACGGCGCCGTTTGCATTATTTGAGCACGATCCGCATCGCGTGCGTATCCAGATCGATATCCCACGTCGTGATGCGCGGGCGCAGGAACTCGTCACAGTCGCGCGGCGTGAGCGACGCGGCATCGGCATCGAGGAACTCGAGCAGGCGCATCCGGGCCTGGAGGTACGTGCACCCCTCCCGCACCGCCGCCATCCGCAACCCGACTTCGTCCTCGAGCTTACGGTTCACAAATCCTTGCGCCACCAAGAGCAACCGGCCGACGATGACCCGCTCGAGCTCGCCACCCTCCGGTCGCGCGAACCGCCGCTGCAGCAGCCGCTGACGCTCGGGCGCGCACAGCTCCAGCACCTGGCGGCACACCTCCGGGTCGGGCCGCCCGCCGGCCACCGCCGCCGCCCGCTCGGCGCGGGCACACGTCGGCAAGTCGTTGCGGTGCAGCCGCAAGAACTTGGTCATGGGAGCATACAGGTCGCTGCGGCCCGGGGCCGGGGGACGGCGCCGGCCTGACACCAGGTCTGCCATATAGTCTTCGGAAACCTGAACCGCCTCGGCGAGCTCGCGCGGCGTGCGCTTGAGCTCCCGCAGGCGACGCCGGAGCAGTTGACCCACCTTCACAGGATCTTTGAGCGGGAGAGCTGCAGGCATCTCGAGCGAACTCCTTTCGAACGGCACAAGAAAAGGCCCACGGGTGCACAAAGCGGGCTATCAGCACACCGCGGGTCGAATGTCGCTAAATATAGCTAGGACAGGGCGTTAATGGTACCCCGCCCCCTCCCCCGAAGCTCCAATTCAGCCTCGGCGGCCCGTTTCCGGGCCAGCGCGACCGACCCCACCACGATGATTACCGCGAAGCTGAACCACTGGATGGCGTAGGAAAGGTGGGGGCCGTCGGAGAGCTCAGGGATGGGCCAGCGGATAAGACCGGGCGGCAGAGGGCGGTCAGGGGCGGCAGAGGGCGGCAGTTGCTGGATGACAAAGGGCAAGAGCGGGTACGGAACCGAATCCCGGAGCGCCGCCGGGTCCACGTCCCCCCGAGCCCGGGGTGCGAGCATGCCGAGTCCGAGGACGACCGCGCTGTCCCCTTCCCGGTACGCCGGTTGGTCCAGGTGATACGCGTCCGGCGACGGCGCCCAGCCCCGATCCACCAGCACCGCCGCGCCGTCGGCGAACCGGAGCGGCGTCACGAGGTCCACGCCGGGCACTCCCTGGTAGCTCCGGGCGCGCCACAGCCGCTCCCGCGCATAGTCGTAGACGCCCCGCGCGTGCAGGCGGCGGTCGCGGGCCGAGTCGGCCAGGAGCGACCCGGTGACGTCGAGCAGCGGACGGGCGTGGGCGGCGAGCAGCGCGGCGTTGCGCTCCCGCCGCTGGTGCAAGCGATCGAGCTGCCATACCCCAAGCCGGACGCACGCGGCCGCAATGAGGAGAGCGACCACAAGACCGACGAGATCGCGCCGGTCTATCCTCATTTTGGACCCTATTTTGGGCCTCATCGTGCGCCCTGGACGAGTGTGAGCTTCTGGACGCGCGACAGCCGCCGCAGCGCGGCCTCGCGCCGCAGGGCCGCCGACCGGTCCGGCTGGCGCTCCTGAAACACCAGGCGCACGGGGCGGCGCGAGCGCGTGTACGCGCTCGCGGTCCCCGCTCCATGCCGTACCAGGCGTTTCGGGAGGTCGTTGGTGATGCCCGTGTACAGCGAGCCGTCACGACAGCGAACCATGTACACCGTCCACACCCGCCCCTCGTCTCCCTTCACCCGTCCCTACTCCAAGGTTGCGTCCAGCGTGATCTGCGGGATGCCGGCGAGCGCTTTCGACACCGGGCACCCGCGCTTTGCCTCCTCGGCGGCCTTCTGGAATCCGGCCTGGTCCAGGCCCGGGACCCGACCCCGCACTTTGAGCTCCATCTTGGTGATTTTGGGCGCACCCTCCACCATTTCCAGGGTGCACGCCGCGGTGGTCTCGACCCGGGTGACGGGCTTCCCGGCCTTTTCGAGGCCGGCCGACAGCGCCATGCTGAAACAGGCGGCGTGCGCCGCCGCAATGAGCTCCTCGGGGTTCGTGCCTTGCTTCCCCTCGAACCGGGTTGCAAACGTGTACGGACCGCTGAACGAGCTGCTCCCGGCCTTGAAATCTCCCTTCCCGTCCTTGAGCTTGCCTTCCCAGACCGCCATCGCTTGACTCGTGGGCATCGTCCCGACTCCGCTGAAGGTGAGAGCCGGAAATCTGGCGGAACCGCCAGGGGGGCGCTACGCTTGGGACGCGTGTCGCCCGCGACAGAGAGGAAGTCCGACGATGGCCACGAAGAAGAAAAAGAAGGTCCGGCGTCCCGCCCCGAAGCGCCCGGCGGCCCGGCCCCAACGCCAGCAACCTGAGTCGCTGCGGCTCCGCTCCATGGCCGCGTCGTTCACCGTCAGCGACCTGGACAAGAGCGTCGCCTGGTATCGCGACGTGCTGGGGTTCGTCGTCGGCGAGCGGTGGGAACACGAGGGAAAGGTCCGGGGCATCCAGATGAAAGCCGGCAGCTGCGACATCATGCTCGGCCAGGACGATTTCGCCAAAGGACGGGACCGGAAGAAGGGCGACGGCTTCCGCCTGTGGGTAGCGACGGTCCAGGACATCATCTCCGTGGCCGCACGCGTCAAGGCGAACGGGTGGGCGCTGGACCGCGAGCCGTCCGAAACCCCGTGGGGTGACTGGGCGTTCGCGCTCACCGACCCGGACGGGTTCAAGATCACGGTCATCCAAGAGTAGCCCCCCCGATGCCGCTTCTCGCCGCGGTTCTGCTGGCGCTTCAAGCGTCCGTCGCCGACACATCCCCGTTTCGCGCGCTCCCGCTCCCCCCGCCGAACCGGGTGCGCGCGGCATCGGGCGCGCCCGGCCCGGACTACTGGCAACAGCGGGCGGACTACGTGATCCATGCGACGCTCGACACGGCGGGCTCGCTGCTCCGCGGCACCGAGCGGATCCACTACGAGAATCATTCTCCCGACACACTGCGGTTCGTCTGGGTGCAGATCGAGCAGAACATCTTCGCGAAGAACAGCGTGACCTATGCCCTGAACCAGCCGCCGCTGCACTTCGCCGGTGGCGCGGTGTTCGACTTCACCGGCAAGGGATTCATCGGCGGGATCACGATCGAGCGCTTCGCCCTGGCGGGCAGGGAGCTGCGGCGCACGGAGTACGGGACGATGATGCAGGTGGAGCTGCCGCGCCCGCTCGCCCCCAAGGGGATGATCGACTTCGACGTCGCGTGGCACTTCCCCGTGCCGCCGTACGGCGGCGGCCGCATGGGACGGGTCGGAACGCGCCTGTACGAGATGGGCCAGTGGTATCCGCGCATGGTGGTATACGACGACGTGCACGGCTGGAATCCCCTGCCCTATATCGGCGCCGGCGAGTTCTACCTCGAGTACGGTGACTTCGACGTGACGCTCACGCTGCCCGCGGGATTCGTCGTGGCCGCCACCGGCACCGTGCAGAATCCGCTCGCGGTGTGGAGCCCCGCCACGCGGGCGCGGCTCGCACGAGCTCGGAGCGGGGGCTCCGCCGACCGGGTGCAGATCATCACGAAGGACGAGGCGGTCGCGAACGGCGCCGAGCGGCGTCCCGGCACGAAGACCTGGCACTTCGCGGCCAAGCGGGTGCGCGACTTCGCCTGGGCCGCGTCCCCCGACTATCGGTGGGACGCATCGGCCTGGAACGGTGTCCTGATCCAAACGTTCTACCGGCCGAGCGCCACGCCGTGGGAAGAAGCGAACCGGATGGCGTGGTTCACGATCAAGCACTTCAGCGAGACGTGGGGGATGTACCCGTGGCCGCACGCCACCACGGTCGAAGGACTGGTCGAGGGGATGGAGTACCCGATGCTGACGTTCGTGCCGTCCATCGAAAAGCGCGAGGACCAGTACTGGGTGCTGACGCACGAATTCGGCCACGAGTGGTTCCCGATGATGGTCGGCTCGGATGAGCGCCGCTATCCCTGGATGGACGAGGGGTTCAACAGCTTCATCGACTACGGTTCGGCCGAGGGGTACTTCAAGGGAACGGCGTACGGCGACACCGTGCGGCGGGAGCTGCTCACCGCCTATCGGGTCTCGGCCGTCCCGGGGATCGAGCAGCCGTTGATCACCAAGCCGGTCGAGTCGCGTGATCTCGCCTGGACCGCGTACCAAAAGCCCGCGTTGATGCTCTCGGTGCTGCGGGACGCGGTACTGGGGAAAGAGGCGTTCGAGCGCGCCCTGCGCGAGTACGTGCGCCGCTGGACATTCAAGCACCCGCAGCCCGCCGACTTCTTCCGCACGATCGAGAACGTGTCGGGACGAGACCTCGACTGGTTCTGGCGCGCCTGGGTGTACACCACGGCTCGCCTCGACCAGGCGGTCGACTCCGTCACCGCCGCGGGCGACACGGCGTTCGTTTTCCTGTCGAATCGCGGACAGATGGTGTTGCCCGTGACGCTCGAGCTCCGCTACGCCGACGGCTCGAGCGAGATTCGCGAGCTCCCGATCGAGATGTGGAACCTGGGCAGCCGATTCACGGCGCGGATCCGAACCGGGACGGGGCAATCGGTCGCCGGCGTCGCGGTGGACCCGAAGGGGATCTACCCCGACGTCGATCGCGCCAACAACCGGTGGCCGCGCTAGCCACCCGCCCGCTGCGCATTGCCCTCTTGACCTCGAGCCGCTTCTGGCGGGGCTCGAGCAC